>JAFZOG010000152.1 GCA_017550745.1 Clostridia bacterium | reverse complement strand
TCCTCTCGGTAGGTTTGGTGTAGCAACCCTATTATACCAGAGTTTGATGCCCTTTTTCTTGTAAACAGTACTTTTTTTCAGGTCCCTTTTTTAGGCGTCACCTCGCTTTCTCGTGCGTTTCGTTATGGGAAAGTTGAGTAAGTATTTCGACTTCGGGGAGGATTTTACCGGGGATGGGCTGACATTGGCGCTGAACGTAAAAGGAATGGGCGTCAAATGCCGCCTCCGCGCCCGATTGGACGACCCGGAAATTGGCCCGGAAATTGGCGTATGCCCTATCGGAACAGGAGATGGCGTGTACAAAATGAAAACCATCCCTATCATAGGCCGCCACGCCCTGTACCTGATCGCTGAAAACAGGACGGAGGGCTGGACGGGACAGTTTTTCCAAAACCGCAGGTTATTTAAATTGCAGTCTTTCACGTTTTTGAAATAGACATGAGTCTGCCGTGCCAAGAGGGATAAAGAACCGTGCTTTCAAGCATGTAAGTATTTTACTCTATGGCCGCCAAAACTGCAGGAAGCTCTCCCCTTCCGCTACTGTGAATAACAGGAGTTCACCGTCGTAAGGGGTAAGGAAGATTTCATTCTCATATTTCGTGCCGGACAGCGCTCCTTCGCAGAGAGTGGGCAATGGAACAGTGATAGGCTGATTTGTCGTATTCAAAACAAATAGCCGGTTTTCACCTATGATGCGGCCTTGTATGCCTGCCGGAAAGACAGGCTGTGGGTACAAACCTAATATGTCTTTTGTTTCTTCAAGCAGCCAGCGCAACAGATCGGCGTTTGCCTCCGGGGCCAGATACCAGGCTTTCCCTTTTCCGTAGCCATTAACGGCAACGGCGCATGAGCCGTCCGGGAAAACGGCAAGGCTGGAGGCGGTGGTCAAAACCAGATGCTCCCTATATTGAATATCCACAGTCACCTGGCTGTTTTTTCCCTGAATGGTGGTTCCGGACGGAAGCGGATATCCTCCTTCATCCAGATCCCCCGCCCGCGTAAAGCCTGCTACCCGCAGGCCAAACACATCGTCCAGCATACCGGGACGGGGCGAATCAAACGCGCCGATATCTTCTTTCAGCATCGCGGAGTATCCCGTCATCCACACATGGCCGCCGGCTTCCACAAAATACCGAATCTCGCGGGCTGCGCCTTCCGTCAGAATGGCGCAGTCGGGAACGATCAGCAGCTTGTATTCTTTTTCCATATCGCCCAAGTGAACCATGTTATAATCCCTGTTTTCCTCAAACAGCGCCCGCTGGGCGCAGATGATGGCCGCGCTGTAGGGCTGACGGAACTGATGGGGATGGTACTGGCCGATCCACTGGTTTTCCTGCTGGAATGCCACGGCGATCTGAGGAGATACGCGCCTGGGAAACCCATATGCGGAAAGCTTCCGGCAATCCCGGGCGATCTCACGGTATTCTTCAAACGCCGGTGTCGGCATCCCGGCGTGATCCAGCAGGCCATAGAAGAATTGCTCTTCACCGTGCAGCATCGTCCGCCAAGTCCACCCCAGGATCATCTGGGCGCCATACAAAATAGAAAGGAAAGCCAGCATCCGCAGGCTGCCCTTCGGCCCCGCGTATTGTCCGTTCAAGCCGGAAATAAACTCGATACACCAAAGAGGTTTATCAAATTCTGCGCGTCTCTCCTGCAAAACGGTCAGGGCGTAGTGGGTTTTCTCATTGACGGCATAATCGGGATAAAAGCCCATGCCGGGATAATCCACAAAATCATGGCGATATTTGAGGTAATCAAAGCCCAGTCCGTCATGGCCGGAATAATGGTTGGAGGTGTGGGGAATGCCAGGCGCGGCTGCTTCGACGGTTTCCTTCAGCTTCCTTAAAAACTGAGCGATACCGTCGGAAAAGAAGCGGCGCATATCCATCCACGCTTCCGGGGAGCCCTTTTCCACTTCATTCTCCGGCAGCTCTATTTCATCAAAAGCATTCACGCGGCGGCTCCAGCGCTGGGTCGCCCAAGCGGCGTTCAACATGTCAACGGAATGATACTTTTCTTTGAGCCAGGCTTGGAAACGCGCTTTCGCCCAGGGAGAGTGATTCAGATAACCCGCGCCTTGCTCATTGCAAAGACCAAAGGCGAACAGCGCCGGATGAGAGGCATACCGCTTTGCCAAAGTATGCGCAAACCGCAGGGCATAGCGCTGATAGTCTGGATCCAGCACATCCTCCATATAACGGCGTACTGCCGGGGCGGGCGTACCGCTTTTCCCGTAAAGCGTGCAGCCGGGGCATTCCCTGTGCACCCAAACCGGGGCGGGATGAACGGACAGGTCAAGCACCACACCGATGCCCGCCTGAGCAAATAAATCCATCACACCGTCAAACCAGACAAAGGTAAAACGCCCGTTTTCCGGTTCAAAACAATCCCAGCACAGATGGCCCAGGCGCACGGTGGTAAAACCTGCTTCCCGCATCAAAAGAATATCGGTTTCCCATCTGCTCGCCGGCCAATCGTGGGGATGATAATTGACGCCTACGTACAGCTTGTTTTCCACATTTCTTTCAGTCATGGCCGATCCTCCGCTTGTTTTCCGTCAATGCCTTTACAATTGCCGGGAAACGGCAGGTCAGCTTCTCCCGGTCAAAGAGCCCGAAGTATTCATCCCCTGACCCTAAATAATTATTGTCCCACCACAGGCAGGGAATATCTAACTGATTGGCGCAGGAGAGAAACGCTTCCACAAACGCCGTTCTTTCCCGGGTGTTCCATTCGTCCGTTCCGGGCAACTTCTTTGCCACCGCGCCAAATTCGGTAATCATCACAGGCACGCCGTGAGGCAGGGCATACCGCCTGATATTCTCAAACATTTCGCGTATTTCCAGGACGCAGCTTTCGTCCAGGTACGGCGTATCCGTTTCATCCTTCCTGCTGAACACGAAGCGGTCCGGGGAATAACAGTGAATGGTATAAATCAGGCGGTCGTCCTTTGGCATGATCATGTCCTTCATGCAGTCCGGCAAAGGGCGGGCTGCCAGCCCCGGGATGCAAAGCCAGCGCCGTGCGTTGTTTCCGCCCGTTTCCCGGACAGTGCGGACAAAGGTATGGTTGATGGCGTTGATGCTGGCGCGCACATTGGGATTGCCGCTGCCCCAGGCGCAGTTTTCCCCGCCCATCAGGTTGGGTTCGTTGGCGCCCTGGAAAATCAGCCCGTCGCCGTAATCGGAAAAAGCGGCGGCAATGTGCTGCCAAAGCCTGCGATATTGGGGAAGGATATCGTACAGGCGGCTCAATTCCGGCGTGAGCCAGCGAAACTCATGATGCGTATTCAGGATCACCATCATGCCTTCGTCCATACCCCAGGACACCACTTCCTTTACACGCGCCAACCATGAATCGTCCACATTTCCGGTGTCCGGATCAAAATGCCGGTCCCAGGTTACGGGCAGCCGCAGCATATCAAAACCAGAAGAAGCGAACAGATGAATCATCTCCCGGGAGATAGGCGGATTGCTCCAGCTTGTTTCCTTTCCGGGTCCCTGCTCCTCAAAGCAGTCCAAGCTGTTCCCTAAGTTGATGCCGCACTGAAAACGCTCGGGAAGATGCCGCATGCGTATTTCCCCCTTGTATCTTTCATCCTGTCAAGTTAAGTATAGCCAGCCAGTTGAAAAAAACAAGGTTCAAAAGTATAATAATCAGGGATCGATTCTTTGAGGAACGGGAGGGCGCGCTATGAAAATCGCCTTGGTGGATGACGAAATGCTGATTGTGGAAGGATTAAAGAAAATCATCGGCAGAAAGTATCCGGAAATGGAAATTGAAGCCTATACCGACCCATCGCTGGCCTTTGAAAGGTTTAAGAATCGTCTTCCCGATCTGTTGATCACGGACATCCGCATGCCCGGTATGACGGGCCTGGAGCTGATTGCGAAATTTCGGGAAAAGGGCCTGCGCTGTTACGCCGTCTTAACGGGGCTGGACGACGTGCCGCTTTTGCAGGAAAGCATCCGCCTGCGGGTCAGCGATTACCTGATCAAGCCGGTCAACAAAGAAGAACTGTTTTCCCTGATCGAACGGACGCGGCAGCAGCGAAAGCAGGAAGAAAAAAACGACGCCCTGGATCTGGCCGAAGCATTTCGCACGGCGGCCCAAAGCGACGAAGAAATCTATGCGGCTCTTAAGGATCAGATGAACCGAAGTGATTTGCCCGTGGAAACGCTGGATCAGTTCATTCGGGCAGCGGGCAGGGAAATCCCTTTCTGGCAGGTGTGCGGCCTGGCGAAGGAGATGGCGGAGGACGCCCGCGCGCCAAAGGAAATGATAGGCCGTCTGCGCGCCTTGCCCTTGGAAAAACCTATCAATTCGCCCGAGGTAAAGCAAGTGGTGCAGGAAATGAAAGCTTCCTTCGCGCAGGACATCACCCTGGCGGGGATGGCGAACAAAGTATTTTTGCAGCCTAATTATTTTACCACCCTGTTTCATAAGGAAACGGGGATGGGATTCGTCCAGTACCTGAATCAATTGCGCATTGACGCGGCATGCCGGAAAATCCTGAAGGAACCGGGCCTGTCCCTCCAGGATGTGGGCCAGGCCTGCGGCTTTCCTTCCACCAGGTACTTCTTTTCTACGTTCAAGAAATACACCGGCGTTACGCCCGGTACGTTTCGGGATACGTGGACGAACCGTCCGTGACCAGCCACAGCGTGCAGGCGGTGCCTGTTTCCTGATCGGATTCGATGGTGAGCCCCGCGTCATTCCCGTAAAACATTTTGAGCCTCGTGTTCACGTTCACCAGCCCGATACCGCCCCTGGTGTTTTCAATGGGATGGCTGTGGCGCAGCGCTTCGCGGACTTCCTCAAGCCTTTCCTCGGAGAACCCTTCCCCGTCGTTTTTTACTTTCAGCCAAATCCCTTTCCCATACCGCCCGGCCGTGATCCAGATATGGCCAGGCGTTGTTTTTTTCTGAAACCCGTGCTTTAACGCGTTTTCCACCAGCGGCTGCAAAAGGAAACGGGGACATTTGACCCGCAGGATATCGTCGTCGATTTCCGCAATTTCGTACTGCAATTGATTGTTCAAACGCAGCTTCTGCAATTGCAGGTACATCTCCGCGTGTTCGATCTCCATGCTCACCTCTCCGGTAGAGGAAGCGTCGCTGATGCTCAGGCGCAGCATCCGGCCCAGGGCGTACAATTGATCCGCTACCTGGGGATCGTCATTGATCTCCGCCATCATGCGCAGGTTTTCCAGGGTGTTATAGATGAAATGCGGATGGATCTGGGCGGCCAGCATATCATAGGCTGTGCGCTGGGAGGTGCGCACCGCCTGGGCATTGAGCGCGGAAAGCTCGGATATCCGCCGGATCATATCGTTGATGGAATTGGCCAGCATCCCAATTTCATCATTGCCCGCAGCCGGGACAGCGGGGAGGGGCTCTGAACGGACGGCGCTGAGTGGATCGGTGATGCCGATCCGGTCGATGGTCAGCGATTCGCAGGCATCGGAAAGGCTGATGATCCGCTTGGTAATGCCGTTGAAAAAAACGCGATAGGAAACGACGCTGCAAAACACGATGAGAACCAGGCTGCCAAGCAGCGCCGGCAGAATCCGATCCGATGAAATAAACACGCTGGACATGGGCTGTACAGAAACAAACATAACAGGAAGCGCCTCACAGCGGATGCAGTAGTAGATTCCCCGCGCGTTCAAAATACGATAGCCTTCCGTAATGTCAGGACTGGGGCTGTCAAGGATTTTCCTGATTTCCTGATTCCCTGTTTCCTGCATATACAGCAGCTTTCCGTCGCTGCCCAGCAGCGCGCAGCTTTGTTTGTTAATCGAGGCGATGCGGTCCGCAGTCTCGGTGAGCATGGTGGATGTGGGCTTGAATACCAACAGGCTCGGATTGCCGTCGTCCCCCTGAAACTGGTAATAAAAGCAGCAGTCGGGGATCCCTTCGCTCAGGTCGAACGTCCACATCCTAAACGCGCTTCTGAAATAACGCAGCGTGCCGGAAGCGATCTGCACATCCTCCAGCGAAGCTCCCGGAATCACTTCAACATGATGCGTGGGCAGATATCGATTGTAAGAATATTTAAGCAATCCCTCGACGCTGTCGTGAAACATTTGATCCCGCGCTTCACTTTCTTCCATGGCGACGTATTCGCGCACAAGCCGGTTCCCAGCGATCGTGTTCGCCATGGATTCCATCTGGCGGCAGGCTGTATCCAGGGAATCGGCGATATATCGGTCATATTGATACGTCACTTTCGCACTGTTTACAGCGGAGTCCGAGGCGATTTGCTGAAAAAGAAAATATGTGCACAAAATGACTGGGATGACGATCAAAATCACCTGTGTGACGATTGCCCGGGTGCGGATGCTTCCGCTGGGCCGTCGCTTCGTTTTCATGGCTTCGTTTCGCCTCCGGCACTGTTCTTGTTCGATTATAGCATATACACTGGCTTGTGCAAAGGGGAATTTACCGGCAGGATCAAAGAATTGAGCATCGGATCGCAAATGTATGTTCATCGACCGAAAATCCGTTCCGTGCTATACTGGTCACGGACAAACAGGAAAAGGTGAATGAGCGATGGAAAGAAAGAATGCGTTCAGGCGAATCGGGAAAAGCGGGCTGCCGGAAAAATACCAGTTGTTCTTTATGCTGCTTCCTTTTCTGATCCTGGTGCTGATTTTTTCTTATCTGCCCCTGTACGGCTGGCGGTACGCCTTTTATTCCTACCGGCCCGGCTTCAGTCTGGATAAAAGCCCGTATGTGGGGCTGTACTGGTTTGAATCCATTTTCTCCAACAGCTTTCAGGTGGCGGAGATCACCCGCGTCATGGTGAATACCCTGGCCATTTCCGGGCTGGGGCTGCTGCTCAACTGCTTTGCCCCCATCTTTGCCATCCTGCTCAACGAAATCCACCGCAAACGCTACCGCAAATGCGTACAGGTGCTTACCACCCTGCCCAATTTCATTTCCTGGGTACTGGTATACGCCGTAGCTTTTGCGATGTTTAACGTAAATAACGGCTTTGTGAATCAGGTGCTGATGCATTTGGGCTGGATCTCCGCCCCCAGCAACGTGCTGGCTTCCTCCAGCAACGTATGGCTTACCATGACGCTCTGGAGCGCCTGGAAATCCCTGGGATGGAGCAGCATTCTGTACCTGGCCGCCATCGCGGGCATTGACCAGGAACTGTATGAAGCGGCGAAGGTGGATGGCGCCAATCGCTTTCAGCAGGTGCTGCATATCACCCTGCCCGGCATATCGCCCACGTTCCTGGTGCTGCTGGTCATGTCCATCGCCAATCTGATCAACAACGGCATGGATCAGTATTACGTGTTCCAGAACGCCTTGAACAAATCCCGCATCGAAGTGCTGGATCTGTATGTGTACAACATTTCCATCGCGGGCGGGAATTTTTCCTTCGGCACAGCCGTTTCCATGCTGAAATCCCTGGTCAGCCTGACACTGCTCCTGATTGCCAACGGCGCGGCCAAACTGATCCGCGGCTCGTCGATTTTCTAAGCGGAAAGGGGGAAAAACCATGAACGCGAAAAAAGCCGTGCTCCCATCGTCCGGGAAAAATGGATTCCATACCAGCCCGGCCTCCCGGATCTTCGACGTGTGCAATTACCTGTTCTTCGGCATTTTTACTCTGCTGTGCGTCTATCCTTTTTACTATATTTTTATCAACACCATTTCCGATAACACCCTCACCGCCCGGGGCCAGGTGCTGTTTTATCCCATGGGCGTTCATTTCAGCAATTACACCCAGGTGATGAAGATCCAGGGGCTGGGCCAGGCTACGCTGATTTCGGTGGCCCGCACAGTGCTGGGCTCAGTCCTGTCCGTGTTCGCCTCGGCTTTCGTGGGCTACCTGGTCACAAAAGAAAAGCTATGGCACAGAAAAATCTGCTATCGCTTCATCGTGGCTACTATGTACTTTAACGCTGGCATCATCCCCTGGTATATCCTGATGATGAATCTGAAACTGACCAACAATTTCCTGGCCTATATTATTCCCGGGATGGTATCGCCTTTTAATATCATTCTGGTGAAAACCTATGTAGAGTCCATCCCCGCCGCCCTGGAAGAAAGCGCGCAGATCGATTCCGCGGGGTACTGGGTGCGGTTTACCCGGATCATCATGCCCCTGTGCATGCCCATTCTGGCTACCGTTACCGTGTTTACGGCAGTGGGGCAATGGAACTCCTTTCAGGATACCCTGTTCCTGATGACGGACCGGAACCTGTACACCCTGCAATTCCTGCTGTACCGCTACATCAACGAATCCAACGCATTGGCGACGGTGCTGAAAAACACCGGGGGCAATATGAATATCAATTTGGCTGTGGTGCAGACCCCCACCTCCGTCCGCATGACGGTAACGATGATCGTGGTAGCGCCGATCCTGCTGGTGTACCCCTTCTTCCAGCGGTATTTTGTGGGCGGCATCATGATCGGCGCGGTCAAAGGGTAATGCGGTGACGTGATTCACCTTGCAATACAAAAAAGAAAGGAAGGATACCATGAAAAAGCTGCTCTCCATCCTGATGACGGTCCTGCTCATCGCAGGCATCGCCGGCCCCGTTTCCGCCCTTGCGGAAGAAGAACCCTACTGGGAAATCCAGATCTATTCGGAACTGGCCAACTATTCCGGTTTGCAGACCGGCTGGTTCGCCAAACTGCTCAAGGACAAATTCAACGTGGGCTTCAACATCATCACCAGCTCAGAAGGCGGCAGCGACCGCTTTGCCACCCAGCTGATCTCCGGCAACCTGGGCGATCTGATCTTCCTGGCGGAAAACAACGGCCAGGAGCATCTGGCTACCGCCATTGAAGCGGGCCTGATCCTGGATCTCGCTCCCCTGATGGAAGAATACGCGCCGAACATCACCAACAATTATCCTCTGCTGCTGGAAAAGGCCCGCATCCAGTTTGGCGGCGGTGAAAAGATTTTCGCCATCGGCCAGGATGCCGTGCCCACCACCAACGATTTGCAGATCGACGGCGGCACCGATTCCTGGTGGGGCCCCTATGGCCGGTGGGATCTGTACGCCAAGCTGGGTTATCCGGAAATCAAGGATCTGGACGGGCTGATTGAGGTACTCAAGCAGATGCACGATCTGGAACCCGTCAACGCGGACGGCGAGCCGGTTTACGCCATGAGCCTTTGGAAGGATTGGGACGGCGGCAACATGATGGCCGGCACCGCTTTCTACGCCATCTTCGGCTACGGCGACAGCTTCAACTACGTCTGCCCCCACGCCACCGAGGATTCCTACATCACCCTGCTGGACGACGACAGCCTGTACATCAAGACCCTGAAATTCTATTATGATCTGAACCAGCTGGGGCTGCTGGACCCCGACTCCATCACCCAGACCTATTCCGAAGTGACCACCAAGGAGCAGACGGGCCGGGTGCTGTACAACTGGTTCAATCCCATCAAATCCAACTTCAACACCGCTGAGCGCCTTTCGGAAGGCAAGGCCATGACCCTGCTGCCCTTCACCACTCAGTGCAACTACGGCTACACAGGCAAACCCTATGGCTATGGCCGCACCGTGTCCATCGGCGCCAAGTGCGAACAGCCGGAACGCCTGCTCAAAATCATCGACTGGATGTTCTCCGACGAGGGCCTGATGGAAAGCTACAACGGCCCCAAGGACGGCACCTGGACCTATGACGAGACCGGCGCGCCCGTGCTGACCGAGCTGGGCTGGGCCTGCTATAGCGACCAAATGACCGAAATGCCCGAGGAACTGGGCGGCGGCACCTTCTATGAGGGCTCCAACAAGGGCTTCTATACCTATCCCAGCATCAACTTTAACCTCGATTCCACCGGCTATCCCGTGAACCGCGATCTGTGGCCCTGCGTGCTGAGCAAGGAAATGCCCGCTGTCATCAGCGACTGGAGCGGGCATATGAACGGCGCGCTGACCAGCATTGAGGCCATGGTAAAGAACGGTTTGATCGTAAAGACCATCAACCAGGCGGTGTTCTCCACCGAAGAACCTTTGCAGATGGACGCCATGCTGCAGCAGAAGGCCAGCCAGGTGGGCTCCGTCATCACCGAATACAGCTGGAAGATGGTGCTGGCTGCCAGCGAGGACGAATTCAATGCCTTGCGGGATGAAATGCTCCTGAAGGCAAAGGGGCTTGGGTATGACGACGTGGTTGCGTTCGGCGTGCTGCAGGTGGAACAGCTGTTCCGTGCCCGTACCGCGATGCTGGAAGACCTGAGCAAATAAGCTTTCAGCCTGCCGCAGCCCCCTCAATTCGGGGCTGCGGTTTTTCTGCGTTTTTTCAGAATAAGGAGGCGAATTCATGAAACCCTTTGAACCGACATTTGAATCCCTTTCATCCCATTCCTATCCCGCCTGGTTCCGGGACGCGAAGCTGGGCATCTGGAGCCATTGGGGGCCCCAAAGCGTGCCTATGTGCGGGGATTGGTACGCGCGGAATATGTATATCCAGGGCACGCCGCAATACCTGTACCATCTGCGGCATTATGGGCACCCCTCCCAATTTGGCTACAAGGATATATGCTCCCTCTGGAAAGCGGAAAATTTTGATCCGGAACGATTGATGGAAAAATACGTGAAGGCGGGCGCGCGGTATTTAGTGGCGCAGGCCATGCACCACGACCATTTCTTCAACTACGATTCCGCGCTGAACCCAATGAACAGCGTGCGGGTAGGGCCGAAGAAGGATATCGTGGGCCTGTGGAAAGCAGCGGCGGAGAAACACGGTCTGCCCTTTGGCGTCAGCGAGCATTTGGGCGCTTCCTTCAGCTGGTGGCGGGTGAATAAAGGCTGCGATAAAACCGGCCCTTACCAAGGGATTCCGTATGACGGCAACGATCCTGCCTGGCGGGATTTTTATTATGATAATTACGAGCACGCCGGGGAACATATCGAAGAATTCCCGCCGTGGTATACGCCCAACAAACAATTCCATCAGTACTGGAAAGCCTGTATGGCCGAGCTCATCGACAAATACGCCCCTGCGCTGTTATATACGGACGGCGCATTGCCCTTCAACGGCCAATGGCTGGAGGATGATTTGCCGTATGTGCTGGATGACCGGTACAGGGAAGGGCTGGAAGTGGTGGCTTATTTCTACAATCAATCCATCCAAAAGCACGGAGAAAACCGGGCTGTGTATACCCAAAAATGCCGGTATCAGGATGTGTACCGGGTAGGCGTGCTGGATATGGAGCGCAGCCTGCTGCCCAAAGCCAGCCCTTATCCCTGGCAGACGGACACCTGCATCGGCGGCTGGTTTTACGATGCCAAGGCTCCCTATAAAACGCCCCGGGAAATCATTGATCTGCTTGTTGATGTGGTGGCGAAAAACGGGTGCGTGCTGCTGAATATTCTGCAGCGGCCGGATGGCTCCATTGACCGGGAGGCGGAATATATCCTGGATGAGATGGCAGCGTGGTATGCAATCCACGGAGAAGCGCTGTATGCTTCCCGCCCCTGGAGAACAGTCGGTGAGGGCGATACCGTGCTGGATTTCAAGGATTACCGTGAGGATGCCGCCACATGGAAGGATAATGACATCCGCTATGTATGCAGGGATCATACGGTATATGCCTTCTTAATGGGTGCCAAAGGCGGTACAGTAACCATACTGCGTTCCTTCAATGAAGGGGAAAGCATCCGTTCCGTGCGGCTTTTGGGGGCTGGTGAATTGCCGTTTATCCACCAGTTTGGCGTATTAACCGTTCCATTGCCTGAAAAACTGCCTACAAAATACATTCCTGCTTTAGCGATAACCTTGGAAACCTGATCAGCCAAACCAATCTTCGATAAAGGATTGCAGGCCCTGGCCGTACTGGGTGTCTTGATTGTCAACGAAAGTTACGGCGTTTTGCGGGCGCGCCTTGGCGAGGGAACTGTCAAATATTTGTTTCAGGTCACGGCGGCCCCGGGAGGCATAATGGAAGAATATTGCAGCCAGGGGATCGAAACGGAGAAAACCCAAATATGGATGTGCTTTCGTGCAATTATTACAGATGTGTTCAATGTTTTATTGCCTTACCTACATTATTACTGGTATCATAGCATAGGGGAAGGCTGCTTGTCCACGGCTTTTTCTGCCGCTGAATTGTCATCCCTTCTGACTCAATTGTCGTTTCGCTGACTTTCAAATATCAGCGCGGTCTGGTATACTATTCCCATCGAAAGGGAAAACAAATCCCTTCCGATTCAGCAAGCGCCTGTAAAAGCAACCACTTGAAAAGAAAGGAGGGCGTTGCAATGCTGACCTTCATCATGATTGTCCTGGTTCTTTCCTTCCTGTTCCGCCGCGGTGGGCTTTTTATGGGGCGGGGACTGTTCGGTGGCGGACTCTTCGGCGGCTTCCCCTTCTTTATGGGGGGAGGGTATCGCCGTCGTCCTCCGTTCCATCATGGGTTTGGCCCTGGCCCCTTTGGCCCGATGGGTGGACATGGCATGGGCGGCCCCTTCGGACATGGCCCGATGGGCGGTGGCCCCGGCGGCCGCGGCGGCCGTTTCTGATGGCGGCTGCATAACGACTATTTGGGATAAAAGGATCGGTGTAACAGCCGATCCTTTCAATTTCTTGTAAATCAGTTTTTCAAAAAATCAGCGCGCATGGGCGTGAAAATATCCAGAAGGACGCCTTTTTCCAGGCAAACCGTACCGTGCGGCAAGCCGGAGGGCACCACGATGGAATCCCCGGGATTCAGTTCAACGCGTTCATCCTCCACGGAGTAGCTGAATTTTCCGGACAGCACGTAGCTGCATTGGGTGTGGGGATGGGTGTGCACAGCCCCTACCGCGCCGGATTCAAAGGAAACCTCAACGGTCATCATACTTTCAATGTAGGCCAAGACGCGCCGGGTGACCCCTCCGCCCAGATCGGTCAGGTTTTGTTCGTCATGGATCGCGACTTTTCCTTTCATGGCCGAGTTACCTCCTATGATTCATTTGTCTGGTTTTAACACAGTTTTTTACATTTCCCCGATTCCATATGGGCGGTAATGAAGGTCCACACGCTGTCGGGCGGAACGCTGGCCTGGCCGTCCGGGATGAGGAACGCGCGGGCGGTATGGACGTACAGGTAAATGCAGCCTTTCGCCCAATATACCTGCTTCACTTCCTGCCAGGGCAGTGTGACGCGCTCGTCCGTATTCCGACGGTTCACCACAATGATTTCATCGTCTTTCAGCCGGATGTCGTACACCCGGCGCCCCTCTTTGCCCAGGCGCTGGCCCAGGGCCTGCATATTCACCTGGGACAGGAATGAGCCGATATACACGATGGGCAGCCCCAGGCCGATCACCAGCAGCACGGACGCGATCATCCCCGCCTCCTTCTTTCCGGAAAGCAGGGCCGCAGCAGCGAACGCCGTCAGGATGACCGCGAACACCGCCGGCCGAACCCAGCGCTTCCGCAGGCGCAGCATATCAAAGCGGGCGAACCGCTTGAAGGTTTTTTCATCCAGCTTCACCGGAACGGTAATGTCTTGGGCCTGCGCCATGAAACCCGCCTCCTCTTTCCGCGTTTATTCTATCAAACGGAATCCTGTTTGACAAGAATCCTTTTTTCAAAATGAGCCAAAGCTCTGGCGCAAAGGGACGGAATCAGCGCCAATTTTCCAAATCCGTGATTGCATTTCCGGGCATGATGTGGTATAATTCTGACAAAACACGGGTGATTCATGAAAATCATCCCGGAAAAACTGTTAGGAGGAAATCCCAAATGAAGAAACTGCTTGGTTTGGTACTCGTACTGGCCATGGTGCTGAGCTGCGCTTCCGCGCTGGCCGAGCCCATCACCCTGACCTATGCCGAAGTGAACCCCCTGGACGGCACCATCGTGGGCGAAATGGCGAAAGCTTTCAAGGCCAAGGTGGAAGAAGTGTCCGGCGGACAGATCATTATTGACATCCAGGCCGGCGGCGTGCTGGGCAGCGAAGACCAGATCCTGGACAACCTGCTGGGCGGCGGCAATATCACTGATATTTCCCGTATCTCCGCTTTCGCTCTGACCCAGTACGGCTGCGACAAGGCGAAGCTGCTGTCCATCCCCTACACCTTCGTGAATGAAGAACACTTCTGGAACTTCGCGGCCAGCGACCTGGCCCAGGACTTCCTGCTGGAGCCCCAGGAAATCGGCCTGCCCCTCCGCGGCCTGTGCTACGGTGAAGAAGGCTTCCGTCATTTCTTCTTCAAGAACGAAGTGAATGGCCTGGAAGACCTGAAGGGCCTCAAGATCCGTGTTTCCTCTGACCCCGTAATGACCGGCATGGTCAGCAACCTGGGCGCCGCCGCCACCACCGTGGCCTTCACCGAGCTGTACTCCGCCCTGAACACCGGCGTGGTGGACGGCGCTGAACAGCCCATCGCCAACTATAAGAGCAACGCCTTCAACGAAGTGGCTCCCAATGTTTTGCTGGACGGCCACACCCTGGGCGCTCTGCAGATCATCATCACCGACAACGCCTGGAATAAGTTGAGCGAAGAACAGCAGGGCTGGATCATGGAAGGCGCGAAGGCCGCTTCCCAGGTGTGCCGTGAGAGCGTCGCCAAGATCGAAGCCTCTACTTATGAAGCCCTGGCCGCCGCTGGCGTGAAGGTGGTCGAAGTGGAAGACAAGGCTCCCTGGGTGGAAGCCTGCCAGGAAACCATCAAGGCCAACACCGCCGCGCTGGCTGACCTGTATCAGAAGCTGGTGGACATGCAATAATTCCAAACGACCAATAAAAGCAAAGCCAATCGGGGCGCGGGGGTTGTCCCCTGCGCCTTGTTTTCTGACTATCGCCGTTAAACAAAAGCCAGTAGAGCTAAAGCCTTCCCTTTCGGCTTTCTCGAAAGGGGGTGTGGGGGGAAACCGCTCTTTGGCCTCCAAAGAGCGGTTTCCCCCCACAAATCTTTCATGAAGAAAGGGGTTTTCGTATGCCTGCCTTTTTCCGGGCAATCGAAAAGCTGAAGCCCTTGTATGACTGGACATACAAGATTTTGCTGTTCATCTGCAAGCTGCTTCTGATCGGCGACATCCTGATCACGTCCTGGTCGGTGGCCGGGCGCTACATCCCGTTCATTTCCGACCCGCACTGGAGCGAGGAAATCGTGCTGACGCTGATGGCGTACATGGCGGTGCTGTCCGCCACGCTGGCGATCCGCAAGCGCGCCCACATCCGCATGACGGCCTTCGACCGGTATCTGCCGAAGAAAGCGCTGATGGTGTCCGACCTGCTGGCGGATATCGCGGTGATGGTGCTGGGCGTGTTCCTGGTGATTTACGGCATCCGGTTCTGCAATTCTCCCCTGAGCCTGCGCGGCAAGTACGCTTCCATCCCCACGCTGAGCAAATTCTGGCAGTACCTGCCCATTCCCGTCGCTGGCGTGAGCATGATCATTTTCGAGCTGGAGCAGGTGTTCCTGCACATCGAGGCGTTCTTCATTCCGGATCAGAAAGAGGAGGTGGCATAAAGCATGGATGCAGAAACCTTATCCACAATCATCCTGCTGGGCAGCTTCTTCGTGATGATCCTGCTCCGCTTCCCCATCGCCTACGCCGTGGGCCTGTCCACTGTTTTCTGTATGATCTCCATGGGCCAGAACCTGGTGTCTTTGCCCCAGCAGATGGTTAAGGGCGTGTGGAGCTTTTCGCTCATGGCCGTGCCCTTCTTCATCACCATGGGTGTGCTCATGGGGTCAGGCGGCATATCGGATAAGCTCATCGCCCTGGCCAACTCCCTGGTGGGCTGGATGCGCGGCGGCCTGGCCATGGTGAACATCGTCGCCTCCTATTTCTTCGGCGGCATTTCCGGTTCCGCCGCCGCGGACACCGCTTCCCTGGGCTCCATTCTGATTCCCATGATGGTGGACGAGGGATACGACGCGGACTTTTCCACCGCCGTCACCATCACGTCCTCCTGCGAGGGCCTGCTGGTGCCGCCCAGCCACAACATGGTCATTTACGCCACCACCGCGGGCGGCGTCAGCGTGGGCGCGCTGTTCATGGCGGGTTACCTGCCAGGCGCGCTGCTGGCCATCTCCCTGATGGTGGGCTCCTATATCCTGAGTGTGAAGCACAACTATCCTAAAGGCGAGCGTTTCTCCCTGAAAACCTTCGGAAAGCAATTGCTCACCTCCTTCTGGGCCCTGGCCGCCGTGCTGGTCGTGGTGGTCGGCGTGGTGGGCGGCGTGTTCACTGCCACGGAATCCGCCGCTATCGCGGTTATTTATTCCCTGATCGTGTCCGTGTTCATCTATAAAGGCATGAACTGGAAGGGCGTCTGGAAAGCGCTGGACAACTGCATCGAGACCCTGGCCATCGTGCTGATCCTTATCGCCATGAGCGCCGCCTTCGGCAACTGCCTGACGCTGCTGCACGTACCCGCCAAGGCCGCCTCCTTCATCACCAGCATTTCCAGCAACCCGGTGGTGATTATCCTGCTGCTGAACCTGATCCTGCTGCTGCTGGGCATGATCATGGACATGGCGCCCATCATCCTGATCGCCACGCCCATCCTGCTGCCCGTAGCCCAGAGCGTGGGCCTGCATCCCATTCAGTTTGGCATCATGATGGTGCTCAACTGCGGCATCGGCCTGCTCACCCCGCCCGTCGGCGCGGTGCTCTTCATCGGCTCCGCTGTGGCGAAGCGGCCTATGGAAAAGGTGGTCAAGGCCACGCTGCCCTTCTATATCTGCATGATCATTACCCTGCTGCTCATTTCCTTCATCCCCGCCATCAGCCTCTGGCTGCCGCAGCTTACCGGGGCGATGTAATCGCCACGACCCGTGGAAGGACTGCGTTTTCCTTGTTAGGGAGTGTTCACACTACCGCTCAAAGGCTGAATTCTGGCTGATTTTCCGTCATGCTGCATTGCATTTCCTTGAAATACCGTCAGTATTCCTGCGGAAATGCGCCTTGCCTGACGAAAAACCATCTCAGAATCAGCTCTTTCCGGGTAGTGTGAACACTCCCTAATTTTTTGAAGAAGAATAGTTTTATTTTTCGAACCCGATCCAGCCCAGATGAGGATTGCCGGGGCCGCGGTAGGTCAGATACAGCGCCTGTTTCCCGTCCGGGAAGGTCAGTTCAGCAGTGTACTTTTCCCACACATTGGAGCTGTTGATGGGGATTTGTGCCAAAACAGGGCCTTCATACGCATTGCGCACTTCAAACCGCCCATGCGCATAAGCGCGGCAGGTGACGGATATTCTGCGCACATTCCGGCAGTCAAAATACTTGAAGCCGATGGTCACGCCTTCATGGATGCCGGCGATATAAGCGGGCCGTTTGTCGCCGTCCCCGCCTTCCTGGGTCACCTTGGGCAGAGCGGGATCGCCGGAATACAGATCCAGCTTCTTTTCGTCATACAGGTGGCAGGCGATGTAGGCGGGATACTCTCCCTCGCCCTTCAATGGGCCGCCGTTCAGGCCGCAGGAGGTGATTTCCGCCTGCCTGATTTTTCCTTCCCCGTCAAAGAAGATGGGCTCAGCGCAGCCCTGGCGGCTGAACCAGGAAGCGTTGGTCTGGCGGTGATAGAAGATATACCATTGCCCATGGATTTCCACGATGCTGCCATGGTTGTTGCCGCCGATGGCTGCCGGCCGATCGGCAGGCTTGTAGGTATCGATGCCCAGGTCGATGTTGCTCACGATCACACCGCCGTAAACGAAGGGGCCGCGGGGATCCTTGGACGTGGCGTAGCACAGCTCGTGCATCACTTCAGAGGAATAGACGAAATAATAGGTATCGCCCCGCTTGCGGATGGAGGACGCCTCAAAGAAAGCATGCCCCGCAAAGCCTGTCCCCTCCGCGTACTGGTCGCCGGGGGCCACAAAAACCGGTGCTTCTTCAATCGTCACCATATCCGGCCCCAGCACGGTGCACATGGCCCCGTGGCGGGTTTTGTCGCCGTGGCCCGCGAAGCCGGTATAAAGATATGTCCTGTCTCCTTCCGTCAGCACACCGGGGTCGAACTGGGGCTCGTCCCCGGGCCTGTCGCCCAGGCGCGTGCCGTCTTTATAATGCACGTAGCCCAGGAATTCATACCGGCCCGCAGGGGAATCGCAGACGGCTACCGACACGAAACCCACCTTATCATAGACATAATAGAGGTAGTACCGTCCATCCGGGCCCCGGGTCACGTCCGGGGCGTAGAGGCACATTTTTCCGTCCGCGTTGCAGGGATCGCCGTTCCGGGGAAAGATCACGCCCTCGCATCGCCAGTCCGAGAGGTCGTTCACCGGGGCTGACCAGCCCATGTAATCCCCCATGCAGAATACGCAGCCGTTGAAGAAGTCATGGGAGCCGTACACATACACCCGATCCCCAAACACATAAGGTTCCCCGTCCGGGATGTATTCCCAGGACGGCAGATACGGATTGAACGCCTGTTTTTTCATTTTTACTTTTCCCTTTCCAGATATTTTTCCACCAGGAATTTTTGCAGCGGCGTTTCCGGGCAGAACTGGGCGGCGGAGGTTTCGCCGAAAAACATGCGGATCGGATTCTCCGGGTCATACACGGGCCAGGCGGGCAGCGTTTCCCCCTGGGAGTCCGCGCCGTTGGGGTCGCCGGTTCTGATGAAATTGCACCAGTAATCGCACATCTGCCGGGCCAGGTCATAATGCTTGCCCTTGAAGGGACGCCAGCACTTGGCCAGGGTTTCAAAGAAGAACCACAGATCGCAGGAATGGAAGGTGCCGGGGTGATCCCAGCCCGGGATTTCCGGATCAAAGCAATAGTAATAGAGGGGCAGCTTCTTTCCGGCCCGCTGCTGGTATGCCGCCGCGGAACGCACGGCGAATTCGATGGAATTGAGGGTGCCTTCTTTTTTGATGCTCTCCTCTGTCGCGGGATGGGAGAAGAACGACAGGAAGGTTTCTTCGCTGCCGGGGAACGCTTCTTTGGCCAACGCTGCCAAAGCCGCTTCGTCCTTCGCCTGGGGCGCGCCGAAAAACTCATTGCCGGTATGGCCCAGCAGTACCGGGATGTCCAGGCGGTTTTCATCCAGGAACCACTGCTGGCTGTTCCGGCGGGAGAACACGCCGTCCACCGCTTCGCCGAAGGTCCTGCCCCAGCCGTATTTGCCCTCCCATTCCAGCATCTTATTCCGCAGCGTCACCGCGTCGACGGCGCGGGCTTCGGAAAGGCTTTTGACGCCCAGGAAGTCAAAGAACGCTTTCCCCCTTTCCTCTGCGGTTTTCAAATCGCTGCACAGGCCGAAGTTGAAGGGATAGGGCGGGGCGAACGCGCCGCTCTGGATAATGGCCCGCCTAATAAGGCCCTTGTTTTCGGGGCAGGTGATCTGCGCGGAAACGCTCATGCCGCCGGCGCTCTGGCCGCCGATGGTAATGTTATCCGGGTCCCCTCCGAAAGCCGCGATGTTGCGCCTGACCCAGCGCGTGGCCGCCTGCTGGTCGAGGAAACCGAAGTTGGCGGGAGCTTCCGGCGCTTCCTTTGTAATCTCCGGGTGGCACAGGAAACCGAACACGTTCACCCGGTAATTCACCGTGACCACCACGATCCCGCGGCGGGCAATGCGTTCGCCGTCAAATTCCATCTCAGCGGAATAGCCCACCTGCAGGCCGCCGCCAAAATACCACACGAACACGGGCATATCCCTTCGCCCGTCCGCAGGCGCCCAGATATTGAGGGTCAGGCAGTCCTCCCCCATGGGGATTTCTTGATCCACGTGCCATTCCCGGTCATAAAGGTTTTTCGGGTCGGCGCTGATGGGCGCCTGCATGGGGATGGGTGAAAAAGCATAGGCTTCCAGTTCGCCTTCCCAGTCGGGGCAGGGCTGCGGCGCGCGCCAGCGGTTCTCCCCGACAGGCTGCGCGGCAAAGGGAATGCCCTTGTAGCTGGTAATGCGGGGATCGGCAGCGGGAAGGCCCTTTACCCAGCCGTTTTCAGTTTTTACTTTGCGGATCATATCGTTTCCTCCTCTGATAGTATATACCGGTTTACATGACTGCTGCATTCATTTTCGCATAATCAACGCAAGAAATCAAGGCGCTTCCCTGGAGAAAGGCGGACGTTTCCTGCTCATGGCAGCTTTTGCACAAAAAAACCGCAAAGGATGATGCGATCGCTTTGCGGGTCAGGGTCAATCCTATGCTGCGGGCGCGGTTCCTGCATGAACAAATTCCAGCCGCAGGCTTTCCCCCGTCCACTGGAGGAACAGCGTTTTCATTTGTTCGCAGGCGGCTTCCCATGCTTCTTCCATATACGCGGGGTCGTCCAAATACGCTTGGCGGCAGGCCGCCTGCTGTTCGTTCAGCATGGCCTGGTATCTGTCCTGGGTGGCCAGTCCCCAAAAATCCTTATTTTCTGTTTTGCCGGTCACCTCAAACCGGTCGTAGAGCACCTCCGCGTCCGGCACGGCCACGACCAGCCCTGTCTCCTTGGGCGTCAGCGCCACGTTTTCCAGCTTTACGCCCAGGCCGATTTCATAAGCGTAAGGCACCGTGATGTGGCTTACGCTGCCAATCAGCTTCGCCTTGATATCCCCTTCCAGAATGCCGGTATCGCTGTGGCGCACGGCAATCAGTTCCCCCACCTTTTCCATTTCATGGGTCAGCTGGGTAGCGGTTTTCTGGTAGTCGATCCTGAAAATCACCTGATTCAGCCAGCCGGTGATATAGGGCGAAAAGTAACCCGCCAGCACCAGGGCCAGCGCCAGCATGATCACCAGGCCGATCTTCCTGGGCAGCCAGGTCAGCGCGCGCCTGCCCGCTCCGGTGCGCTGCCGATCCTGCCGGTCGTTATAATCCTTCATGATTTCACATCCATTCTTCGGCCAGAACCAACAAATAAATGATGCCGCGTATCACGCTGTAAGCGATCGTGAAATAGCCCACCGCCATCACAAACAGATTCCAGACCCGCCTGGGGCCCCATCTCCGCTTGCGCCTGCGGATTGGAGGACGGTCATCGGGGGGCATATGCATTTCCCCTGCCTCCTTTCAAAATCAAAAACAATTCCGCTGTCCATCAGACAAACGGGAAATCGACATTCCTGCACGAAAGCATTATACAACAATTTCGTCATTATTTCTACATATTTCTGAAATATTTATATTTTTTTCATATATGCCCGCATCCTTTCACAAAACAAAAAAGAGCGCGCGCCTGCGCGGAATGCATTAAGACGGCGGCGCGCGAAGCATATCGATTAAAAAGAAACAAATAGACAAATTGGTCAATGTTTATCCATTGAACGAATTCTATAAATCATATAAAATAGGATAGAGTGATTGAATCTGTACGCTCATCGTTTTGTACAGAAGGAAAATACATCAATAAGGAGGACTCGATTCGTATGCTTCGCAAAAAACGCTGTGTGGCCATGCTGCTGGCCGGAGGACAAGGCAGCCGGCTGGGTATCCTGACGAAACACGTGGCCAAGCCAGCCGTGCCCTTTGGCGGCAAGTACCGGATCATTGACTTTCCCCTGTCCAACTGCTCCAACTCCGGAATCGACGTGGTGGGTGTGCTGACCCAGTACCGTCCGCTGGAGCTGAACGCTTACATCGCCAGCGGCGCTCCGTGGGATCTGGATTTAGTTAACGGCGGCGTGTTCGTGCTGCCTCCCTACCAGACCGGCAAGACCGGCGAATGGTACAAGGGCACCGCCAACGCCATCTACCAGAACCTGTCCTTCATCGACCAGTATGATCCCGACTATGTGCTCATCCTCTCCGGCGACCATATCTACAAGATGGATTACGCCGCCATGCTGGCCCACCATGAAAGCCACGGCGCCGACGCCACCATCGCCGTGCGCCAGGTGCCCTGGGAAGAAACCCACCGCTTCGGCATCATGAACACCGATGCGAACGATAATATCATAGAGTTTGAGGAAAAGCCCGCCCACGCCAAATCCAACAACGCCTCCATGGGCGTGTATGTGTTCACATGGGAAAAGCTGCGCAAGTACCTGACCGAGGACGAGCAGAATCCCAATTCCCAGAACGACTTTGGCAAGAACATCATTCCCGCCATGCTGGCGGAGGGCCAGAAGCTGGTGGCCTACTCCTTCAACGACTACTGGAAGGACGTGGGCACCATCGAAAGCCTCTGGGAAGCCAACATGGACCTGTTGGAGGAGCATCCCGAAATCGACTTGCACGATAAGAAATTCAGGATCTACGCCCGGAACCTGGGCATGATCCCCCAGTACGTGGCCGACACCGCCAAGGTGGAGAACTGCCTGATCACCGAAGGCTGCGACGTATGCGGCACGGTGTTCCACTCCATCCTTTCCTCCGGCGTGGTGATTGAGGAAGGCGCGCAGGTGATCGACAGCGTGATCATGCCCGGCGCAAGGATCGAAAAGGACGCCGTGGTGCGCCGCGCCATCGTGGCTGAGGACGCCGTGGTTTCCGCGGGCGCCATCGTTGGTGAAGGCGCGGGGCTCATCGCCGTGGTCGGCAACGGCGCGGTTGTCCCCGCTGACGGCAGGATTTCGGCCGGCGAACAATTCGGTGAGTGATTCAGGAGGATACGACCGTGAAAAACATAATGGGTATTATTTATACAGCTGACCGCGACAATCAGCTGAAAGAGCTGACGGGCGAACGCGCCGTAGCCGCCGTGCCCCTTTGCGGGCGGTACCGCTTGATCGACTTTCCCCTCTCCGCCATGGTGGACAGCGGTATCCGCAACATCGGCGTCATCACCCAGAAGAACTACAACAGCCTGATGGATCACCTGGGCTCCGGCCGGGAATGGGATCTGCACGGAAAGCGCGCGGGCCTGGTGTTCCTGCCGCCCTTTACCAACAACAACGTCGGCGTGTACGCCGGCTTCCTGGACGCCATCCACGCCAATCTGCATTACCTGCGCCGCAGCAAAGAGCGCTATGTCGTATCCACCGATACGCATATGCTCTTCAACGCCCGGTTTGACGACATGGTGGCGGCGCACGAAGCCTCCGGCGCGGATATCACCCTGATGTATTCCAAGGATCCCGGCACCCGCCGCAACGGCTCCGGCCGCTACCTCCAGGTGGAAGAGGACGGGCGGGTTTCCGCTCTTGAAAGCGACCCCTCTACGCCGCATCTTCCCTATACCTATCTGGAGGCCTTCTGCATCCGCCGCGAGCTGCTGATCACCCTGGTGGATGAAACCGTGTCCCAGGGCTACCACCACCTGACCCGCGATGTGCTGATGGAAGCGATCTCCAAGCGTACCCTGAAGGTACACGGTTTCGAGAATCCCGGCCGCGCCTGGTATCTGGATTCCGTGCAGAGCTACTTCAAGGCTTCCATGGAGCTGCTGAACCGCGAGACCCGCAACGACCTGTTCTCCGCCGACCGCCCCGTACTGACCAAGCTCCGGGACGAAATGCCCACCCAGCACTGCGCTGGCGCGAAGGTGAAGAACAGCCTTATCGCCGACGGCTGCAAAATCGAAGGCACCGTGGAAAACTGCATCCTGTTCCGCGGCGTGCATATCGCCAAGGGCGCCGTTGTGCGCAACTGCATCATCATGCAGGACAGCAAGGTGCTGGAAGACGCAGAGCTGCAATACGTGATCATGGACAAACAGGCCACCGTGCAGCCCAAGGGCCGCCTGCTGGCCACGGAAACCTATCCCATCGTGGTGGCGAAAAACTTTACGGTGTGATATCAGGGTGAAGTGATTCCACTCATCCGTATACGAAAGCGGGCGGATGGCGGCATGCGTCCGCCCGCTTTCTGCTTGATAGGAGGAATGCCATTTGAATATCCTGTTTACCGCTTCGGAATGCGTACCCTTTGTGAAAACCGGCGGCCTGGCCGACGTGGTCGGCGCGCTGGCCCCCGTGCTTGCCGCGAAAGGCAACGACGTGCGCGTCATTTTGCCCCTGTACAGCGCCATCCCCGAGCATTACGTGAACGAAATGAAGCACGAGCTGGATTTTGAGGTGGAGCTTGGCTGGCGCAAGCAGTACTGCGGCATCGAATCCCTGGTGAAGGACGGCGTGACCTATTACTTCATCGACAATAAGTACTATTTTGGCCGCAGCTACATTTACGGGATGGGCGGCGACGAGCATGAACGCTTCGGCTTCTTCTGCCGGGCCGTGCTCAATTCCCTGACGCTGCTTAACTTCCAGCCCGATATCCTGCATGCCCACGACTGGCAGAGCGGCATGATCCCCGCCCTGCTGCGCATCCAGTATGGCGACCTGGAATTCTACAAAAAGATCCGCACGGTCTTCACCATCCACAACCTGCAGTACCAGGGCATTTTCTCCATCGGCGACGTGCAGGACATCCTGGGCATTGAGGACGAATACTTCACCAACGACAAACTGGAATGCTACAGCTGCGCCAACTTTATGAAGGCCGGCCTGGTGTATTCCGATGAGATCACCACGGTGTCCCCCTCCTATGCCGAGGAAATCCAGACCGCTTACTACGGCGAACGCATGGACGGCCTGCTCCGGGCCAAGAAAGCGCATCTTTCCGGCGTGCTCAACGGCATCGATGTAGACGAGTACAACCCAGCCGCCGATCCGCTGATCGCCGCGAAATTCACGGTGGAGGACCTGAGCGGCAAGGCGGAATGCAAACGCGCCCTGCAGGAAGAGCTGGGGCTGGACGTGAAGCCCGATACCCCCATCATAGCGATCATCAGCCGGCTAAGCAATCAGAAGGGCCTGGATCTGGTGGACCGCGTGATCGCCGAAATCATGGAAGAGGACGTGCAGCTGGTGGTGCTGGGCATGGGCGACGCGAAATACGTGAACCTGTTCAGCTGGGCCGAGCAACAGTATCCCGGCCGGGTGGCCGCCCGGTTCAAGATGGACATGAACCTGGCCCACCGCATTTACGCCGGCGCGGATATGTTCCTCATGCCTTCCCAGTTCGAGCCCTGCGGCCTGAGCCAGATGATTTCCCTGCGGTACGGCACGCTGCCCATCGTGCGTGAGACCGGCGGCCTGCGTGACACCGTGCTCTCCTATAACGAGCAGAACGGCGCGGGCAACGGCTTTACCTTCTTCAACTATAACGCCCATGATATGCTCTACGTCATCCGCCGGGCCATCTTCTATTACAAGCAGCAGCCCCAAATCTGGAAGCTGCTCCAGACTCGCGCCATGACCGGCGATTATTCCTGGAGCCATTCGGCTGAAATGTATTTGTCCCTGTATAAGGATATGCTGAATCCCCCGGCTCCCAAGGAAGAAGAAAAAGCTGCGGAAGCCCCCGCCGGGAAGCCCCGGGCGAAAAAGGCCAAGGCGGAAGAAAAGCCCGCTGAAGCACCCGCTAAAAAGCCTCGGGCAAAAAAAGCAAAGGATGAAGCCGCCGAAGCGCCCAAGGCCGAAAAGAAGCCTGTGAAAAAAGCACCGGCAAAGAAAGAAAAAGCCGCGCCTGCCTCCGAAGCGCCGACAAAGAAGCCCCGCGCCCGGAAGCCCAAGGCTGAATGATCCCCGCTGACCGTCCGCCGCAATACACAAATACCGTAAATATTTTTGTATATTCTGCCTGTTTTCTCTTGACCGAATGTGCAGGCGGGAGTATAATAAGCAGAACAAAAGGCGAAAAACCGCCCGGAACCAACAAAATAGAAAGGAAGCTGTTCTCATGAAAAAACTCTTTGCGCTCCTGCTGGCTGCGGTGATGGTGCTTTCTCTGTGCTCCTTCGCTTCTGCCGAGGATTACACCATCCGCATCTATTCCAACTCCAACTCCACCGAGCGCGTCAATTGGCTGATCAACGCCGCCAAGGAAGCGGGCTTCTCCATTTCCATTGACGACAACTCCGTCATCTCCGGCGACACTGCCGCCGTGCAGGCCGCCAATGAGAACAAGGACGGCGACATCCTGTTCGGCCTGAATGAAACCCGCTGGGGCCAGGTCATCGGCGGCACCTATGAAAACCTGAAAATCGCGGATTGGACCCCCACCTGGGCGGATGAGGTCGGCGATTTTAAATATGACGGCAAAGCCTACGGCCTGGTGATCCAGAACGTGCTGATGCTGTACCGCAACGACGAATTCGGCACCAACGGCAACGAACTGCATTTCGACCACTGGGCTGACATCGTGAACAGCGGCTATACCTGGTACCGCCAGGGCAAAGTGGGCGGCACCACCAATGCCAACATCAACAGCGCCATGCTCTACGCCTTCACCGATCCCGCCTCCCCTGCCGGCGGCATTTCCGTGGAAGGCTGGAAGACCCTGTGGCAGTACTGCCAGAACGGCGTGTTCACCGGCGACAGCTACGGCTTTGATCCCCTGAACCGCGGCGACGTGCAGATCGGCACCTTCTATTCCTCCTCCCTGTTTGGCAAGATCGACTCTGCCGCCGACAATTCCCAGCATCCCCTGAAGGGCGTGCTTGAGCCCGAAAACTGGGCGCTGGTGGACATTGCGGACGGCACCTACTACATTGCCGAATACCTGGGCGTGATCGACCGCGCTGACCGTACCGCCGAGCAGACCGAAATCGTGAAAGCCTTCGCCGAATGGTTCGGCTCCGCCGAAGTGCAGGCTGCCTGGGCAGACGAATTTGACAGCTATCCCTGCAACGCTGCCGCTGCCGCCGCGATCTACGATGAGACCCCCGCCATCTACACAATCAAAAACTTCGCCCTGAACAAGGTGGAAGGCACTGATTTGACCTATGCGGAATATGTTGGCGCCCACACCAAGGAATGGACCAATATCATGACCAACCTGGGCTTCTACTGGGCAGACAACAGCGCCGCCCCCGCAGAACCCGCCTGGGACACCCTGGATTGGGCCGTTCTGACGCAGGCCGCTCAATAATACAATCGTAAGCTCATCCGGCGCGCCTGACCTCATCAGGCGCGCCATCCTTTTTTTCCGATGCCAGCCGTCCTCGCATTCGCGGCCCGGCTGGACGCGCCACGGCTCCGCACGTGCGCTCATCTCTTCTTTCCGATGCCAGCCGTCCTCGCATTCGCGGCCCGGCTGGACGCGCCACGGCTTTGCCCGTATACTCATCTGCTTAAGGAGTGACCGTACATGGCTGATCCATCCGCCAATATGATTGAGCTTGAAAACATCGTGGTAAAATTCGGCGACTTTGAAGCGCTGCACAACATCAATGTGGACGTGAAGCAGGGTGAGTTTTTCACCTTCCTGGGGCCTTCCGGCTGCGGAAAAACCACCACCCTGCGCACCATCACCGGGTTCATTGAACCGGTGAGCGGCACGGTGAACGTGAACGGCCAGGACATTACCCACGTGCCCATTGAGAAACGCAATATCGGCATCGTGTTCCAGAGCTACGCCCTGTTCCCCACCATGACGGTATATGACAACATCGCCTTCGGCCTCAAAATCAAGAAGCTGAAAAAGAATGAAATCGACACAAAGGTGCGGGACATCGCGAAAAAAGTGGACCTGAGCGACGAGCAATTGCAGAAAGCAGTGAGCCAGCTTTCCGGCGGCCAGCAGCAGCGCGTTGCCATTGCCCGCGCCTTGGTGACCGGCCCCGCCATCATCTGCATGGACGAGCCGCTGTCCAACCTGGACGCCAAGCTGCGGGTGCAGCTGCGCAACGAACTGAAAAAAATGCAGCGGGATTTCGGTATCACCACCATCTATGTGACCCATGACCAGGAAGAAGCCCTGACCTTGAGCGACCGTATCGCCGTGTTCAACAAGGGCTATATCGAGCAGATCGGCACGCCGAACGAGGTCTACAATCACAGCAAAACCGAATTCGTATGCAATTTCATCGGCGACATCAACAAGGTAGGGGACGAGCTGGCGGGCAGGCTGAACCTGGACAGTCAGCAAAACCACTTCATCCGCCTGGAACGCATCCGCGTGAACCGGGAGGCGCAGGAGGGCGAAGTGTCGCTGCCCGGCGAGATCGAAAGCCGCGAATACTACGGCCTGTATATCAAGTACTACATCCGCTGCGCCGGCCAGATCATCAAGGTGATCGAGCGCAACGACGGCATCAATATATACGATCCGGGCCAACAGGTCACCGTGGGCATCCATGCCCGCAACCTGATGAGCTACCCGAAGCAGTAAAGGAGGAGCGGCCATGTCCACCGTAACCCAAAAAACGGGACAGAAGCTGAATGCCGCCCTGATCTGGAAGGTGTTCGGCATCGCCTTCTTTGTGTACCTCTTCTTCGGCTTCATGCTGCTGCCCTGCCTGAATACCCTGACCTCTATTTTCACCGTGAAGGATCCCGCCACCGGCGCTATCGACCCCTGGGCGGTTATCCGCTTTTTCTTCGCGGGCAACATGCCCAAGTTCGTGCTCAACTCCCTGAAGCTGGCCGTGTGCCTGGTGGTCACGGTGAACATCGTGGGCATATCCATCGTGCTGCTGACGGAGTACTTTGACATCAAAGGCGCGAAGATCCTTCGGCTGGGCTACATGACCACCCTGATCTACAGCGGCGTCGCGCTGGTGACGGGCTACCTGTTCCTGTACGACAGCGACGGGATCATGACCACCTGGCTCTCCGGCATTTTCCCCGGCATAGACAAAAACTGGTTCACAGGCTTCAATTCCGTGCTGTTCACCATGACCTTCGCCTGCACCAGCAACCATGCCCTGTTCTTCCGCAACGCGATCCGCGCCATTGACTACAATACCGTGGAAGCTGCCCGGAACATGGGCGCGTCCCCCTTCAAGGTGCTGCTCAAGGTGGTCTTCCCCACCCTGATCCCCACCCTGTTCAGCCTGACGGTCATGACCTTCATCACCGGCCTTTGCGCCATGTCCGCCCCCACGCTGCTGGGCTATGACTCCATCAACCCGGAAATCGTGCGCCTGGCCGGCTCCTCCGTGGCGGACGAAAGCTTCCCCCAGGCCCGCGCCGCCCTGCTGTCCATTATCCTGGCCATGTTCACCATCCTGCTGCTCACCGTGCTGTCCGCCTATGAGCGCAAGGGACACTACCTGTCCGTGAGCAAGACCAAGGCCAAGCTGCAAAAACAGAAGATCACCAACCCGGTGGCCAACGTATTGGCGCATATTTACGCCTACGTGCTGTTCATCATTTATATGACGCCCGTGGTCATGATCGTGCTGTTCGCGTTCCAGAATTATCCTTCCCTGCGCAGCAAGACCCTGTCCATGGAAAACTGGACGCTGATCAATTTTTTTGGCAGCCAGGACTTTGAGTTCATGACCAACCGCGGCAAATACCGCACCCGCCCCGGCGCCATCAGCGGCCTGTTCGCCAACGCGGACACAGTCGGCGGCATCCGGCTGAGCTTCGTGCTCTCCGCCATTGCCGCCGCCTTGGCCAGCGTGATCGTGGTGGTGGCTGTGAACTACATCTTCAAGCACAAAGGCAAGAAGCGCGGCGTGGTGCTGGAATACAGCCTGCTGTTCCCCTGGCTGCTGCCCACTATCCTGATCTGCTACAGCTACCGCACCTATTTCAACTCCACCGATGTGTGGTACGTGCTGGGCCAGAACCTGTACATGCGCGAAAACGTGCGGTTCCTGATCGTGATGGCGTATACCGTGGTGAAGCTCCCCTTCGCCTTGCGCATGATCAAAGCGGCATTCTATGCCATCGACGAGGAACTGGAGGACGCGGCAAGGAACCTGGGCGCGTCGCCGCTGGTGACGTTCCTAAGGGTCAAGCTGCCGATCGTCCTGCCCAGCGTGCTGGCCGTGTTCGCGCTGAACTTTAACGCTTTATTCACCGAGTACGACATGAGCGCTACCTTCCAATCCAGCTACGGCAAATCCTACGCCATGGTCATCCAGAACATGTGCCACGACGAAGGCCGCGACGGCTACAACGTGAACGCTTCCGGCCGACGCTGCGCCTCCACCGTGTTCATCATGATTATCAGCGGCCTGATCCTGTACCTGGTATACGGCGTCGGCGCACGCGACCTGGGCGAACGCCTGGAACGCCGGGCCAAGCGCCGCCAGCGCTGGCAGAAGCTCTTTGGAAGCAGGAAAGCGGCGTAAACGAAATCAGTATAAAACAGCCGGGCGGAAATCTCTTCCGTCCGGCTTTACTGATGCCTGTATCAAATCTGTTTCAAGGTGTCTCTTACGTGGTTGATCACTGCTTTATAGCTGCTGTTGAAGAAACCGTCTGGGCAGGAGATGTGCAGCATGATCACCTGATTGTTGTCCAGCAGCGCCATCATCACGCGGCCATAAATCGAAATGCCGTCTGTGTAGGTGCCCTCATAATCAGCGTAAAAGCCGTCTTTTTTCAGGATCGTGCGGTTGGCCAGTTCCGTGGTTTTCCATTTGGTGAAGTTGTACTGGCCCAGGTTCTTAAGCGTATCGCGCAGCTCCGTTTTCAAATCGTTGGTCTTGAAGGTGCTGGCCACATTGTACACCCGGATGGTGAACTGCGCGTTATAGCCATCCAGTTCGGTGGGATTGATCAGCGTCACCGCGTCATCCGCGGAGTTGTCAATTCCCCAGCCGGTAGGCGCTTCAAAGCTGAGCCGGATCTTTTCAGCGGTCACGGAACCGTACTCGAACTTCAGCTCGGGCTTGGGGGTGGCAGTGGGCATGTCGATGGGATCCAGCGGAATAGGCGTGGCGCCGGCGTAAACGTTGCGGCCATAGTCGTCGTAGGAAGCGTATTCGTTATACGCCTCGTCTCCCCCTTCCTCGGAAGCGGGGTCGTACCCCTCCGGAAGATCCAGCTCCAGCCTCGGCACTTCCGTGCTCAAATCCATCGGATCCTTCTGCTGCGCGCTTGCCTTTGCGGTGCCGGCGTCAGGAAAGTTCTGCTCCTGCGCCGCGCACCCTGTCAGCAGAACCGCCAGCATGAGCAGCGCTATAATCCGTACCGTTTTTTTCATCCGAAAGATGCCTCCTTGGATCAAGATCGCTTTCCCTTTCGGAAAAACGCCAAAATCATAGATTTGTAGTAATATTGTAACATTTTCTTCATCTTTCGTCAAGCGTTTTTGTCTGTACGGAACAGGTTTTCCTTGGATTTTTACAAAAGCCCGGAATAGGCGTCCCGGACGTTTTCCTTTTCTTCGGGCAGGCCATTGCCTTCATCGAAGGCGGGATGATACAGCCTGCGGTCCAGCGTCCAGATTTTCTCGCTGAACGCGCCGACAGGCGTGCGGCGCATCACGCCTTCCATTTCATTCATTTTCGCGTCCATGTCGTCCAGCAGGTGAAGCATTTCCGCTTCGGGAAACATGGGCGGCCGGGGGCTGCCATGCTCGGGCAGGCCATGGTGGCTGATGATCATATGGGAAAGGAGAAGCACGCATTCCCCCTCCACATGCGCGCGCCGGGCGGCTTCCCGCACCTGCGTCACGCCGTGCACCAAATGGCCCAGCAGCTGGCCCTCGGCGGAATAGTCGGACACGTTGCCGCCTTCGTCGCTGAGAAATTCAGCGGTTTTACTCAGGTCGTGGGCAATGGCCCCGGCGCGCAAAAGATCGCCGTTCAGGAAGGGATACAGCGGCAGCATGGCCTCGGCAGCGCGGAGGACGCTGATCGTATGATGCAGCAGGCCGCTGCGTTCCGCGTGATGGACGCGCTGGGCGGCGGGATAATACATCAGCTTGTCGCCGCACATCGCCAGCATTTCCCGCAGGATCGCCTGCAAATCCTTTGAACGCATCCGGTCAATGGTGCGGTTGATTTCGCTCAGCATGTCCTCCGCCCGTTCCGGCGCGCAGGGCATCAGAAGGGAAAGATCCACCATGTCGTCGGGCCGGGCATCCCGCATCTGGTCAATGCGCATTTGCAGCCGCCCGTTGAACTCCTGTACCGTTCCCGCCACCTTGATCACGCTGCCCTGCTTTGGCGGCGGCACCGTGCCGTCCCATTTCTTGCAGTTGATTTCTCCGTCCTTGTCGCAGAGCGTCAAATCAAGGTATTTCCCGCCCTTGGAGGACGTGCGCTGTTCCGCGGAACGGACAAGCAGAAAACCCAGGAAACGGTCGTCAGTCTTTAGCGAGGGAATAGCAAGCTGCTGCGTCATATCGTTGATTCCTTTACAGTTATTCTTCCGCGTTCCGGGAAAGCGCGCGGATCATTTCATTGAGCTTTTTCAAGTGGCCGGTTTCTTCCGTCTGGATCTGCCGAAAAGCCGTAGAGGCGGTTCCCCGAAGGCTGTCGGCATATTCCTCATACCGGGCGGCGGCCTGCTTTTCTTCTTCCGCGGCGAATTCATACAGCCGCAGAACCGATTCGAAAGCGCCTTTCCGCTGCGCTTCCACCAAGCCGCCGGAAAACAGCACCTCGGCAGCCTGCCCGGCAAGCAGCTGCGCCCGCTCAAATCCGGGGGTTCCGCCGCCCATCTCGGCAAAGCGGGCCAGGTGGTGCTTTTCCTCCATCAAAATAGCACGGATGGCTTCCTGGCAGGAACCATCCGCGAATACCGCCAGCGCCCGCTCATACAGGCGAATAGCGCGTTTTTCCATTTCGCAGGCTATGAACAGGGCTTCCGCCGCATCGCGCACCTGCATGGCGTTTATTCCGCCTGCGCCAGGAATTCGTTCAGCTGATGCACCAGCTCGTCCACGTTCGTGCCGTGAACGGCGCAGGCATCCTCCAAAGATTCCATGATGGAATGGGGGCAGCCCAGGCAGTGCATGCCGAACTGCATCAAAATGCGGGCGGTGCCGCGGTGGATGTTCAACACTTCGCCGATGCTCATGCTCTTATTGACCGTGTTTTCCATGTTTTTTATCTCCTTTCAGGCTTTAGACCGATATACATGATACCCTAAACCCACTGGATTGTCAATGGAAAAACACATCTCCCGCTCTTGAGTGTTTTCAATCATTCAAGTCCGGTTCTGCCGCGCCGCGGGTGTACCGGAATTCCATGTTGATGTCCCTGAGCTCCTTGCGTCCGTCAATGTAATCCTGGTACATCTTGATCAGGCCGGGGCTGCAGCCGTCGCACAGGCCGTCGATGTTTCCGATGGAATCGGCAACGATCTGCTCCCGCTCCTCCCGGGTCGTATCGGCAATCAGAATACTTTTCATTTCATTACTCCATGACATCAAACGGCCTCAGGCGGGGTCAGCAGGAGAAACGCTTTACCCCTCTGTCAGCCGGTATGTCCTGATAAAGTCCCGTTCGTTCGCTCCGGCGGCGAAATACCGCAGCAGGATTTCCGCGCAGGCATGGCTGTCGCTGGCCGCCTGATGATGGTCCAGGGGGATGCCGTAGTAATCGCACATAACGTTCAGCCGATGGGAGATGCCGGGCGCCAGCCGCCGCCCCATCTGCACGGTGCAGCAATACTTGGCTGTGCTTTTCCAGGCAATGTGATAATCCCGCAGGCACTTTTTCAATACCCCCAGATCGAACACGGCGTTATGCGCCGCTAAAATGCCGGAAGACATCAGCGGCTCGATCTTTGTCCACAGCGCAGGAAATGTCGGCGCATCGGCGACGGTGCGTTCATCAATGCCCGTCAGATGCGTGTTGAATAAGTCAAAGCGCGTTTCCGGATTCACATAGGAGAAAAACTCCTCCGTGATTGCTCCGTTCTCGACCACCGAAATACCGATCGCGCTCATTCTGTTGTTGTAGTAGTTGGGCGTTTCCACATCGAAGGCGATGTAACGGTACAAAGATATCCTTCTCTCACAATCTTATTTCACCGCGGCGGCCCCATCGCCGCGTCCGCCTGCGCCTGGAAGGATTCGGGCGGCATCTCCATGATCTCGATGGGGGTGCCGTCCGGGTCATGGGTCCAGAACATCCAGCACCGGGATTTGCCCCGCTGGATTTCCCGGTCGATCGGCCCGCCTGCCTGTTTCACTGCCGCGCAGGACTTTTGAACATCCTTCGTCATCAGGCACAGGTGGCAGATGCCGATCACGTCCGGACCCGCAATGCCTTCCCGGGTGCCATCGGAAAACAGCTCCAGGTACTGCCCCGGGGCGATGAACAGATACACCGCGGCAAGCGTCCCATCCTCCCGGTGCATGCGGAAGGCTTCTTTGAGGCCCAGCACCTCCGTGTAAAACCGCACGCTGTCCAGGATGCTGCGCGTGCGAATGGCCGCGTGGCTCAGCCCAGCGACGGTCTTAAACTCCTGATCCATTGCTTTTCCTCACATTCCCATCCTGCTCATGACCCCGGTGACGCCGGGGCGGGTGACCCTACAGCTTACAGCTTTTTACAGGTGAGATCGTCATACATCAGGCAGCCCTCGCCGAACGTCAGCTTCAGGAAGCCGCGCTTCCTGCCGAACTCGTTATCACCCAAGGGATAGAGCCTGAAGGTCGTTTCATCTCCGTCGATGATCGCGCGGGCCCAGAGGTCGCCGTCCCGCAAAAAAATCTCGTCGATCACGAAATCCTCATCCTCGGTATGCTTATGCTCGTATTTGCCGCAGTAGCTCTCCCACTTGGACTTGTCGGGCGCCTGCAAAGCGATATCCTCGACGGACACAATCGGTTCCGGCTCCGTGTCCCTTGCAATCGCCTCCAGCGCATCCCGAAAGCCCGCATAGGCTCTTGCATCTGCAAACTCACGGCAGTTGAGCTTGACCAGCACCCTGTCCGCATCGACAAAGCGCTCAAACCATGTGCTGAGGCCGGGCATGCCGCCGCTGTGGCCGACGATGAGGCCCCACTTCTCATCGCGGGTTATTCCCCAGCCAAAGCCGTACATGTCCCCGTCCTCGTCGACGTATTCCTCCCCGTTATTCAACCGGCAGGGGGTGTACATCTCCTTCTGTTCTTCCAGCGTGAGCACCTTCTCTTCCCGAAGCGCGCGATCCCAGGCGAGCATATCGAAGATGGTGGTGTAAAGGTAATCGCAGCCGTTGAGCCCGTCCGAGCCCACCACATAACCCAGGGTCTGTTCCGAAACATCCGACGGAATGTATTTGTCCTCCTCCAGCACCATGTTGCGGGTAAAGCGATCGGAAGGCCTCCCATCCCTGCGGGTGTGGCGGATGCAGGAATCCTTCATGCCTGCCGGTTGGAATACGTTCTTTTTGAGAAATTCCTCAAACGCAACGCCGGAAGCTTTCTCTACCGCATTGGCAAGCAGCGTGTATCCGATATCGGAATAACAGTACTTTTCGCCCGGTGCCCCGATGGGCTCATCCTTGCTTTCGCAGACGAAGCGGATGACCTCGCTGCAGGGAGGTATTCTTTTCTCTTCTTTCAGAATAGGGGCCACCCATTCTTCCACGTCGTAATCGGGGATGCCGCTCGTATGGGTCAACAGATGCCTGATCTGAACCCCCGGGTACGGAAACTCCGGAAAGTATTTTGTAAACGCGTCGTCAAGATGCAGCTTGCCCTCTCTTACAAGCAGCATGACCGCCGTGGCGGTAAACTGCTTGGTGATGGAAGCCATCTCAAAAATGCTGTCTTCCTCCATGGGAAGCCGATTCTCCGCGTCGCGGAATCCGCAAGCGCCTTTGGATACGATCTTTCCGTTCTCGGCATACAGCCAGGTTCCGTTGAAGCCGCCCTTTTCGCAGGCTGCCTTTGCAAGCTTCTGTATCAAAGCATTCTTATCCATTCTTCTTATCTCCAATTCTTCTTTACAGGGAAAAGCAAGCGTTTATCCTTTGTTCCATTCCCGCGCCTGGAGGGAAAGCTGTTCCAGTTCGTCGGGGCTTAATTTCGGAAGGCGTTCCAGTTTTTTCATGAACTGATGGATTTTTTCCTTTTGTCCACGGGAAATGACCTGCTGGAAATAGTTGACGATCACCGCGGTGAAAATGGCAAGCGTGGCCACGGCATAGACAGACAGCAGCACTGTCAGGATCCGTGAAACAGTTGTATCGACCGTAATATCCCCAAACCCGATGGTAGATACCGTGGCAAAGCAGTACCAGAGCGCTTCCCCGAAGGTTTTCACCTCCGCTTCAATGCGCCAAATCACCAAAGCGCACAGCAGCAAAAAGCTGAAGAAGCCGGAAATGATCTTGTACGCGCCTGTTTTTTTCAGGATGATCCAGATTTGTTTCATTTCACGGAGTCCCATTTTTCATCGCCTCGCAATTCATAGATTTATTATTATGCCATCAGGGAGGTTCTCTGTTTTTTCATTGAAGGGGCGGTTCATTCACCGTTGAATACGGATCCTGCGAGCCGTTTTCATTCAGGCCAAACGCGGTTCTGTCGCTTACGGATATTTATTGTAGCATATCTTCCGCCGCTTTTCCAGCCGGTTTTGGGTGAAGGAACAAAAAAAGCCGCAGAGCGCGCATGGCTCCATGGCTTGATTGTCTGCGGCAAATCGGCAAGCCTTGGGCGCATCACCCAACAGGCTTTGACAAGCGGCAAAACCGGTCTGAAGAGGGAAAACAAGGACGGCTTCTCATTCTGTTTCATGCATCAAACAGCTTCTGCCCGCAGCTTATACCCCCGGCGGTACACCGTTTCAATGCAGAAGAAGCCCAGCTTTTTCCGCAAACGCTGGATATGCACGTCCACCGTGCGCGTCTCCCCCGGGCTGGCATAGCCCCAGGCGTCCCGCAGCAGTTCCTGCCGGGACACCGGCCGGTCAATATTCTGCGCCAATTCATGCAATAAGTAAAATTCCTGCTGTGTCAGCTCACAAGGCCGCCCGTCCACGTAAACGGCCTGCTTTTCATCGTCGATGGCCAGCAAAGTGGGGTTCTCATCCTTGGGATAAATGGAAAGCATCGTACTCATTTGTTCCTCACCTCACCCATATAGACGAATGAGGAAAAGAAATTGTTCCGGAAAATGAAAAAAATATTTCATCAACACCCGCGATTCGGCAGGCGCCGCATCGAAAAAGCCCCTTGCCTACCCCTGCACCAGCCTGCTGCCCCGATAGCGGAGGAACAGCAGCGTGGAACACATGATCCATCCCATGGGATAAGCCAGCGCAACCGCGATGAAGCCAACGCCCAGGAGCTTGGTGACAAACAGGTAAATCTGGCGAAACACCACGAAGGAACAGAGCATGATCACCGTGGGCATGGTGGCGTCGCCAATGCCGCGCAGGGCTCCGGCGTAAATCTGGTTAAAACAGATGGTGATATAGAAGGGCGTCACGATGCGGATAAACCGTTCGCCGTAAGCCAGCACGTCCTCCACCGGCGAAAAGAATCCCAGCAGGGGCCGGGCAAGGAAGTAAACCGCCAGTCCCAGGGCCACCGTGGAGGCAATGCTCATGATAATCGCGGTGCGCACGCCGTCCCGGGCGCGCTTTTTTTGCTCCGCGCCCCAGTTCTGGCCCACAAACGTGGTAGACGACATGCTGATTGCCTGCACCGGAATCAGGGCGAAGGCGTCCACCTTGTTGTAGATCCCATAGCCCGCCATGCAGGCGGAACCGAAATCGTTGATGTAGGACTGCACGAACACGTTGGAAAACGCCGTGATGGCGCTTTGAATGCTGGAGGGAAGGCCGATGCTCAGAATATTTTTAAGCGAACCCCCGTCGATGCGCAGCTTGCTCCACCGGATGCCGTAAGCGCTTTCCTCCCGGGTCAGCGTAACCAGGATCAAAAGCGCAGAAATAATCTGGGAGGCGATGGTGGCATAGGCCACGCCGTCCACGCCCATCCCGAAGCCCAGCACGAACACCAGATCCAGCACAGTGTTCAGCAGCGCCGACATCACAAGAAAAATCAGCGGACGCCGCGAATCTCCCACGGCGCGCAGGATGCCGCTGCCCATGTTGTAAAACAGCACGCCTGCCACGCCGGAAAAGTAAATGCGCAGGTACAGATCCGCTTCGTCCATCACGTCTTCCGGCGTTTTCATGAACAGCAGCATGGGCGGTATGATCAAAAGGCCGATGACGGTGGCAAGCAGGCTGACGATAAATGTAACCGCGATGGTGGTATGCACGGCTTTGCTCAGCCCTTCGCGGTCATGCGCGCCGTAGCGCTGGGAAATGACAACGGACGCGCCGGTGGCCAATCCCGCGCAGAAGCCCACAATGGTATTGATGATGGAACCGGTGGAACCCACGGCTGCCTGCGCCTCCTGGCCCACGAAATGGCCCACCACTACCGTATCCACCGTATTATACAGCTGCTGGAACAGCAGCCCCACCGCCATGGGAATGGAGAACTGGATCAGGTGCTTCCAGATCGTCCCCTGCGTCATATCAGAGTCCGTTCTTGCCATGGCTGCCTCCCGCTTGTTTTTTTGAAATGTTTTCCATTTCCATCATACCATTGCACGGCCATGCCCATCAAATGCTATTTTGCGGCCTTTGCTTTGCGCAGCTTTGGGGCGAGGAAAGCGGCCAGGGCTGTCTTGACCGCGTCGCCGGGCAGGAAGGGCAGCACGCACAGCCCCATGCTTTCTCCCAGCGTCCGCCCCGTAGCAACCATGAACCAGGCGGTGCCCAGGGTGTAGCATACCAGCGTTCCCAGCGCCAGCAGGCCGCAGCGGCCCCAAAAAGCATCCTGGCATTTTTTTACCGGCAGGCCCGCCAGCGCGGCATAGGGCATATAGCCGATGATATATCCGCCCGTCGGCCCGGTCAGCGCCGCAAGTCCGCCTTTGAATCCCGCGAACACCGGCACGCCCCCCGCGCCAAGCAGCACATAGACCGCCGCCGCCAGCAGGCCGTATTTCCATCCCAGCAGCAGCCCGGCGATCATGATCCCAAAGGTGGCCAGGCTGATGGGCACCAGGCCGGGCAGCGGCACCTGAATCTGGGCAAAAACCGCGATCAGCGCGGAGAACAGCGCACAGTACACAAGATCGCGTGTCCGCATCCCTTTCATTCCTTCCGCGTCCTTTCTATCCGCAGCCGCAGGTAATCCAAAAACTCCGCTTCGGTAATGGGCTTATCGTTCATGACCCACCAGCGAAAAACAGAAATCAAGCCGCCCACGTAGAACCGCGCCAGAAAAGAAATCGGCGTATTGCCGGTCTTTCTTTCCAGCTCGGACGCGTCTTCCAGCGCTTCCACCAGGCTGCTCATGCAGGTGGATAAATACAGATCCAACAGCATCTTGCCGTTGATCTGTGTATTGATCGTGGCTTTTACAAGTTTCTCATTTTTTTTCAGATAATTCAAAATGGATTGCGCAAGGCTGAGATAAATATCCTGCGCTTCCCCCGCTGAAACCTTTTTGGGCATGTGGGCGCGAAACTCTTCCTGTTTTTGCAGGATATACCATTCCAGAAAATCCTGCAAATCCCGAAAATGCTGGTAAAACGTGGTCCGCTGAATCCCCGCTGATTTGCAGACCTGTTTCACCGTAATCTGATCCACCGCGATTTCGCACAGCATTTCTTCCAGCGCGCCGATCAGCTTCCGGTAGGTGCGCTGAACGCGTTGATCCTGCGTATTCTTCCCGTCTCTGACCTGCCCGTTCATCATACCGCGCCCATCCCTCCCCTTTCACTGTTGACTGTTCCTTTAGTATATAGTATACTGAACAAGGAATAAGATGTCAATCCTTGATACATTCTGCCATATTTTGACTGAATCACTTGATCACAGGAGGGATAATTGTGAACTTTGGTGATATTTGGATGAAAATCAAGCGGAACTGGATCATTTCCACAGTGGTGACGGGGCTGATCGGCCTGGTGATGCTGCTGTTCCCCGGAAGCGTGCTGCTGTCCGCGTGCTACTGCATCGGCGGCCTGACCATCGCAATGGGCGTTATCAAGGTGGTTCGTTATTTCAAGGAGGAGCACCTGTATCCTTACATCTTCCAGAGCGATTTGGTGCTCGGCCTGTTTACCATCGGCCTGGGCCTGTTCATGGTCACTTCGCCTTCGGTGTTTATGACGCTGGTGCCGCAGCTGTTCGGCATGCTGCTCATCGGCTTCGGCGTGGGCAATATCCTGCGCTCCGTCGACGCGAAAAAAGCCGGCTTCCGGTATTGGGGCGTACTGCTGGGCATGGCCATTGTATCCATCGCCGCCGGGCTTGTGATCATGAGCAATCCCTTCGGGACAAACGAAGTGCTGGTGGTGGTCACGGGCGGCGCGCTGGTGTACGAGAGCATCACGGATCTCCTGACCACCCTGATCTCCCAAAAGAAGCTCAAAACACTCCAGCGCGACGGCAAAACGCAGCAGGAAAGCTGAAACCGAATATTGCTTCCCCCCGCCGCATACATATCGGCGGGGGGAATTTTGATGCGAAGACTGATCACGACCCTGGCCGCGATGCTGATGACCGCCGGCTTGGCGTATATCGCCGTCTGTTTTCCGTTGACAGCGAAAGAAACGCCGTCCGCCCGTCTCGCGCTGGCGCGGGTATGGATTTCGGAGCAGGAACCGGCGGTTTGGAACTGGCTGCGGAAAGAAGCAAAGCGGTATGAAAAGGAAACCGGCACGCGGGTCTATCTTCGGGCCGCGCCTTCGCAAAACAAAACAGACGCATCGGATGTCCTTCCGCCTGACCTGTTGATTTCCAACACCGGTGAAAGCGTGCTGGCGCTTGAAGGCTACGCTTTGTTTTACCGGAACGATACGGCAGGTCTCGTGACCGCGGCGCCGACCAGCCTGCTTTTTTATCGGCCTTCTTCCTCTCCCGGGCCCAGCGCGGCCCCCTTGCCAACCGCTGATATCGCCCGCTTTTCCGTCCTTCTCGCGCCGCATAAAATCCCCGCGTCAGGCTCCGGCATCGTCCGGAGCCCGCATCCGGAGCGAGACTTTGCGGACGGAAAAGGCGAAGCGGCGATCCTGACAGCCGGGCAGGCGGAAGCGCTTCCGTTTCGCGTGAGCGCGCTTCCCCTTCCGAAAGGAAGCGGATTTGCCGCTGTATACGGAACAGCCGCAACGCCGGCAGGCGCGGACCTGCTGGCTGCGCTGCTTTCAGAAGACGCCCAGCGCGCACTGGCAGAGGGCGGCCTGTATTCCCCTACTTTTCAGCTGTACGGGGGAACAGACCGGCTGCGGGAGATGATCGAAAACAGCCGGTAAACCATGGTGCAGACGCAAAAGGCCTGCCGCTTTCAAGCGGCAGGCCCAAATATATTCACATCTATTTACGCATCAAGAATCATTGAAAGCGCGCCGTAAAGCACGGAATCGTCTCCCAGGGCAGCCTTCTTCAGCGTGACGGTGGGACGGATGGAGGTCATGCAGTAGCGATCCACCTCCGCCAGGATCTTTTCCAGGAAGATATCGCCCACCGCTTCGATCACGCCGCCGCCGTATACCACGGCATCCGGGCTGATGGTGTTAATCATGTTGCCGGTGGCGATGGCCAGATAATGGCACGCCCGGTCAACGGCTTCCGTCGCTACAGCATCGTTTTCCTGAAGCGCCTTTTTCAGCGCCTTGCTCTTAAAAGCGGAGCCGTCCAGGGCGTCGGCCATCATGCAGCTCCTGCCCCTGGACACCTGCTGGCGGATATAGGCGGACATGCCCTGCTTGCTGGAGAAGGCTTCCAGGCAGCCACGCTGGCCGCAGTTGCACAGCGGGCCTTCGGGATCCAGCACCATATGGCCGTACTCCGCCGCCTTGAACAGGTGGCCGGTGAACAGCTTGCCGTCCAGGATCAGGCCGCCGCCCATGCCGGTACCCACGAAGAAGCCCACCACATTTTTATATCCCTGCACGGCGCCGTACTTGTATTCGCCCAGCACGCCCACATTCACGTCGTTGCCGATATAGAAAGGAACGCCGAATTCCTTCTCGATGGGGGTTTTAATGTCATAATCCCGCCAAGGCAGGTTCGGGGAAAACAGCACCACGCCCTCATCCTGGTTGATGACCCCGGGGGCGCCTGCCGCGATGGCCCGGATGTCCTTCTTTTTTATATTCGATTCTTTGATCATCTCCTGCACGACGCTGATGATGACCTGCTCGATGTTTTCGGACGATTCGCCGCCGGACTTGGTCTTTTTCTTGAGGCGGTAGACAGGTTTGCCTTCCTTGTCGAAAATAGCGCCAAGCACCTTGGTTCCGCCGATGTCCAGACAGATGCTGTAATCCCAGGACATGTGTATCCCTCCCTCAGTTCTGTGTCGCGTTACGCTTCCATTTGTCTATATACTATCATAAAGCGACCGGATTGGCAAGTGGGGCTGTTTGCGCATCCGCCCCCGATATCCCCAAATAATCAAAAAACTTTTTCTTGCCCATGCAGAATACTTATGCTATAATACTTTCCAGAAAAAGAAAGTTCTATGCATTTCCCGGCAGTTCCGTGTTCCCGTGTCATCCAATATTTATAAAAGGAGTGGACGAAAATAATGGACAAAAAAGTCAGGAGAATCGGTGTATTAACAAGCGGCGGCGACGCCCCCGGCATGAACGCGGCAGTTCGCGCCGTCGCGCGCACCGCGCTGGCCAACGGTATTGAGTGCATCGGCATCCGCCGCGGCTGGCAGGGCCTCATCAACTGCGATTTCATCCAGCTCACCCGCGCCAGCGTCGGCCACCTGCTTTCACGCGGCGGCACCATCCTGTACACGGCGCGAAGCACGGAATTCATGACTGAAGAAGGCCGGCAGAAAGCTGTAACCACCTGCAAAATGCTGGGCCTGGACGGCGTTGTGGCCATCGGCGGCGACGGTACCTTCCGCGGCGCGCTGGAGCTGTCCCGCCTGGGCATTCCGGTGGTGGGCGTGCCGGCCACCATCGACAACGACGTGGGCTGCACCAACTACACCATCGGCTTTGACTCCGCCTGCAATACGGCCATCGAGTGCATCGACAAGCTGCGCGACACCATGCAGTCCCACGAGCGCTGCTCCGTGGTGGAGGTTATGGGCCGCAACGCGGGCTTCCTGGCCCTGTATGTCGGCACTGCCGTAGGGGCCACCGCCGTGCTTGTGCCGGAGCACATGGGAGATTTCGAAAAGAACGTGATCGAGCGTATCCGCGGCGCCAAGCTGGCGGGTTACACCCATTTCATGGTGGTGGTGGCCGAAGGCGCGGGCCATGCCACGGATATCGGAAAGAAGATTCAGGATACGCTGGGCATCAAGCCCACCATCACCGTCATCGGCCATATCCAGCGCGGCGGCGCGCCGACAGGCCGCGACCGTGAAACAGCCACCCGCATGGGCTATCATGCCGTCATGGCCTTCATCGAAGACCGCGGCAACTGCATCATCGGCACCCAGGAAGGCGGCATCGTGGAAATTCCCATCGAAGAGGCCCTCACCATGAAAAAGCACCTGCAGATGGACCGCTATAAGATCATGGAGATCATGCAGTTCGGCGGCGGCCACGATGAATAATCAGCCCGGCAGTATTCCGTCCTGGACCAAAGCAGACCGTCAGATCGGGAAACGATCTGGCGGTTTTTTGTCACAGAGGAAAGCGGAGCTTCGTTCCTCAGGTTCGCAAATTCAGGCACAAAAACGGACAATTCAGACAGGATGTATTGCGTACACCTCCCGCTTGCGGTAAAATGCGCATGTCGGTTGACAAAAGTGTGCCATCCATCTGAAAGGAGGTCTCTTGCATGTTCCTGATCTATATCATCTCCGCTGTCATCCTTCTGGCGCTGCTCCTGCTTTCCCTGGGTTATCTCAAAGCGCCGCCGGACACCGCATTCATCATCTCGGGTCTGGGCAAGAAACGGATTCTCATCGGTAAAGCCGGATGGCGTTTCCCGTTTCTGGAGCGCGTGGATAAGCTCTCCCTGCAGGTCATGAGCGTGGACGTGAAGACCAGCGAAGCCGTTCCCACCAATGAATTCATCAACGTGATGGTAGACGGCGTAGCCAACGTGAAGGTCTCCTCCGACCCCAAGCTCCTGGAACGCGCCGCGGAAGCCCTGCTGAACATGAAAGCGCCCCAGCTGATCGCCATGATCACCCAGGTGCTGGAAGGCAACATGCGCGAAATCGTCGGCTCGGTGGGCCTGAAAGAAATGGTGCAGGACCGCCAGGGCGTGGCGAAAAAGGTGGCTGAGAACGTCATCCCGGACATGGAAAAGCTGGGGATTGAGCTGGTCAACTTCAATATTCAGAACTTCCGTGACAATGCCGGCACCATCGAGAACATGGGCATCGACAATGTGGAGCAGATCCGCAAGAACGCCCAGATCGCCAAAGCCAACGCCCAGCGCGACATCGCCATTGCTTCCGCCCATGCCCAGGAGGAAGCCAACGCGGTGAAGGTGGAAGCGGATAAAAAGATTGCCGAGCAGAACGCCGCCCTGTCCGTGCAGCAGGCTGAAATGCAGATCCGCGCGGACACCAAAAAAGCCGAAGCCGACGCCGCCTATTCGATCCAGCAGGAAAGCCAGCGCAAGACCATCGAGGTCACCCGCACCAATGCGGACATTGCCCGCCGGGAAAAGGAAGCCGAGCTGGCCGAAAAAGAAGTAGCCATCCGCGAACGCAAGCTGGACGCGGAAGTCCGCAAGGCCGCCGACGCGAAGAAGTATCAGGCTGAGCGCGAAGCCGAAGCCGACCTGATCCGCCGCCAGCGCGACGCCGACGCGAAAAAGTACGAAGCCATCCAGGAAGCGGAAGCGCGCAAGGCTGCCGCCGAAGCCGCCCGCTTCGCCATGGAGCAGGAAGCCGAGGGCATCCGCGCCAAGGGCCTGGCTGAAGCCGAGGCCATCGAAAAGAAGGCAGAGGCCCAGCGCAAGATGGGCGAAGCGTCCATCCTGGAAATGTACCTGGCCGCCCTGCCGGACGTGGTGAAGAACGCCGCCGCTCCCCTGGCCCAGACCGACAAGATCGTCATGTACGGCGATGGCAATTCCTCCCGTTTGGTCAAGGACGTGATGGCTTCCTCCAGCCAAATCATCGAAGGCATGAAGGAAGCCACCGGCATCGACCTGGCAGCGCTGATCTCCGGATTTGCCGCCGGGAAGCTCGCCGCGCCCGCCGACTCAGACAGGGAAAAGGACGCGAAATAATCTGATAAATACAGTGAACCGGCGATTCCGCGCCGGTTCATTGTATTTGGGGGGCTGTTGAATGCCGCTTTCACGCGGGCACGTCATTTGCCGACGCTCTCAATCCCCCGCATGATTTCAGGCTCGCGCACGTCGCGGACAGTTGTAAACACCTTGCGTGTCAGCAGCGCGCCTGCCCGGTACCACATGCAGATGAAGGGACAGTCCGCTGCGAACTGATCCTGGATATCCCAAAGCAGCTGCTTATACTGGGCGAATTCCCTTTCCTCGCGCATAGCCTTGCACAGCTTGTCCATCGCGGTGGAGCGATAGCCGGTGTAGTTGCCTGTATTGCCGGGCATAAGCAGGAAACCGGGGTCTGGCACCACGTCCATCTGGAAGGCGGCGATGGCCATATCATAGTTCCTTGCCTGCAGCCTTGCGGCGGCGGCGGCGTAGCTGACGGTTTCCACGTGCACGCTGATGCCCACGGCGGCCAGATAGTCGGCGATCAGGCCCGCCACCTGCACGCGCACGGAGTTATCCTGCTCCTCGTACACATACAGGCCGAGGCGCAGACGCCTTTCCTCCTGCTTGCCATTCACCGTCACGGTGGTATAGCGGATGCCGTTGTCGCGGTTGGGATTGGACTTCCACCCCTGCTCATCCAATATCTGGCGCGCTTTCTCCGGGTTGTAGGCATAGGCGTCGTTGTCCTTGTACATCCAGGTACCGGCGGGCATAGGCGTATCCGTTCGTTTCGCCATGCCCATATACACAGTGTTGGCGATGGCGTTAAAGTCGATGGCGCAGCGGATGGCTTTTCTGATCTCCACGTTGTTCAGCGGGAAGGCGTTGGCGCTGTCGTTGAGCAGCAGGGTTTCCAGCTGGCGGGTCCGGTAAGCGATGTTCAGGTTGGTAAGGCCCGTCTGGTACTGCCCTGCGGAAGCGCTGCGGGTAATGGCGGCGTCGATGCGGTTGTATTCATAATCCATGATCAGTTCGCGGTTGGTGGCCTTGAATTCCACGTTGATGCCCTGCACCGTCGGCGCGCCGTTCCAATAGTTTTCATTGGCCGACAGATGCAGCAGGTTCGCCGGGAGGAACTGGTCCACCTTGAAGGGCCCCGTGCCCGCGGGCTGCGCGGCCTGCACCTGATCCTTGGGGAGCACAGGGAAGGTCAGCGCGAAGCGGACGGCATAATAAGGGCGGCTGACGGTGATCTGCAGCGATTCCGCGCTGTTGACCGACACGGAGCTGACGATGTATTTCAGCTGATTATACTGTCCCAGGCCCGCGTTCGCCAGGCGCAGGATCTCATTGATGGTGGCTTCCACGTCGTAAGCGGTCAGCTGCCGGCCGTCATGGAAATACACGTCGGGGCGGATGCGCACCGTCCAGTGCTTGCCGTCGGTGGTGGAATCGCAGGAAGCTGCCAGGCAGAGCTGCGGCATGTAATCGTCATCCAGTGAAAACAGGCCTTCGTAAATCAGGGCAGTCAGGGATTGAAATTCCCTTTCCTCTGCCTGCAGGGGGTTCAAGTACTGGGTTTTGACCGAGATCATCCCCAGGGACAGGATATCGTCCATGGTGGTAGCCAGGGCGTGGGGGCACAGAAGGGTCAGGACAAGAACCAAGGCTGCCAAGCGGCAGAAGATTTTTCCGTGCGAAATGGGGCCCGCGGCATGACAGTATACCGCTCTCCCCGCTCCCGACGCCACTTTAGTAGTAGTGCTGCAAGTAAATCGCATAGGAGTTCACCACCCTTCCCGCGTAAGTCTGCGTGTCGGATTTTGGGATTTCGGAAACCCGCAAGGTTCGGCCGTCGGAAGAATAATTCTGCAGCCAGGTGGGCACCACGCCCCAGCCCGCGTGATAAGCGCAGGCTACCAAAATCGGGTCGTCCGTGCCGATTTGCTTGATGATATAGCGCAGCAGGTAACAGCCCATCTTGATGGCGGCCTCCGGCTCGTACAGCACGTCAAAATCCGCCGAGCGGTAGCCGCAGTTTTTCTTCACCCAATTGAAGGTATCGGGCATGAACTGCATCAGTCCTCGGGCGCCTTTGCTGCTCACAGCCCGGGGATCATAGTTGCTTTCCTGTTTGATGATGGCCGATACATAAGCCGGGTTGATGTCATATTCCGCCGCGTACTGCTCGATCAGGTCGCGGTAGCGCGGCTCATGGGCGTCCACGTTTTTCTGATAGCGCTCCTGTTCCTCCCGGCGGAGCTGATACAGGGCGTCCAGCTTTGCGGCTGCCTGATTGATCTGGCCGATCTGGTACACGATCACGCCCGCCAGCGCCGCCAGTATGAGCCATTGCCACCAGGTGATCAGTAGCGGCTTCTTGGGCTTTGCATGGCGGCCCGGCGTTCGTCCGGCGCGGCGGTTGCGCTGCTCCGGCGGGGCGGAACTGGGGACGGGAGAAGGATAATCAGTCATGAAGGAACTCCTGTTGTCTGTTTTATTTTTCTTCCAGCCGCTTCAGCGCGTCCCGCCAAAGGCCCAGCGCGATTTCGGCGCTTTCGGCCTTGGGGCCTTCCGTGCGGATGACGTGGTCGGCCAGGCGGCGTTTTTCCATTACGGGCATCTGGGAATGGATGCGGCGCAGCGCTTCCTTCCAGGTAATCGCGCCCCGCTTGCGCACCCGGCGCACCTGCTCCTTCTGCGGCACGTATGCGCACCAGATTTCCTGGCACCAGGAATCCATGCCGACTTCATAAAGCAGCGGCACGTCCATCACCACCGGGCCCTCCGTTTCGTCTATCTGCCGGTGGATTTCGGCAAGCACCATGGGATGCAGGATGCCGTTCAGCGCTTCCAGCTCCTTCGGATCGCTGAACACGATGTCGGATAATGCCCGGCGGTTCAGCTCGTCCCCGTCGAACACCCTGTCTCCGAAGCGTTCCCGGATGGCGGGCAGGGCCGCCCCGTTCCTGGCCGTGAGGGCGCGGGAAATCTCGTCCGCGTCGATCACCGGCACGCCATGTTCTTTTAATGCTTTGGATAAATTGCTCTTGCCGCAGGCGATACCTCCGGTAAGGCCGATCACATACTTACTCATAACACACTTGAACTCCGAATATATAACATGGAACTGTCAATATCAATGAGGCATAGGTATCTGCGCCGGTTTTGGTTATACACATCCATCCAATAACCATTTTGTGCATTCTTCATTTGTTCAATTGTTTCATCCGGATAATTGTTTAACAATTCATCGAGTAGTTGCGCTTCTGTGAATGGCAGCGTGTTCCATTGATTCGAGACAGCATAAGCGATCAACTCATCCTTTTTTGACGCGGATAAATGGTATTGTTTAAGTGTATTCCATTCCCTGCCTGTTTCTGTATCAAATTCATGCACTGGAAAAACCCAGCGAAGAGTTGAAGCATGGATGACCTCATAAGCATACATCCCTTTTTCATAAAAGTAAATGGATAAATACAGAGACATGACAGCCAATACGAAAACAACGGTAATGATCAACATCCACTTGATCGATCTAGATAACAAAGATTTCCACCTCAATTACCGCGTCAAACAGGATGCCGCTACTTCGTCTCAAACCAGCTCTGCCCCGTCTTGACCTCCGCTGCCAGCGGCACCGAGAGAGTGAACACCTGCTCCATGCACTCCTGCAGGATGCGGCAGACGGTTTCTTTTTCTTCCCTGGGCGCTTCGATCAATAATTCGTCGTGTACCTGCAAAATCAGCCTGGCCTGCAGGCCCTCTTTTTTCAGCGTGTCATGCACCCGCACCATGGCCAGCTTGATGATGTCCGCCGCCGTGCCCTGGACGGGGGTGTTCATGGCGGCGCGCTCGCCGAAATTCCGGGTGTTGGCGTTGCCGGCTTTCAGCTCGGGCAGCTGACGCCGCCTGCCCATCAGGGTAACGGCGTAGCCCTTGTCATAGCCCACTTTCACGGCTTCATCCATGAACCGCTTCACCCCGGGATAGCGGTCAAAATACCGGGCGATGAATTCCCCGGCCCGCTTCCGGCTGACGCCGATGTTCCGGGCCAGGCCGAATTCGCTGATGCCGTACACCAGGCCGAAGTTCACGGCCTTCGCGCTGGAGCGCATTTCCCGGGTCACCTGCTCCATGGGCACGCCGTACACCTCCGCCGCCGTGCGGGTATGCACGTCCTGGCCGTTCCTAAAAGCGTCCACCATGGCCGGGTCGCCGGAAAAATGGGCCAGCACGCGCAGCTCGATCTGGCTGTAATCCGCGTCGGCCAGCACGCAGCCGGGCTTCGTGATGAACGCCTTGCGGATCTCCCGGCCCATTTCCGTGCGGACGGGAATATTCTGCAGGTTGGGTTCGCTGGACGATATGCGGCCCGTGGCTGTGCCGGTCTGATCGAAATACGTATGCACCCTGCCCGTCGCGTCCATCTTGCGCAGCAGCGCGTCGATATAGGTGCTGTTCAGCTTCACCACCTGGCGGTATTTCAGGATGGGCGGAATGCAGGAGTGCAGGTCGGCCAGCTTTTCCAGGGTTTCCGCGTCGGTGGAATAGCCGCGGGTGGTCTTTTTGCCGTGCGGCAAATCCAGGGTTTCAAACAGCACCTTGCCCAGCTGCTGGGTGCTGTTCAGGTTGAAGCCTGAAACGCCGGTGAGCCTGTATACTTCTTCCTTTAATTCCTCCGCCTGCTTCGTAAACGCCGCGCCCAGCTCCCGCAGCACCTGGCCGTCCACCTGGAAGCCGGCCTGCTCCATATCAAAGAGCACATACAGCAGCGGCATTTCCACGTCCCGCATGAGGGATGTCATGCCTTCCTCTTCCAGCTGCCTGCGCTGTTTTTCAGCCAGCGTCAGCACGCCCGCCGCGTCCTCCCGGGTGAACTGGGACAGGGCATAGGACTTTTCCTGGGGATTGTGCAGATACGCCCCCAGCATGGTATCCCAGGCGAACGACGGCAGGGGCAGGCCCATATCGGCCAATTGATGCAGGAGGGCTTTCCCGTCGTGGACATACAGCTTTTCGGACAGCAGGGGCCTGAGCGCCTGCCAGGCTTCGTCCGGCAGCAAACCCGCCGACAGCATATCCTGCTGCAGCGCGATCTCTCCCAGGCGGCCCCGCCCGGCCACGGTCATGCGGGTGGGCGTCACGTGCAGGGCGGCGGGCTGTCCCTTGATAAACGAAAGGAAGCGGCCGATTTCTTCCGCGGTTTGCAACGTTTCCTCGGCAAACTCCGCTTCTTTACCGGTTTCTTCCGAAACGCTTTCCGCGGCGGGCGACATTTTTTCCAGCCTGGACGCGATGCCGTTCAGCTGGTATTTGCGCAAAACAGCCAGTCCTTCCGCCATATGGGAAGCGTCGAATGCATTCAGGTCAAATATGATCGGCGCGGTGGGGCGGATGGTGGCCAGGTCTTTGGAAAACCTGGCGAGCTCCGCGTTGTCCCGCACCTTTTCGCCCAGCTTGCCCTTGATTTCATCCCCATGGGCCAGCACGTTTTCCAGCGTGCCGTACTCGCCCAGCAGTTTCAGCGCGGTCTTCTCCCCCACGCCGGGAATGCCGGGAATGTTGTCGCTGGCGTCTCCCATCAGGCCCTTCCAGTCTGTCACCTGCTCTGGTGTGACGCCGAAGTATTCCTTCACCCCGGCGGAATCGAACAGCGTGCTTTCCGTGATCCCCTTCCGGGTAAAAAGCACCTTTGTTCCGTCGCCGATCAATTGCAGCGCATCCCGGTCGCCGGTGAGCAGCACGCAGTCCAGCCCGTTGTCCCGGCACTTGACGGACAGCGTGCCCAGGATATCATCGGCCTCGTAGCCCTCCGCCGTCAGCACGCCCAGCTTCATTTCGCCCAAGATTTCCCTGATCAGCGGAAACTGGGGTTTCAGCTCCTCCGGCATGGCGCGGCGGCCCGCCTTATAGTCGGCATAGGCGGTGTGGCGGAAGGTGGGGACGGGCAGGTCAAACGCCACGGCGATATAACGCGGCGATACCTCCTGCACAGCTTTGAGCAGCATGGATAAAAAGCCGAAGGCGGCGTTGGTGTACGTGCCGCCCGTGTCAAGCAGCGGCAGGGCGTGAAAGGCTCGGTGCATCAGGCTGTTTCCGTCCACGGCCAGCAGCGTTTCCCGCATGAAATCACCTCATCTGCCGGAAGCGCGTTCCGGCGGAAATATACAATTCAGTATACCACAGCACGGCCAAAATGAAAAGGAAATGCTGCAAAATTGGTAAATGCGGCCGAATCAAAGGAGCTGTTGCACTAACAAAAAAGTGCAGCAGCCCCCACGGTAAGCAGCCTTATCAGATTTTTATTCCACCGCCAGCAGGTAATAATACAGCGGCTGTCCGCCCGCATGCACTTCCACGTCGCAGTCGGGATACAATTCTTCGATCTCCGCGCCCAGGGCTTCGGCGTCCTCTTCCTTGGTGTCCGCGCCGTAATACACGGTCACCAGGCCGTCGTCCTCGGTCACGATGGCTTTGAGCAGCGCCAAGGCCACATCATGCACGTTATCGGACTTGAACTCCACTTTGCCGTTGTGCAGGCCGATGATATCGCCCTCGGCAATATGCATATCCTCAAAATCGCTGTCGCGCACGGCGTAGGTGATGGTGCCTGTGCGCACTTTCTGGGCGGCTTCCTCCATGCGCTTGGCATTTTCATCAGCGCTCATGTCAGGCTGGAAAGCCACCGCCGCGGCAATGCCCATGGCCACATTCTTGGTGGGGATGACCACTACGTGCTTATCGCTGATTTTCGCGGCCTGCTGCGCGGCCAGGATGATGTTGCCGTTATTGGGGAACACAAATACCGTTTCCGCGTTCACGGATTCGATGGCCTTGGACAGGTCCTCGATGGAGGGGTTCATGGTTTGTCCGCCCTCCACGATGGCGTCCACCTGCAAATCCTTCAAAATGCTGGAGAAGCCCTCCCCCAGGGAAACGCTCACCATGCCAAAAGGCTTGGGCGGTTCCTTGGCGTGCTGTTCCGCCGCGGCTTCTTCTTTCTGCCTGCGGGTTTCCAGCAGGTTTTCAATATCGATGTTCACCAGGTCCCCCAGCTCCATGCCGTATTGCAGCACCCGGCCGGGATCGTTGGTATGCACATGGGCGGTGAGGCCCTCCTCTTTACCGCCCTCCAGCAGCACCGTATCCCCCACCCGGTTCAGGCGGCGGCGGAAATGGTCGATGTCGCTTTCCTGCACTTCATCCCTGATGTTTTTCACCTGGAAGCCGGTGTGGTAGGAGAATTTGATGTCCTCCAGCGCGTCGTGGTCGTCCACGAACACCGCTGCTTCTGCGGCGGCTTCCTCCGCCGCGGCTTCCTCGATGGTCTCGCCCCGCAGCACCGCGGCATAGCCGGTGTAGATCAGCAGCAGGCCCCGCCCGCCCGCGTCCACCACCCCCGCCTGCTTCAGCACGGGCAGCATTTCGGGCGTGCGTTTCAGGATGGCTTCGCCGCTTTGCAGGATCACGTTGAACAGCGCGTCGTAATCATCCGGCGCGGCTTCCGCCTGCTTCACCGCGTCCTCGGCGATGGTGCGGGCAACGGTCAGGATGGTGCCTTCCTTGGGCTTCATGACTGCTTTGTAAGCCGTTTCTGCCCCCTTTTGCAGGGCGGCGGCAAACAGTACGGGGGTAATTTTATCCACACCTTTTAATGCCTTGGCGAACCCGCGAAAAAGCTGGCTGGTGATGACGCCGCTGTTGCCCCGTGCTCCCCGCAGCGCGCCTTTGCTCAGGGCCTCCGCCGCTTCGTCCGCACGGGTAAATTCCTTGGAATTGATTTCCCTGGTGGCGCTGGCCATGGTCAGCGACATGTTGGTGCCGGTGTCCCCGTCGGGCACGGGGAAAACGTTCAGGGCGTCCACCATCTCCCGGTTCTTTTCCAGTAAAGCCGCTCCCGCCAGCACCATTTCCCGCAGCAGCAGCCCGTCAATCGACTGTACCTGTATCAAAGGTTTTCCCTCCGTTCAAATCGTGGAAAATCAAATGCGGATACCTTCCACGGAAATATTGACGGAGCGAACCTTGACGCCCGTCATGCCCTCGAGCTTATAGCGAACGACCTCGACGATGGTTTTGCACACCTCGGCTACGGAAATGCCGTATTCCACCACGATGAACAGATCCACGTCCAACTGGTCATCCACCAGGCGCACCTGCACGCCCTTGCTCAAATTTTCCCGGCCCAGCCATTCCACCAAGCCGTCCTTGGCGCGCTTGGAGCACATGGCCACGATACCGTAGCATTCCAATGCCGCATATCCAACGACCTTGAGCATCACGTCTTCAGCGATATAGATGGTGCCCAGATCATTTTTGATTTTACACTCCATCATTACGAACCTCCTTTAAAGCCGGTTCTGATTCAGATGGACAATCTGAATCAATCTATAGTATAATGTATTTTGACGGATGATGCAAGCCTTGAAACCGGAAACAGAGAATTTTCTTCGTTTTCTTCGTACATGGGGCGCGTTTCAGCGGCTGGGGGCGGATCGCTTCCAGTCGCTTTGCCACAGGAGCTGCTTTCTGGAAAGCATTTCGTCCGTCCGTTCCAGATAGTTTTTGATTTCGCTCACGTTGGGGGCGCGTTCGATGCGGCCGATGGCGGGATCGACCCGCTTGCTGATAGCGCCCGCGCCGCAGGCCAGCACATGGCCGGTTTCCTCCATCATGTCCACGTTATAGACACAGGCGTGGCCGGGCAGGGCATAGCCTACGTTTTCCAGGTTGCCCGCCATGTGCTTCTGGCGGTAAAGGTAATAGGGCTGCATGCCGCGGCCGGCGGCTTCCTCCCTTCCCGCGTCCACCATGCGCGCTACCATTTCCCCGTCGGGGAGCTGCGCCTCCCACAGGTGCAGCAGGCTGCTGCGCTTGATGGACAAGGTGTGGACGGTGAGGCTTTCCGGGGCCAGCGAACGGCTCCACCGCAGCGTTTCCAGAAACATGCCCAGGTTTTCCCCCGGCAGTCCGGCAATCAGGTCCATGTTGATGTGGGAAAAGCCCGTTTTCCGTGCCAACGCATAGGCGGCTTCGGTCTGGGCGGTGGTATGGCGGCGTCCGATCCTTTGCAGCGTTTCGTCATGCATGGTCTGGGGATTGATGGAAATGCGGGTGGCTCCGCGGCTGCGGATGACCGCCAGCTTTTCCGCGTCAATGGTGTCCGGACGGCCCGCTTCCACGGTTACCTCCAGGGCGCGGTCGATGAAAGGCTGCGCGGCGGACAGCACCCTGTCCAGCTGCGCGGCGCTCAGAGAAGTCGGGGTGCCGCCGCCCATATAAAAGGCGCGGGGTTTAAGGCCCTGCCTGTCCATCAATGCCAGGGTGCCGGCGATTTCTTTTTCCAGCGCGTCCACATAGGGCGGAAGCTGTTTTCCCTTCCCCACCTCGCCGCTTAAAAACGAGCAGTAGGCGCACCGCGACACGCAGAAGGGAATGCCGACATACAGATCCGCTTCGTCGTCCCGGGGCGCAGGAAGCGTCTGCTGCACTTCAATGATTTCGCGCAGCAGCGCGGCCTTTTCAGGTTTTAAGTCAAAGATGTCCCGCGTCTCCGTCTCGGCCTCCGCCAGCGTAAGGCCACGGCTCATGCCTTCATACAGCAGTCTTGTGGGGCGGATGCCCGTCAGGGACCCCCAGGGCGGCGTGCGTCCCGTGACCTGCTTCATAACGTCGTAGAGCGCCTGCTTGATGAGGCGCTTGTGATAACGCTTTTCCAGCAAGGGGTCGGAGGAAATTCCCCTGGTCTTTTCCGCGCAGCCTGAACACGCCCCAGTCATTGCGATCCGGCAGCGGCGCACGCCGTTTTCTTCCGTCTCCGTGTGGGCCACCGTTATTTCCCCGCCCGGTTCGTTGACCCGGAACTGCGCCCCGCCCCAGAAAATACGCACCACATCCGCCAAATCGTTGGCAAACTGGGGGGTGGGCGTGAAGAGTGAAATCGTCGGGTTCATGTTTATTCTCCGATAGAAAGCATCAAATATACCTGGCTTTTTCTTCGTTCAGGGTGCTTAGGCTGCCGTGTCCCGGGCAGATGATCCAGTCCTTCTCCTCCCGGAGCAGGCGCATGATGGAGCGGGCGATCTCGTCTACGTCCCCGCCCATCAAATCCGTCCGGCCATAACCGCCGCAGAACAGCGTGTCGCCGGTAAACAGCGTATCGCCGATGGCATAGACCACGCTGCCCAGGGTATGGCCCGGCGTGTGCATGACCGTAATGTCCAGCTCCGCAAGGTGCAGCTTCATCCCCTCCCGCACATAGTCCGTGGCGGCAGGCCGCGGCGCTTTGTCCCGGAACATAGCGCCCGCGCTCCACACCGGGTCGGAAAGCATCACATCGTCGGAAGGGTGGATGTAAATGGGCGTGCCTTTAAAGGCTTCCAGCGCGCCGGTATGGTCGAAATGCCCGTGGGTCAGCAGGATTGCCGCCGCCCGCTTGCCGTCCAGGGCTTCCTGTATTTTTTCCGGTTCGGCGGCAGGGTCGATGATGACGGCTTCCTTCGCGCCTTCATTGTATACGATATAACAATTGGTCTGTACCGGGCCTAAAACCAGCGTGTCGATTTTCATAAAGACTCCTTCAGAATTGTTTGCGGCTGTCCAGCAGAATGGTCACCGGCCCGTCGTTGGTGAGATGCACCATCATATGCGTGCGGAACACGCCGTTTTCTACGGGCACGCCCAGCCTGCGCATTTCGGCGCAGCAGAGCTCGTACAGTCCGTTCGCCCGCTCCGGGGCTTCCGCCTGCGTAAAGCCAGGCCGGTTCTGGCCCCGGGCGTCGCCCAGCAGCGTGAACTGGCTGACAGCCAGGATGCCGCCGCCCACGTCTTTGACCGACAGGTTCATCTTTTCGTTTTCGTCCTCAAAGATCCGCAGCTTCACGATCTTGCCCGCCATGTAAACGGCGTCCTTCTCCGTGTCGCCCGCTTCCACGCCGATCAGGACCGCCAGGCCCTTTCCAACGCGGCCCGTTTCTTTCCCCTCCACCGTCACAAACGCTTCCGATACCCGCTGCACCACGCTGCGCATGCTATCCACCTCCGGTTATTGAGCGAAAAATCAGGAGTGAAGTCTTTTGGGGTTTTCCGTTTTGAGGCTTCACGATAAGCGCCTCAGTGATTCCCAATCACCGCTTCCGCCACCCGTATGCCGTCCACCGCGGCGCTCATGATGCCGCCCGCGTAGCCGGCCCCTTCGCCGCAGGGGTACAGGCCGCCGATGCTGCTTTCAAACCGGCTGTCACGCAAAAGGCGCACCGGGCAGGAGGAACGGCTTTCTACCGCCGTCAGCACCGCGTCGGGCAGGGCGAAGCCCTTCAGCTGCCGGTCAAACGCCTGAATGGCGAAGCGCAGCCCCTCATAGGCGTAGCCGGGCAGCACCGCCCGAAAATCCGCCGGGGTCACGCCGGGACGGTAGGAAGGCCGGACGGCGCCGTTCAGTTTTTTCGTTTCCCTGCCTGCCAGCAGATCCCCCGCCAGCTGTACCGGCGCGAAATACTGGCCGCCGCCCGCGCGGAAAGCCCGCTCCTCCCAGAGCCTTTGCAGGGCGTAGCCCGCTAAGGGGTGATCGTCGCCGAAATCCTCCGTTCGCACATCCACCAGCAGCGCCGCGTTGGCGTTCTCCCCGTCCCGGGCGAAGGGGCTCATCCCGTTTACACACACGCCTCCGATACGGCTTGCCGCCGCCGCCACCGTGCCGCCGGGACACATGCAGAAGGTATAGGCCCCGCGTCCGTCGGGCAGCTTGACCGACAAATGGTATTCCGCCGCGCCTAAGGCGGGATGGCCGGCGAACTGCCTATACTGGCTTTTGTTGATCAGCGCCTGCGGATGCTCGATCCTGGCCCCTACGGAAAAGGGTTTCTGCACCATGTTCACCCCGGCCCTAAACAGCATCTGCTGGGTATCGGCGGCGCTGTGGCCGATGGCCACGATCAGCGCGTCGGTAACGATTTCGCCGGGGCCGTCGGCGCCGGTGTATTCAACGGCCTCCAGTTGGCCCGATCTGTGCCGTATCCCGGTCAGCTTGGCGGAAAAAAGCACTTCGCCGCCCCAGGACAGGATTTCCTCCCGGATGGACGCCACCACCCTGGGCAGCCTGTCCGTGCCGATGTGCGGCCGGGCCAGATAGAGAATTTCCTCCGGCGCGCCGTGGTTGTATAGTTCTTTCAGCACCGCGGCGCAGCGTTTGTCCTTGATGCCGGTGGTCAGCTTGCCGTCGGAAAACGCTCCCGCGCCGCCCTCGCCGAACTGGATATTGCTTTCCGGATCCAGTTCGCCTATTTCGGCGAAGCGTTCCGTTGTCCGGGCGCGCTTATCCACCCGTTCGCCCCGTTCCAGCACGATGGGCCGCATCCCTGCCCGCGCCAGCGTCAGCGCCGCGAACAAGCCGCCGGGGCCGAAGCCCGCCACCACCGGACGGGGGCCGGAATAACTCCGGCGGAGCACCTGCAGGCCGGACAGGGGCTGTACTTTGACCGCTGTGCCCGGTTTCAGCTTTTTGAAAACCGCGTCTTCATTTTTCAGCTGTATGTCCACGGACAGCACGAAATGCACGTCGCCCTTGTCCCGGGCGTCCACGCTCTTTCTGCTCACCCGCCAGGAAGTCACAGCGCTTGTGTCCGTTTTGATCTTTTTGAGGGCCAGCAGCAGCGGCACGTCCGCATCCGCGTCCAAATGAACCTTGATATTGCCGATCCGAATCATGCCGCCGCCTCCTTTGCGTTTTTCAGAAGGATTATACCATGCTTTCATACATTATTCAAACAAAAAGATTCTCCCTACGCTGGCAGGAAGAATCTTTTCGGGCAAAGCGTTTCTTCGTGGACAAACCTTTGCTTCTGTGCTACAATGCTTCTGTCATGGGCAACCGTGGCCCGGGCGAAGCGGTGCGGAACGCCTCCCACACAAAGGAGGTGATGAAGCAGATGGACGTTATCAAGATGATAACAGAAGTCATAAAACTTCTCGCCGCAGTCGTTTCATTGATCGCAGCATGGATGAAATCGATTAAAAAAGAAATGACCGCCACCGGCCAAGGATAGCGGTCAAACCCCAATAGGAGCGCGGCACGCGTCCTGCTGACACCAGGAAGCCGCTTCACCTGGTGTTATTATACCATGATGGTCGGCGTCTTTCCCTTACGGGAGCCGCCGACACGCGCCACGGCTTCGCCCGTGCGCTCATCCTTATTATACCATATCATTTGAAACATTGCAATCCTGTTTTCTCAGGAACGGGCAATGATTTTCTGGAAAGCGAGAAACAGATGACAAATCTTTCAGGTCTTAAAATCGGCATGATTTCGCTGGGGTGCGTAAAGAACCGGGTGGATTCGGAGCAGATGCTGAGCGAATTGACGGATGCCGGCATGGTCATCACCCACGAGCCCGGCGAGGCCGACGTGCTCATCGTGAACACCTGCGGGTTCATCGCCCCGGCCAAGGAGGAATCCATCGATACCATCTTTGAAATGGCGGAATACAAAAAAACAGGCCGGTGCAAGGCGCTGTGCGTCACCGGCTGCCTGGCCCAGCGGTATCGGGATGAACTGCTTTCGGAAATTCCGGAGATCGACTGCCTGCTGGGCGTGAACCAGTACGGGCGTCTGATCGCATATTTGCAGGAAGCTTTGGACGGGCAGCGTCCATCCGACACCCGCCGCCAGAACGGCTTCCTGGAATGCGGCCGGGTGCTGACCACGCCGCCCTACTCCGCTTACATCAAAATCGGCGACGGCTGCGACAACCGCTGCGCCTACTGCGCCATCCCCCTGATCCGGGGCGGCTACCGCTCCAGGGACAGGAAAGCGATTTTGGAGGAAATCCGCTCTTTGTCGGCTCAGGGGGTGCGGGAGCATATCCTGATCGCCCAGGACACCACGAAATACGGCATCGACAACGGTTCCTCCCTGGCTGAATTGATGGCGGAGGCAGCGGCGATTCCCGGCGTAGAATGGCTGCGAAGCCTGTACATGTACCCGGATGAAACAAACATGAAGCTGCTGGAAACCATGGCGGCACGGGAAAATATCTGCAAATACCTCGACCTGCCCCTGCAGCACGCCGCCCCCGGCCTGCTGAAAGCAATGAACCGGCGCGGCACGGTCAAGCATACCAGGGAAATGCTCACCGCCGCGCGGCAGATGGGCTTCTGCCTGCGCACCACCTTCATCGTGGGCTTCCCCGGCGAAACGGAGGACGACTTCCAAGCGCTGATGGACTTCACCGAGGAAATGGCGTTTGACCGGATGGGGGCTTTCGCCTTCTCTCCGGAAGAGGATACGCCCGCCGCCGATATGCCGGGCCAGATCGCCGAGGAAATCAAACAGGAACGGCTGGACAGGCTGATGGCTTTGCAGGCGAAAATCAGCCTGGAGAGGAACCGGCGCAGGATAGGCACGGTGGAAAAGCTGCTGGTTACCGGCCACAACGGGATGCATTATACCGCCCGTTCTCCGTGGGAAGCCCCCGACGCCGACGGCGAAATCATGCTGTTCAGCAATTCGCCGCTGGCCGAAGGCCGGTTCGTCCGGGCGAAAATCACCGGTGCCGAGACCTACGATCTTAGCGCAGAAGCAATGGAATAACGCAAATAGCACGGGGACAGCCCTGCCGCAGGATTCGCGGTTCGTCTGTCCCCGTGCTTTTATTCTGCCGCCACGGTGCAGGTCTCGATCCCATAATACTGAAAGCAGCGGATGGCGTTCCGGTCGATGCGTTCGCCCCAGGCAATGATGGGAACGCAGGGCGGACAGCTCAGATGCGCGTCAGTCAGAATGCGGCCTTCAGCCTGGGATACGGGGATTTCCCGGCTGGGAGAGAGCAGCGCGTTCCGCAGGGACAGCGCTTTTTCGGGATGGGGAAGCGGCGGCGGCGGAAGGTTCAGGGTGGGCTTCCGGGGAACGCTCAATAAAACCGTTTCCAGGCGGGCTATGTCATGTTCCGGCGTGTCCGGCGTGAACATCATGGTCAGGAAATCCTGATCGGAAAACTCACATTCCATGCCCTGCGCCCGGAGAAGACCGTGCAGCGCATCCCCGGTGCAGCCGAAGGATTTGGGCGCGACGGTCAGTTTCAGGGGTTCGTCCCCCAAAAGTGTATAACCGAACTGGGAGAGCTTTGTTTTTAGGTGGTCCAGCACCTGGACCATATCCGCCAGCTGATTTCCGTATCCCTCCGCCAATTCAGCGTTGCAGGCGTCCAGGGATTGCAGGATCAAATAGGAGGGGCTGGTGGAGGAAAACAAAGCCATGGCGCGGTCGGCGTTCTCCGAAAAAAACGGCGGCGCGTTTTTGCCGATGTGCAGGTACGCCCCGCCGGTCAGGACGGGGAGGGTTTTGTGGGCGGAATCACAGCATACATCCGCGCCCAGCGAAAGCGGATGCAGGTCGGGCCGTAAAAATTTCAGGTAAGCTCCGTGGGCGTTGTCCACCAGCAGGGGCACGCCGTAAAGGCGGCATACTGCGGCTAATCCCGCAATGTCCAGACAGTTTCCCAAATAATCCGGACTGGTGACGTATACGGCGGCGGGCTTTTCGCTTCTTTCATCCAAACGCTGCCGGAGGGCGTCCGGGCTGATCCTGCAGGAAATCAGGCTGCCGCCGTCTTCGGGATACAGCCAGTCCACCTCGGCATCCAGCAGGGCGCAGGCGGAAAGTAAGGCTTTATGCGCGTTTCGGCCCGCAAGGATCACGGGCCTTCGGCCCAAAGACCTGCCATGCAGCAGCGCCAAATACGTCATGGCGCGGATACACAGGGACGAGCCCTCCGTGGAATACACGGTCCTGCCCGCATCAAAAAGCCGGGCAGCGTTTTCTTCGCTTTCCCGGATGATGCCGGAGGGATGGTACAATTCGTCTGCCCCGGCGATTTCGGTGATGTCGGTCTGCTCCATGCCCAGATGCCGCCGTCCCTTATGCCCGGGCATGTGGAGGCGCACGCCTCCGCGCTCCTGATAGCGGCGGACGAAGTCAATGATGGGTGTATTCATATATGATAAGATGTTTGTCGTTTTCCATGTTATTTATTTAGCGCTTTGGCGGCTTCCAGCATGATGGCGCATTCCATGCGCTTGCGGAACAAGTCGCAGCCGTACTGATACACGCCCCGCACAGAGCCGGTGGCGTGGTAAGCGTTGGCCGCGCAGCCGCCGGAGCAGTAAAGCCGCGCCCAGCAGCCGCTGCATTCCGGCCGGGCGTAGACGTTGCAGGCGGCAAATTCCTCCTGCACGGCAGGGTTGGTCACGCCGTCCCATACGTTGCCCAGCCTGAACTTCTCCTCCCCCACGAACTGGTGGCAGGGATAAAGGTCTCCCCAGGGGGTGACGGCCATATACTCCGTGCCCGAGCCGCAGCCGGAAATGCGTTTGTAGATGCATGGCCCGCCGGTCAGGTCGATCATGTAATGATAGAACGTGAAGGGCCGGCCTTCCTTGCGCCGCTGAAGCATCAGCTCTGCCAGCTTTTCATATTGCTCCATCACGATGGGCTTGTCCGCTTCGGTGAGGGCGGAGGGGTCGTCCGGCGCGCAGACCACGGGCTCCATGCTTAATTCTGTAAAGCCCAGGTCCAGCATGGTCTGGATGTCCTTCAAAAAATCAGGATTCAGGTGGGTGAAGGTTCCCCGCATGTAATAGTTTTTTCCTTTCCGGGCCTGCACCAGCCTCTGGAACTTGGGCACGATCCTCTCCCAGCTGCCTCTCCCGGCGTAGTCCACCCGGAAACGGTCGTGGATTTCCTTGCGCCCGTCCAGGGAAAGCACCACGTTGCTGCATTCCCGGTTGGCAAAGTCGATGACGTCGTCGTCGATCAGCATGCCGTTGGTGGTGAGGGTAAAGCGGAAGTTCTTATGCAGCTCCTTTTCGATGCTCCGGGCGTAAGCCACCAATCGCTTCACCACATCAAAGTTCATCAGCGGTTCGCCGCCGAAGAAGTCCACCTCCAGGTTTTTCCGGCTGCCGGAATGGGCCGCCAGGAAATCCAGCGCCTGCTTTCCCACTTCAAAGGACATGACGGCGCGTTCGCCGTGGTACTTGCCCTGGCTTGCAAAGCAGTAGGAGCAGTTCAGGTTGCAGGTGTGCGCCACGTGCAGGCACAGGGCTTTCACCACGCCGGCGGTTTTTTGTTTCAGTTCGCCCGCCATCGGCGCGAAGGTATCGGGGGTGAACAGCTTCCCCTGATCCGCAAGCTCTGTGATCTGGTCATAGCATTCTGCCAGTTCCTGCGCGTTTACGCCCTCCGCATGGCCGTACTTTTCCTGCATGGCGCTCAGGATCTCTTCCCGGCTTTGGGTTTCATAGCGTTCAATGATGTCGTAAGCGATGTCGTCCACCACGTGCACGCTGCCGGAGCAGGTGTCCAGCACGATGGGCAGACCGTGCAGTTTGTATTGATGAATCATAATTCTTTTCCTAATGTATAATGAATCAGGGGGAAAAGCCTGTTCTCCTCCCGGCTTTCCCCGCGGCGCGTTTTCACCCAGAAAAAATGCCGCCCGCAGGCGGCATGAGGCGAAGGATTATTTGCTTTCCTTCTGGGCCTTGTTTTCGCACTTCTGGTTGGCGATGCCGCAGCTGGTCTTGCAGGCGGACTGGCAGGAAGTCTGGCATTCGCCGCAGCCGCCATTCTTGGCGGATTCGCACAAATCGCGGGTGTTCAAAGTCTGGATGTGCTTCATGATTATTTCCTCCCAAAAATCATTCTGAATGATGGATACGGTTCATTCTATCACAGCGGGGAATAGAAGTCAATCATGAAAAATCGCTGAAATCCGCCCATTGCGAAGAAAAAATTGAAATAACGGTTTACAAACCGCTTATCTCATGTTACAATGGGAAGCGTGGTTTTTAGAACCGCCTGCTCGGGAGGGCGACACTCCAACACCCGCCTGGGGAAGCGGCGATTGAAGCAGGGCGCGCCACCGCCCAAAAGGAGGAATACACCATGGATAAGGAACTCAAGGCTCAGATCATGAAGGACTATGCCCGCAGCGAGGGCGACACCGGTTCTCCCGAAGTGCAGGTCGCGCTGCTGACCGAACGCATCAACCACCTGAACGAGCACCTCAAGCTCAACAAAAAGGACCACCATTCCCGCCGCGGTCTGCTGCTGATGGTCGGCCGCCGCCGCGGTCTGCTGGACTATCTGAAGAAGACCGATATCGAGCGGTACCGTGAACTGATCGCCAAGCTGGGTCTGCGTAAATAACGTGCATGAGGCTATCGGCCGAAAAAACAGCCGATAGCTTTTTGTTCATCCTTTGGGGTGAAACTGAAATACAGCATATCCTTGAAGAATGAGCAGGCCGGAGAAAACCTGGGAAAGTATGAAAGGGCCCGCCCGGCAGAGCCGTCCGGGGCCTTCCGGCCCGGCCTCCGCTGTAAACCAGCCCAAGGGCAGGTTTTCCGGGCGCTGCGGCCCCGTTCATCAATCATCCGCAGGCGGCGGCGTGTACGTCGCCGAGGAGCAGCCGAAGGTTGTTTCCTATATCAATTTCCGCGCGTAAAATGAGCGTTATCGAGCCCGCAGGGCGCGAGAATGCCATTTTACAGGAAATTGATGGATCGAATGAAAGCCCGTAAAGCGGGATTTCATTCGCCCATTCGGCGAAGCCGAATGGAAGAAGTGTGTGAGGAGAAGAGAAAAAAATGGATTACAAAGCGTATTCAATGGAATTTGCAGGCCGTACCCTGACCCTGGAATTCGGCAAGTATGCCCAGCAGGCGGGCGGCAGCTGCCTGGTCCGTTACGGTGAAACCGCCGTGCTCGTCAACGCCACCGCGTCGGACAAGCCCCGGGAGGGCGTGGATTTCTTCCCCCTGACCGTGGACTTTGAAGAAAAGCAGTATGCTGTTGGCAAGATCCCCGGCGGCTTCATCAAGCGCGAAGGCCGCCCCACCGAAAAGGCGACCCTGACCTGCCGCCTGATCGACCGTCCCCTGCGCCCCCTGTTCAATAAAGGCATGCGCAACGATGTGCAGGTGGTGGCCCAAACCCTGTCCGTAGACCCCGACACCCCGCCGGAATTCCCCGCCATGCTGGGCTCCTCCATCGCCCTGATGGTGAGCAACATTCCCTGGGGCGGCCCCACCGCCGCCGTGGTGGTGGCCCGCGTAAACGGCCAGTTCATCATCAACCCCAACGAAGCCCAGGAGGCGGCCTCTGATATGCACGTCACCGTGGCGGGCACCAAGGACGCCATCATGATGGTGGAAGCGGGCGCCAAGGAAGTCAGCGAAGACGCCATGATGGACGCCATCCTTTACGGCCACCAGTTCATCAAGGAGCTGGTAGAATTCCAGGAGAAGATCACGGCTGAAATCGGCAAGCCCAAGAGCGAGTTCCCGCTCATCACCACCGGCGACGACGTAAAGGAAGCCGTGCGCGAATACGCTTACGAAAAGTGCGAATACATCTATTCCACCTATGTGCGCAAGGAGCGCCAGGCCCGCGACGCGGAAGTGTCCGCCGACGTGGCCGAGCACTTCGCCGACATCTTCCCCGGCAGGGAAAGCGAAGTGGCCGACGCCCTGTACTACCTGGGCAAGGAAGTCATGCGGAAAAAGATCCTGGAGCAGGGCATCCGCCCCGACGGACGCAAGGTGGACGAAGTGCGCCCCATCTGGTGCGAAGTGGGCGTCCTGCCCCGTACCCACGGCAGCGCGGTGTTCACCCGCGGCGAAACCCAGGCCCTGACCATCACCACCCTGGGCATGATCAGCGAAGCGCAGGAGCTGGACGGCCTGTCCAATGAAAAGAGCAAGCGCTACATGCACCAGTACAATATGCCCTCCTACGCCACCGGCGAGGCGGGCCGCCTGCGCAGCCCCAACCGCCGCGAGATCGGCCACGGCGCGCTGGCCGAACGCGCGCTGGTGCCTGTGATCCCCAGCGAAGGCGATTTCCCCTACGCGCTGCGCCTGGTGAGTGAAATCATGGGCAGCAACGGCTCCTCCTCCATGGCCTCCGTGTGCGGCAGCACCCTGTCCCTCATGGACGCGGGCGTGCCCATCAGCGCGCCTGTTGCCGGCGTGGCCATGGGCCTCATTCAGGACGCCGAGACAGGCAAGATCGAAGTGCTTACCGATATCCAGGGGCTGGAAGACTTCCTGGGCGATATGGACTTTAAGGTGGCGGGCACCATGAACGGCATCACCGCCATCCAGATGGATATCAAGATCAAGGGCATCAACCGCGAGATCCTCAGCCGCGCCTTACACCAGGCTTTGAAGGGCCGCCTGCACATCCTGGGCATCATGCTGGATACCATCGGGCGTCCGCGGGAAAGCCTTTCCAAGTATGCTCCCAAGATCATTACATTCTCCATCAACCCCGAAAAGATCAGCGAGGTCATCGGCCCCCGCGGCAAGATGATCAACAAGATCATCGACGAAACCGGCGTCAAGATCGACATCGAGGACGACGGCCGCGTGTTCATCTCTACTGCCGACCAGGCTGCCGCCGACAAGGCCAAGAGCCTGATCCTGGGCATCGCCAAAGACATCGAAGTGGGCGACGTGTTCACCGGCAAGGTGGTGCGCATCATGAGCTTCGGCGCCTTCGTGGAGCTGGCCGGCGGCAAGGATGGCATGATCCACATTTCCAAGCTGGACAACAAGCGTGTGGAAAAGGTGGAGGACGTGGTGAACGTCGGCGACGAGCTGGAAGTGAAGGTCTGCGAGATCGACTCTCAGGGCCGCATCAACCTCATCCGCAACGACATCACTTACGACAACCCCAGCTTCACCCGTTCCGCTCCCGCCGGCGGCCGCCCGCCCCGCAGGGATGGACGGAAGTAATCATTTCTCATCCATTTACAATTAGAGATTAATGTTAATCCAAAAAGGGGAAAGACGAAAGTTTCCCCTTTTTGGATTATTATGGATACAGAGAGGTGATAAAATGTCAGGAATTGATCCCAAAAAGCCTGCGGGTAAATATTTTAATGAACTTTTAAAAAAAACAGGAGACACGTTTAGCAGCTTAACACAGCAAGCGGGGGATGCGATAGGCAATTCCACTGAAAAAGTAAATGAAGTATTATCACACGGAAAAGATGCTCTTGTGAATGTAATTGATATAAATGGTAGTGGAGAAATAGATATTGAGGATTTTATCATTTTAGGTCTGCGTATTCCGGGTGTTGCCATCAATCGAGAGTCTTTTTTAAGAGCAGAATTGCAAACGAAATTTGCAAATACTATTATTGATAAAGCAGTCAAAACCACACCAGCATCAGCTGGAATCACAATTGAGCAAGTTAGCAGTATTGCTGATAGCGTAATCAACTATGAACGGAATTGTGTATCCGGGATATCTGCTGCTTTAGGAATGCCTGGCGGGGTTGCCATGGCAGCTACAATTCCTGCTGATATAATACAGTATTATGGTTACATGCTGCGTGCTATACAAAAACTATTGTACTTGTATGGTTTTCCACAAATTGATGTATCAGAAAAAAAGCAGGTATTTGATTCAGAAACGCTCAATATAATGACTCTTTGTCTTGGAGTTATGTATGGTGCTGCAGGTGCAAACAAAGCATTGATTTCAATTGCAAACGCATTAGCAAGAGGCGTTGAGAAACAGTTATTGAATGCGGCACTTACAAAAGGAACGATATTCCCAATAGTGAAAAACGTAGCAAAATGGTTTGGTCAAAAGATGACGAAACAAGTATTTGCTGGTTTTTTTAGAAAAGCCATTCCTGTTGTTGGCGGTTTAGTTGGTGGGACTATCACTTTTTTATCTTTCAAACCATGCTGTGACAAATTAAAAGAATCTTTGCAGCATACGATTCTCAGCAATCCCAGTGAAAAAGAACAAGACAGCGAAATAATCATTGATGGAAATGGAACAATTGAATGAGTGCAAATTCATTACTGATTTATTAGCAAGACAGTTTATTGTTTTTATTATTGGAAATAATATATTTATTCTCGTTTGATAAATCAAGGAGTATGCCTGTGGAAAAAATGGTTTTAAAAAACGGCCTGACCGTGCTGGTGGAGCCCATGCCTTATCTGCGCTCGGTAAGCATCGGCGCGTGGGTGAAGGCGGGCAGTATGCTGGAAACGCCGGAAGAAAACGGCCTTTCCCACTTCATGGAGCATATGGCGTTCAAGGGAACCGAAAAACGCAGCGCGCGGCAGATCGCGGAAGAAATGGACGCGATCGGCGGGCATCTGAACGCCGCCACCAGCAAGCTGTGCACCAACTATTACGCCAAGGTGATCGACGAGGATTTGCCCGTGGCGGCGGATATCCTGGCGGACATCGTATGCAATCCGGCGCTTGACCCCGCGGAAACAGACAAGGAGCGAGGCGTGGTGCTGGAGGAAATCGCCATGGTAGAGGACACGCCGGAGGACGTGGTCTATGACGTGCTGGCGGAGGCGGTATTCGGCAGCCAGTCCCTGGGCCAGACCATCCTGGGCCCGGCGGAAAAGCTGGCGGCCTATACCCCTGACGACCTGCGGGCTTTCCGCCGGCGGCATTACGGCCCGAAGAACGCGGTGGTCGCCCTGGCGGGAAACGTGGACATGCAGCGGGCAAAGGACCTGTGCGAAGAAAAATTCGGCGGATGGACCGGCGCGGAGGGGGAAGAATTTCCCGAAGCCGTAGCCATCGACCTGCCCCGGAAGCTGGCAAAGGACAAGGATACCGAGCAGGTGCACCTGTGCGTTTCTTACCGCAGCCATGAAATGGGCAGCCCGGACGTTTATCCCACCGCCGTGCTGAACAATATCCTGGGCGGCGGCATGTCATCCCGGCTGTTCCAGCGCATCCGCGAGGATCTGGGCATGGCCTATTCCGTCTATTCCGGCCCGTCCAGCTATCCCCACTGCGGAGAGTTCACCATCTACGCCGCCACCAATCCCAGGCACGCCAGAACCGTCCTGGAGCAGATCGACGTGGAGATCAAAAAGCTCCTGGAATCTGGCGCGACGGAAAAAGAATTCATCATGAGCAAGGCCCAGCTCAAGGGCAGCTTCATCCTGGGGCTGGAGAGCGCTTACAACCGCATGAGCGCTTTAGGCCACAATCAGATTCTTTTGAACAAGGCCATTCTCCCGGAAGAGACCATCGCCGCCATCGAAGCCGTCACCATGGACGCGGTGGCGGAAGCGGCCCGCCGCATCCTCACAGGCCCAAAAGCTTTTGCGGTCGTCGGAAGGAAAGCGGAGAAGTATCTGCAATACATAAAGCTGTGATCCCGGCCTCATGCCGCTCCTGCCTTTTCAGAATCGCCGAACCCGGCTGCCCGTAACGATTCAGGTATTCCTGGGGGAACCCATTCTTTGGCCTCCAAAGAATGGGTTCCCCCAGATATGTGCATGGTAACGGCTGCCCAGCCGGGTTCAAAATTTCTTGCTGATCCATGTGGATATTTGCTCTAAAATGTGATAGAATAGCTTGGCATCATCCATGGGCGTCATTGAAGAAATGGCGTCCATAGCGTATGCCCTGCGATTGCAACGCAGTACTGGCAAGGATCGTATTTTTTTCGGAGGAACACCATGGATTTATCAAAAACGTTATTATATGCCGGTTTGGATAAAGAGGAAATGCGGGAGCTTCTGCCGGAAGCCCTCCGAGAAAACGGCCGCTTCCTGCGCATCTACTCCATTTTTGCTTCGGGCGTGTTTATTGCCTGCCTGGCAGCGAGCCTGATCGCGGGCGGGCAGCTGAACGTCAATAAACCGATCTATATGATCATGATTGTGCTTAACGTGCTGATTTATATGGGCGTAAAAACCGTCATGAGAAAGCGGCCCAGCCTTTCCACGCCGCTGTCGGTCGCCTTTATCCTCGGCATGTACGGCTACTCGTTTGCGGTATCTCTGATCCATACAGGCATGCAGGGCACGGCTGCCGTGGCCATCCTGGTGGTCATGCCCTGTATCTTCATCTATCGCCCGATCTATATGGTCAGCCTGACCGTATTGATGGGGAGCCTGTACTGCTTCATCTCCGCGCAGATCAAATCCCACGACATCGCCATGCTGGATCTGTGGAACACGCTTTTTTTCGGCATGATCGCCGTGCTTTTAAGCATATACCAGATGCAGGTCAGGTTCCGGGAAATGCAGAAAAAACGCCAGAACCGCATCCTCAGCGAAACCGACCTGTCCACCGGCGTAAAAAACAGAAACTGCTATGAAAACAATCAGGATTATTACGCCAAGATATGCGCACAAAGCGTGACCTGCGTTTATGTGGACGTGAACGGGCTGCATGAGCTGAACGACCAGGAGGGCCACGAATCAGGGGATATCATGCTGAAGGCAGTGGGCAGCGCCATGGCCGAACGCTTCGGAAAAGAAAACGTGTACCGCATCGGCGGGGACGAATTCGTGGCATTCTGCCCGGACGCTGCCGTGGAAAAAACCAGGGCCAGCATTTCTTCCATGATCAGCGAGCTTACCGGGAAAGGCTACAGCGTGTCTGTCGGCGCTTACCTGGAGGAAAAGAGCAGGCTGGATATAAAGGTGCTGGTGCGGGAAGCCGAAAAGTGCATGTACAAAGAAAAGCGGCAATACTACGAGCAATTCAGCCATGACCGGAGACAGCGCAGAAACGCGGCGGCCAATATGAGTTCAGGGGCTTAAAGCGTCATCGTCCGCTTTGAGATCGAGATAAAGGCATTCAGCGGCGCTGAGCTTCAGGGAGAGCGCGTCAATGTTTTCCCGTATCCGGGCGGAAGAGGACATGGTGACGATGGCGAAGGTGTTGACAGACTGGGCGTACAGCCAGGCCATGGCGATCTGCGCCACGGAGCAGCCCTTTTCCTTCGCCAGCTTTTCGCACCGCTCCAGGCGGCGGAAGTTGTCCTCGCAGCAGTATCCTTTGATGGCAAACCTGTCCAGCACAGCGGCGGCGTTTCTCGCATCGCTGCTTTTTAATTTGCCTGAAAGCAGGCCCCTGCCCAGGCTGGAATAGGAAAATACCGGCATTTGCGTATCCGCGTACCAGCGGCGGGCCGCCGCGTTTTCTTCCCCGGTGAGGGACACGCATCCGCCGCCGTAAGGGTCAGCCTGCTGCCGGGCCAGGCTGTAATGCGGGCTTGAAACGGAGAAGGGGATCAGCCGATGCCGATCCGCGTATTCCTGCGCAGAAAGCAAACGTTCATACGACCAGTTGGAAACGCCGAAGGCGCTGATCTTCCCTTCCGCTTTCAGGGCGTTCATGAGCTCCACCAGAACGCCCGGCTCCACAGACGGATGGTCGCGGTGGAGCAGGAAAATGTCGATCCTGTCCGTGTTCAGCTCCCGCAGCGATGTTTCCAGGTCTTTCCGGATTTCCTTTTCCGTCAGGCGCATGGGATGAAGCGGGGAGGGATGGGCACACTTGGTCACGAGCACGACCTGATCCCGGTGCTTTCCCAGCCATTTCCCGATCACGCGCTCGGACAGCCCGTACACCCGGGCGGTGTCGATGGTGTTGATCCCCGCGGCGAGGGCGGCGTCCAGCAGGGCGCTCTGGTCATTTCCGCCGTTGAACCCATCCGACGCCGTGCCCAGGATGAGCCTGGACACCGGCAGCCTGACCTGCGATATGCTTCGATAATCCATGGAAATGCCTCGCTCAGAAATTCCTCGTTAGGTCGTAGCGCGCGTAAAACTCCTTCCGGTAATCCAGGAAGCGGTCTTCCAGAATGGCCTGGCGAATTTCCTCCATCATGCGGATGAGGAAGCGCAGGTTGTGGATGGAGGCCAGCCGTCCGCCGGTGATCTCATCGGCTTTCAGCAGATGGCGCACATAGGCGCGGGTGAAGTGGCGGCAGGCGTAGCAGTCGCAGTCCGCTTCAATGGGCGTAAAGTCCCGGGCATATGCGGCGTTGCGCACCACCAATCTGCCGTTGCGGGTGAAGCAGGTGCCGTTGCGGGCGATGCGGGTGGCCAGCACGCAGTCGAACATGTCGATCCCCCGCAGCACGCCTTCCAGGAAGCAGTCCGGCGTGCCGACACCCATCAGGTAGCGCGGTTTGTTTTTCGGCATATAGGGCTCGATCTTTTCCAGCATCTCATACATCAACGTCTTGGGTTCCCCCACGGAAAGGCCGCCGATGCCGTAACCGGGAAAGTCCATGTCCGCCAGGGTCTTGGCGGATTCGATGCGCAGATCTTCATAAAACGCGCCCTGCACGATGCCAAACAGCGCCTGGTCGCTGCGGGTATGGTGTTTCTTGCAGCGCTCAGCCCAGCGGTGGGTGCGGTGCATGGCTTCCTCCGCGGTCTTATGGTCGCAGGGATAGGCGGAGCACACGTCAAAGGCCATGGCGATGTCCGCGCCCAGGGCTTCCTGAATATCCATGGAGATTTCCGGGCTGATGAACTGCCTGCTGCCGTCCAGATGGCTGCGGAAAGCCGCGCCTTCCTCGGTGATCTTGCGCAGCTCGGACAGGGAAAACACCTGGAATCCGCCGCTGTCGGTAAGGACGGGGCTGTGCCAGTCCATGAAAGCATGCAGCCCGCCCGCCTCCCGGATGATGTCCTCGCCGGGGCGGAGATGCAAATGGTAGGTGTTGGAGAGGATGATCCTGGCGCCTATCTCTTCCATCTCGCGGGGCGTCATGGCCTTGACCGTGGCCTGGGTGCCCACGGGCATATAAATGGGCGTGGGAATATCGCCGTGGGGCGTATGCAGCACCCCCAGCCGCGCGCCGGACTGTTTGCAGGTATGCAGCAATTCAAAGGTGACGGGACTGCTCATGATCGTTGATACTCCGATTCGTTTTTTCCTGGCAGGGTACAGCAGGTGTTTTCACCCACAGGGATATCAAGCCGCCGCGGGTTATTCTTCCTGCATCGCCGGCTTGATCTGGGGCCAGACGGTTTCCAGGCCCCGCAGCTCCCGCTCGAACCACAGCCAGGGCTTTTCCTCCGGCGCGGGGGCGATGAACAGCATTTGTTCCTTGGTGATGGGATGCGGGAAAGAAAGCCGCATCCCCCACAGGGCGATCTGCTCCTTCCCTTTGCCGTTGCCGTATCGGTGGTCGCCCCAGAGCGGGAACCCGGCGTGCTGCATCTGGACGCGGATCTGGTGCGCCCGGCCCGTTTCCAGCTGAATCGCCACCAGGCTCATCCCGTCCCGGTGGGCGACGGTGCGGCCATGCATGATCGCTTCCTTGCCCTGCAGCTTCATATAGGAGGGGAGCACCGTCACCATATTCTTTTCCGGATCTTTTGCCAGATAATCGATATAGGTGAACCTCTCCGGGGTCTCCCCCTCCACCACGGCCACATACTGCCGGTTCAGCTCGTGGGTCTTTACCTGTTCGCTCAGCCGCGCCGCCGCCTTGCTGGTGCGGGCAAACGCCAGCAAGCCCCCCACGGGCCGATCCATCCGGTGCACCAGGCCGATGTAGGCCTCTCCGGGCTTATTATACGTTTCCTTCACGTATGCCTTGATCTGGTCCAGCAGGTTTTCGTTCCCGGTTTCGTCGCCCTGCGTGAGCAGGTTTTGAGGCTTCACCGCCACGATCACATGGTTATCCTCAAATAAAATTGTTGGTTTATCCATCCTGCATCCCTCCGAAAGATAGCATATGTATTTGTACCGGCGATACAGCGAAAAGCGCGGTATAATTTTATTCTTCTCTGATCCAGCGTCCCGTGGCGCCGCAGGGCAGTACCCCGCCGGAGCGCACAGGCAGGCACAGTTCTTCCGAATCGATCCTGCCGCCGTACGCCCGGGCGACGGTTTTTTCAAGGATATTCTGCAATACCGCGGGCTGAAAGCCAGTGGTGTAGCTGTTGACGAAGAAAAAGAGCGGATCGTCGCTCAGCACCTTGGCACAAGCTGAAACAAGGTTGAACAGCTCGTTTTCCAGCTTCCATACCTCGCCCGTGGGCCCGCGCCCGTAGCTGGGCGGATCCATCAAAATGCCGTCGTATTTGCTGCCCCGGCGCGTTTCGCGCTTTACGAAGGCCAGAGCATCCTCCACAATGAAGCGGAAGCCGGTTTCCGGCAGGCCGGACAGCGCCCGGTTTTCTTTCGCCCACTGCACCATGCCCTTGGCCGCATCCACGTGGGTCACGTGCGCTCCCGCCGCCGCGCAGGCCAGCGACGCGCCCCCCGTATAAGCGAACAGGTTCAGCACCTTCACGCCCGGACGTTTCTTAAGCAGCTTTGCCATGGCGTCCCAATTGGCGGCCTGTTCAGGAAAAAGGCCGGTATGCTTGAAGCCCGTGGGCCGCACGTAGAATTTCAAATCCCGGTAGGAGACCGTCCACCTGTCCGGCAGCTTTTCCCGAAAGTCCCAGGCGCCGCCGCCCCGTTCGCTGCGGGTATAATGGGCCTGCGCCTTCTGCCAGAGCCGTTCGTCCTCCCGGGGCCAGATCACCTGCGGATCGGGCCGCGCCAGCAGATAGTCCCCCCATCGCTCCAGCTTTTCGCCGCCGCCGGTATCCAGCACTTCAAAATCCTTCCACCCGTTGGCAAGAAACATGGTCTTCCTCCTGTATCGTACCCCTCGGCGCGTTACCACTCAAGGCCCGCCAAGATGGAAAACTTTGCTTTCTTCGATTATTATTATACCATGATGGTCGGCGTCTTTCCCTTACGGGAGCCGCCGACACGCGCCACGGCTTCGCCCGTGCGCTCATCCTTATTATACCATGGAAAAACCCGCGATACAAGCACAAAAAAGGAGATCGCCGGGCCGCGCGCGCCTTTCAAAACGCCGCTGCGCAACGATCTCCTATTTGGGTTACACCGCTTCCAGCCCCGCCGCGCCTTCCACCACCTTCAGCAATTGCTCCTGGCGCCCTGTCGCAGCGTTGATGTAGGAAAGGTAGGTGTGCCCGGCATATTCTCCCTGAAACTCATAGCAGAGCTTTTCCCCCGCATCGGTGGGGATAAGGCAGAGCCGGGAGGAATCCGCGTTCAACCGTCCGCTTACATGTTTCCTCGCTTCTTCCTCGCTGAGTTCCGGCTTTAGCAAGCCCCGGACGCTGTGGTTCATCAAATAGTTCCGCGCTTCCCAGCCCACCACCTGGGCGGTGTCCAGCCTGCACTGCACCTTGATGAGGTCAGGATACAGCAGGGTATTGCCCTGGGTGGCGGCAAACGAGATCACCGCAACGCCCTGATACACCTGAAAATACGTGGACTGCATCTGTTCATATCCTTTGCTGTCCAGGAATTGCAGGGCGTTTTCCCGGCATTCCTCCACGCTTTTTTCCGGTGCAAAATCCGCGCTGTCCGGCGAAAGCAGCAGGATCTTTCCTCCCTGCTTCGACACCGCCGCGTATAACGATACATCCTGCAGGCGCAGGTTCACGCCCCAGCAGGGAATGACCCCGCCCATTTCCGCGCCGGAAGATACGCTGACCACCCGGCTGCCGCCCACAAAATCCCGGGCAATGGCCATGGCTTCCTCCTGCGTAACAGCTTGATCCGGCAGCGCTTTGGCCCTGCCGGTTTCCCGCGCGTCGGAAAAGGGGCCGTCGTAAATCAGCGTGGGATAGGCCACCGCGCTGTCATAGCCCGCTTCGGGCTGATTCCCGATGGGGAAAAAGGAATCCTTCCCCGCAACGGCCTGCGCGGCGAGTTCCCCTCCCGCCTCTGCCAAAGCGCCGGCAGACTCCGCGCAGGCTTTGATCAAAGCGCTTAAGGTGTCGGCGTCCTGCTGGGTAAGCGCTTCTTTTTTCAGCAGATTGCCCGCATAATCCGCCAGCTGATTGGCAAATTTCACCGCGTTTTTCGTCGCCGTGTGGGACAACGGCAGCAGGGACAGGCTGCGCTGCACCTGGGCCGCGCCGATGCTGACCTGGTTCAGGTATTGCGCTTCCGCCCCGCGTTCGCCGGACAAAAGCGCTTTGCTGAGCGCCAGCTGCATATCCTCCGTTTGCCGAAGCGCGGAAAGCACCGCACCGTCGTATACCTCCCGAAGCCTCGCTTCCAATTGCTCCGCGCGGTTTGAAACGCGCAGGGTGACGAGCGTTGCGACGGCGGCCAGCAGCAAAGCGGCCGCGATGATCGGCCATCCGATTCTTTTCATACCGCCCTCCCTTATACCGCGAAAACATGTGCGCCGATGCTCAGGCGCACTTCCCGGCTCCAGATCCAGGCGCTGGTGGACTTGGCGGGATTGTAATAGTATACGCACCCGCCGGTGGGATCCCAGCCGTTCATGGCGTCCCGCGCGGCGCGGATGGAATCATTGTCCGGGCTCAGGTTGATCTGCCCGTCCGCCACGCAGTCGAACGCGCCGGCCTGGTAAACCACGCCGCTGATGGTGTTGGGAAAAGAGGCTGAGCGCACGCGGTTCAGCACCACTGCCGCCACCGCCACCTTTCCCAGATAAGGCTCCCCTCTCGCTTCCGCGTGCACCAGGCGGGCCAGGAGGCTGATTTCACTTTCATAGCCGGATGACGCTTCCGCAGCGCCGCCCAGCGTGATGCCCAGCGCCGCCGCTGTGGCGGGGCCGACCACGCCGTCCGCCTTGAGGCCGTTCTTGCGCTGAAACCACACCACCGCGTCATAGGTGGCCTGGCCGAAAATCCCGTCGGCAGGCGCGTCCATGTAGCCGTACTGCCGTAAACGCTGCTGAATCCGCGTCACGTCGCTGCCCCGGTCGCCCCAGGCAACGGCAGCTTCCCCGCGGTTTGGAAAAAAGGCCGCCAGGAAGCAGAAAGCCAAGAATACCGCTGTCCATCGTCTCATCTGCTGATCCCCCTTTGGGGGATAGCATACCCAAATCCGGGCCGTGTATACAAAAAAGCGCGGCCGGGCCGTCCCCTCCGCGCGGTCAGATCAGGAAATATTACCCCGGCAGCTTGCACACATCTACCCATTCCAGGAAACCGGAATACTTTTCCAGCTCCGGCAAGGTCAGCTCAATGGCGCTGTTGCTGCTGCCGCATGCAGGAAACACGGTCTCAAAGCGTTTCAGCGTCACATCCAGATACACCTTTACCCCGCCGTTCACCGCGAAGGGGCAAACGCCGCCCACCGCGTGGCCGATCAGCGCTTCCGTGTCATCAGGCGACAGCATCTTCGCTTTTGTGTGAAACGCCGCTTTGAACTTGGCGTTGTCCACCCGGGCGTCCCCCGCCGCCACCACCAGCACGGCCGCGCCGTCCACCAGGAAAGAAAGGGATTTCGCGATCCGGCGGGGTTCGCAATGCAGCGCCTGGGCCGCCAGCTCCACCGTGGCGCTGGAAACATCAAATTCCAGAATCCTGTCCGCTATCCCCAGCCGATCAAAATATGCTTTTACTTTATCAATCGCCATGCGCGATCCCCTCCGTCCGATGTGATACCTGCATTGTACCGGGCTTTCGGCAAAAAAACAACAGCCGGAATGTACTGGCTGTGTTTTTATTATCTCCCTTACAGATCGGATTCCGCTGTTTCCGCCTCGGCGATGGAGATTTCCAGATTGCCGTTCCGCAGGCGCAGATCGTCGATAAAGGCCTTTTCCTTCTCCGCGTCCTTCAGGGTGACGTCATACGTAAGGCGGAAGAGGGCGCCCATGTTGATTGTTTTCACCTGGGTCAGCTTCCATTTGCTGCAATAGACGCCCAGGGTGTTTTTGAAGATGCCCGTGTAATCCAGATCCTCCGGTACGGTGACGCGCAGGCGGCGGCTCAGGCCCTTGGCCGCGGGGTCAAGGAGATGCGTGGCCAGGTATACCGCGCACAGAATCAGCGTGAACAGCACGGCATAAGCCAGATAGCCCATGCCGGCAATCAGCCCGGCCACCATGCACAGGAAGATCAGGGCCATTTCTTTGGCGCTGCCCGCGGCGGAGCGGAAGCGCACCAGGCTGAACGTACCGGCTGTAGCCACGCCCACGCCCACATTGCCGTTGACCATCATGATCACCACGCAGGAAAGGGCGGGGAGCACCAGCAGCGTGGATAAAAAGCTGAATGACAGCCGGCTCTTCCGGGATGCGGTAAAAGCCGCGCATGCGCCGATCAGCAGCGATACCGCTACGCACAGCAGAAATTTATCCACCGAAATAACATGCACATACCCGGAATCAAACACGCCCTGAAATAAGCTTTCAAGCATACATCCGCCCTCCTGTCTCTTTTCCGTCGGCCAGCCAATGCTGATAGGCCGTGCCGTATTTGGAAAAGGAAGTCTGGTAAATCCTGTTTTCGCTCAGGAAGCGCACCATCCACATGGGGATGCCGCCCGGAGTTTTCACTTCCAGGATCATTTCATCCGGCGGGATGATGAACTGTCCGCCCGCAGGCGAACGAAGGTCGATATCCTCCATCCGCCAGAGCAGGTTATTGTCGATCGTCAGCCGGAAGTCCACGCCGTCGATGGGATAGTATGCCTCCCGCTCATACGAAAGGAACATGGCCGGGGCCAGCGTCGGCCCGTAAAAATGCTTGAATGCTTCGATTTCTCTGCCGATCTGCATATCTTTCGGCCCGGCGGGCAGGATGCTTTCCGGCATCAGGCCTTCCATCGCTTTCTGGCAGGGCAGCGACAGCCGGCGCTTGTAGACGACCTTTTCGTACTTTTTCTTCAGCTCCACAAACACGGGAGACGTATCGGACGCCAGTCCGTAAGAGCGTACCCGCAGTTTTTCCTTATACCAGGGTTTTTCAATGGACCGGCGCACCAGCTGCCAGGTATCCGTGTCGTAATATAGATTCCGGATGGTGCTGTGGCCGAACATATCCAGCGCCAGATGGCCTTCCATCGCTTTGAGCAGCGCGTCGCGCTGGAAGCCGTTGATACGGTATTTCAGTTCGTACCGCTTGAACGTCATTTTCGCATCCATTGCCTTTACCTCCTGACACGCGCATTATAGACGCAGGACCTTAAAGCAACCTTAAACGGCCGAAAAAATATTTCCCGCCCGGCATATTTCGGCTGGTTTGGCATACTCTAACCATAAACGTCCATGCAGGAGGGAAAAGATATGCTGTCGCGGGATGAACGGCTAAAGTATGAAATAGCCCGGGAGCTTGGGCTGACGGATAAGCTGCAGCGGGTGGGCTGGGCCGGGCTGAGCGCCGCCGAAAGCGGACGCGTGGGCGGGATCTTCGGCGCCCGGAAAAAGAGGGATCAGGCGCAAAATCCGCCTCCCTCGCTTGACTGAACAGAAGCTTTTTTTGTATAATACCGATAAGCGCGCACGGCGTCATCATAGAGAAAGGATACCAAAGGAGAGTACTGCGATGTACAGCGCTTTTGCCAGGGTCTATGACACCCTGATGGAAACCGTGGATTACGAGGCCTGGGCAAAATACTATCAGCGGCTGATGGAGGCATGCCATGTGCCGTCCAAAGGCCGATGCGTGGAGTGTGCCTGCGGAACGGGAAGCCTGACGCTTCCCCTGCGGAAAATGGGGTATCAGATGACGGGGGTAGACTTATCTGAGGAAATGCTTGCCGTTGCCATGGAAAAGGCACGGGGGGCAGGCGTTACGATCCCCTTCGTTCGGCAGGATATGCGGAACCTGGCTGTACCCCGGCGCGCGGACTGCGTGCTGGCCACCTGTGACGGGGTAAATTACCTCACGTCTCCGCAGGACGTCCAGGCATTTTTTACCGCCGCATATTCCGCGCTGCGTCCCGGCGGAGCGCTGGTTTTCGATGTGAGCACCCCGGAAAAGCTGTCCGGAACGCTGGGCAACCATACGCTTTATTCGGATGACGGTGCGGTCTCCTATATCTGGCGCAACCGATGGGACGAGAAAACCGCCTGCGTCACGCTGTCCCTTTCCCTGTTCGTTCGGCGAAGCGACGGAGCGTATGACCGCCTGGAGGAAAACCAGGTGCAGCGGGCCCATTCCCGGCGGGAGCTTCGCTCCTGGCTCGCTTCGGCCGGTTTTGAGGGCATCATGTTCTACGGCAGGCAGCGCGCCACCCCGCCCCGAAAGGGAGACGACCGCTGGCATGTCACGGCGGTCAAGCCGTGAAAAGCGCATAAAAAAGCCGCCCGGCAAAACACCGGGCGGCTTTTTCGCCTGCGAAGAAGGAATCAATACTTCCGCTTCCGAGCGGCTTCCGCCTTCTTCTTGCGCTTTACGCTGGGCTTTTCATAATGCTCGCGCTTCCGAACTTCTGCCAGGACGCCAGCGCGGGCGCACTGCCGCTTAAAACGCTTCAGCGCGCTTTCCAGCGATTCGTTCTTGTTTACATGAACCTCAGACACTTGTTTTCCCTCCCTTCGCTCATCTCGCCTGAAACAACACCGTATACACGGTGCTCGCCGTTTGACCGGCGGATGGCGACCGTGAGTGTATTATACCGCGTTCAGCCGGGAGAGTCAACAGCTTTTTTTCGGCCACGTGATGTTTTTACATTTTCATCATACACACCGGAAGAAAAGCAACCAATCAAGCCATTGTATCCCCCATCTGCTGCCCGCCCAAAATGTGGAAGTGCAGGTGCGGCACGCTCTGGCAGGCGTCGGGCCCGCAGTTGGACACCACGCGGAAGCCGTTGGTCAGCCCTTCCTGGGCGGCAATTTTTCCAATGGCGCGCATGATGGCGCACAGCGCAGCGTCCGGCAGCTGATCCATTTCGGCGATGCTGGAAATATGTTGTTTCGGCACCACCAGGACATGGGTCGGCGCCTGGGGATTGATATCCCGGAAAGCGTAACAGAATTCGTCCTCATAGACCTTGGCAGAGGGAATGTCCCCCGCGATGATTTTGCAGAACAAGCAGTTTTCCATGGCATAAAACTCCTTTCAAATTGTATTCAGGCGGGAAGCGGCTTTTTTTCGATTGCTGAATAAAAAGCAAATTACAGCTCCCGGCATGATACTTCGCTTACTCAATCCAGTCCGCCGGCCGGATATCCAGCGGCTGGCCTTCGCGGATGTCGCGCAGGATCATGAGGGATTTTTCCCCTTCGATGGAACGGTGCTTGGGGTTCTCCAGGGCAAGCACGAAGCAGATGCCCATGACCGTGATGGAGAATTCCTTCATCAGTTCGATCATGCCCCGGGCCGTGCCGCCGCCGCGCATGAAATCATCCACGATCAGGCATTTTTGGCCTTCCCGTACAGCCCGTCGGGAGAGGGCCATGGTTTCAATGTTGCCGGAGCCGGAAACATAGGAAATATTTACCGCGCTGCCCTCATACACCTTCGTGGCGTGGCGGGCAATGATCAGCGGCACCCGCAGGGCGTTTGCGGTCATCATGGCCACAGGGATGCCCTTTGTCTCCATGGTGAGCACAAAGTCCACGTGGAAATCATAGTACTGGCTGGCAATCAGCGTGCCCATGCCCTGCACCAGCGTCGGGTCGGACAGAATATCCGAAAAATACAGATAACCGCCGGGCAGGTGCCGCCCCGGCTCCCGGAGACGGTCGCAGATCCCTTCCACAAATTCCCTGTTGGCGCTTTTCAATCCAATGGGGCGGTAACGCACGCCTCCCGCCGCGCCTGTGACGGTTTCCAGCCTGCCCAGGCGAAACTGGTTCATCGTCTGCTGCAAAATCGCCACGTCTTCGCTGACGGTGGATTTGGCTGTGGAAAACAGCTCGCAGAAATAGGAAAGGGTGAAAATGCGATTGGGCGACGCGGTCAAAATCTGGGTCATGGCCGCCAGCCGCTCATTCCGCTTGATCTTGTCCATAGCAAAGGTACGTCCTCTCTGATTATTGGGGCTGACAGCATAGAAGTATACCACAAAATTACGAATATTTCCAGAGGTAAAATAAAAAATGTTCGGAAAAAATACAAGGACGTCCAGCTTGGCAAAAAGGTTATAAATGAGTAATTGTTGAGTATATTTTGTTAAAAAAGATTGATAATTTCACCAAAATACCCTTGACAGTTCCGCAGCGATGTGGTAATATATAGCCAGATAGGAGATGAACCTATCAAAAGTCCACAAGGACGCCAGCCATCGAAAAAATAATTTGATGATAGAGAAATGGATCGTTCCAGAAGGAGGAGAGTCCCATGGATCAAGTACAGTGGGCGGCGGGAATGACCAGACAATTGAATATCAAGTATCAAATCATCTGCTGACAAAAAAGGCTTGGATTCCAAAGTAAAAAGAATCAGGCAACGCGAAACGCGATCAGATAGCAGAAAAAAGTAAACAAGCATCGGACAGTTACCCTGACCCCCGCCGCAATACCCGGATCTTAGATCGAACACGAAGAATGTGTTTTTCAGGAACGGAGCGCAAATTCAAGAAGATCACAGCAAGAAGCCCATGCGCTTTCGGTTCCGTTGGTCATGATCCCAAAAAGGGTTGACGATAAATGTTTCAAGGGCTCGCAAAAGCCGGGCCCTTTTTCGTCGCGCATTTTTCCGCCCGGGATACGGTTTTGCAGGCGCGGTGCGGGCGGTATGCCCGGTTTTGCTCAGTGAAAGCCTGTTTTTCTTGACAAACCTGCGCTTTTTGGTATATTGTGGGATGGACGGGCGCAGTCCGAAAAAGCATCCGTGCCTGATACGAAAACCGCCTTGCAGACCTTGGTCTGACATATATCAAACGGAGGAAGCCGATGAAAAAGGCAGCTCGCTTTATCGTTTCCCGGCGATACTGGATTTTGGGCGTCATGATTTGCCTTACGGCCATATTCGCGGTGCTTGCTCTGCGGGTGCCCGTGAATTATGATATGACGAAATATCTGCCCGACAGTTCCCCCATGAAACAGGGCATGGACATCATGGCGGCTGAATTTCCCTCCATGGGCGCGGACAAAAGCATCCGGGTGATGGCGGAGGGGCTGGACGCGGAAAAGCAGGCGGAGCTGAAGGAAAAGCTGAAGGCGCTCCCCTATGTGGAAAGCGTGGCGCATGACGGCAGCGATAAATACCAGCAGGGCGATTATTCCCTGTTTGTCATCAGCACAGCCTGGGAATACGGTTCTCCGGAGGAACGGTCCATCGAAAAAGCGCTGGAAAAGGATTTTCAGGAGTACCGCATCGTATTCCGCAACGACAATCCGGGCACCGACGGCGTTTCGCCCTGGCTGCTGCTGGGGGCGATCATCATTCTGGTCGCCATCCTGGTGGTCATGTGCGCGTCCTGGTTTGAAACGCTGCTCTTCCTGATCAATATCGGCATCGCCGTGATCATCAACGAAGGCACTAATGTGTTCATGGGGCAGATTTCATATGTCACCTCCTCCATCGCGGCGGTATTGCAGCTGGTTCTGTCCATCGACTATTCCGTGATGCTGATGAACCGTTACCGCCAGGAAAAGGCCGCGGGTCTGGAAAAACGGGAGGCCATGGCGGCTGCCCTGCGCAACTGCTTCGCTTCCGTCAGCAGCAGCGCCCTGACCACCGCCGTGGGCCTGCTGGCGCTGGCGTTTATGAACTTCAAGATCGGGCTGGATCTGGGCGTGGTGCTGGCCAAAGGCGTGCTGATCAGCCTGGCCTGCGTGCTGACGGTGCTGCCCGGCATCGTGATCTTAGGGGATCGAATGATCGAAAAAACCGGAAAAAAAACGCCGCATCTTTCCATGAACTGGCTGGCCGGGCTCAGCTTCCGGCGGCGGTTCCTTCTGTCGGTCGTGTTTGTGGTGATGTTCGCGGCGTTTTATTTCCTCCAGGGGAATACACAGATTGCCTATACCCTGGCGAAGGTAGACCCTATCGTGGATGTTTTTCCGCCGGAGAACATCCTGGTGGCCTTATATGAAAACCGGGACGAAGCGCAAATGGCGGCGCTGGCAGATACGCTGGCGCAGCACGAGGACGTGACCCAGGTGATCAGCTATCCGGCCCTGTTTGAAAAAGCTTACTCAGCGGAGGAACTGACCGGCGCCCTGGGCGGTCTGGCCGGCAGCATGGGCATGGAGACCGGCGACGGCAGCTTCAGTTTCGACCCCGCCCTGCTGGATACGGTGTACTCCCTCTATTTCACAGGTGCATCGGCACCGGCTTCCGAGCGGAAACTGACCATTCCGGAGCTGTTCGATTATGTGCACGACAAGCTGCTGAACAATCCTCTGTTTTCCGCTTTTGTCACGCCGCAGGTTCGGGAGACGGTCACCGGCGCGAAGGAGCAGCTGGAAAACGGCAAGGCAATGCTCAAATCCGATCGCTATTCCAGGATGATCGTGTATACCTATCTCCCGGTGGAATCAGAAAAAACGGACCGGCTGATGACGCTTCTGACGGACGCGGGAAAAACGCTGGCGGGGGAATACTACCTGATCGGCAACTCGCCGATGAGCTTTGAAATGCAGGCGTCCTTCAACCAGGAATTGCGGACCATCACCATGACGACCGCCGCGGCCATCTTCCTGATCGTGCTGATTTCTTCCCGTTCCCTCATCGTGCCTGCGCTGCTGGTGCTGATCGTCCAGTGCGGCGTGTATATCACGGTGACGGTGGTGGGCTGGCAGGGGTACAGCATTTATTTTCTGGCCCTGCTGATGGTGGAATGCATCCTGATGGGGGCGACCATTGATTACGGCATCCTCTTTACCAGCTATTACCGGGAAAACCGGAAACTGCGCGGCGTGCCAGACGCGCTGAAAGCGGCCTATGAAGGCTCCGTCCATTCCATCATGACGTCCGGCCTGATTCTCGTGATTGTCACGGCGATCATCGGGTACACCTACTCAGACCCCACGATCGCCGAGATCTGCCGCACTATCTCCACCGGTTCGCTGTCAGCCATTCTGGTGATCCTGTTTTTGCTTCCCGGCATGCTGGCGACGCTGGACAGGCTCATCGTGCGCGGAAAGGACAGAAAATAAAAGGTTCTTCACGGAAAGATAGGGAAAAAAAGTGAACCTTCATTGTCATCTTGAGCGGAGTGGAGCGAGAGCGGAACGGAGTCGAAAGATCTGTAGGTTGGCTTAACGATTCACTGACAGATCCCTCGACTACGCCTCGCCTCTGGCTCGGCTTCGCTCGGCATGACATCGTAGGGTTGTAGTTTGATGGATCATTTCCCTATCAATTCGTGAAGAGCCAAATAAAAAACCCTATCGACTCGAAACGCCATGGCGGGCAATTCCGCCATGGCGTTCTTTTTCTTATAAAATCAATTCGCGCTGCGGTAAGCTTCGATCACGTCCGTGCGGCGCTGGATTTTGACCAGGACGGAATCCAGCTGCTCTCGGGACTTCACCTGCATGGTGGTGGTAATGGTGCAGGTTTTGTTTTTGTTCACCTTCACGCTCAGCGCGCTCAGGGGGATGCCCTGATCCTGGATAAAGTTTGTGATTTCACCCAGAAGGGAATTATGGTCGTAGCAGATGATGATCACGTTGGCGCTGAAGGTGCCCAATTCTTCGGTGGCCCAGGAAACCGGGATCGCCCGTTCCGGCTCGCTGTGCACGGCGTTCACGCAGTCCGCCTTGTGCACGGTCACGCCGCGCCCGCGGGTGATGTAGCCGACGATGTCATCGCCGGGCACAGGATTGCAGCAGCGGGCAAAGCGCACCAGCATCCCGGCCTCGCCGTGAACGTAAACGCCGTGCATGGGCTTGCCGACAGGCTCCGGAGGCGGCGTTTCGGGCAGGACGGCGGAAGGCTTGGGCGCGAAAGCGGTTTCCTTTTTCTGCTTTTCGTCGATCAGCCGGCTCAGCACATACACCGCGGCCACGCCGCCATAGCCGATGGCGCCGTACAGATCGTCCAGGTCCTGGAACATATACTTTCTCAGCAGCGGCTCGTAGTATTCCGGCTTTGTATAATCCGGCAGCTTCACGCCCCGGCGTTTTGCTTCATGCTCCAGCATTTCCTTGCCGCGAACCACGTTTTCACCCCGCAGCTCGCGCTTGAAGAACTGGCGGATCTTGGCCTTCGCCTGCTGGGTTTTCACGATTTTCAGCCAATCCATGCTGGGGCCTTTGGATGCGGATGACGTGATCACCTCCACCCGGTCCCCGGTTTGCAGCTGGGTATCCAGCGGCACCATTTTGCCGTTGATCCGCGCGCCGACGCATGAGTTGCCCACCTGGGAATGGATGCGGTAGGCAAAGTCCAGGGGCGTGGAGCCGCGCTGCATGGAGATGATGTCGCCCTTGGGCGTGAACAAAAACACCTCCTCGGAGAACAGGTCGGTTTTCAGGCTGTCGATGAACTCATGGCTGTCCCGGGTTTCGGACTGCCAGTCCAGGATCTGGCGCAGCCAGTAGAGCTTGTTATCCAGATTGTCGTTTTTCTTTGTGCCTTCTTTATAGCGCCAGTGGGCGGCAATGCCGTACTCCGCAATCCGGTGCATTTCCCAGGTGCGGATCTGGATTTCAAAGGGGAAGGGGATGCGCCGCCCGCCCACCACGGTGGTATGGAGGGACTGGTACATATTGGCCTTCGGCACGGAAATATAATCCTTGAACCGGCCCGGCACCTGGTTCCACAGGGTGTGGGCGATGCCCAGCACCGTATAGCATTCCGGGATGGTATCCACGATCACGCGGATGGCGATCAGGTCAAAAATCTGGTCGAAGGGCTTATTCTGGATGACCATTTTCCGGTAGATGGAATACAGATGCTTCGGCCTTCCGTCGATGTCATAGTGAAGGCCCTGCTCATCCAGCTTCTGGGACAGCTCGCTGATGACCAGCTTGATGTTTTCTTCCCGCTCCGCCCGCTTCATGCCGACCTTTTTGGCCACGTCCTGGTAGCCCTCAGGGTCGATGTAGCGGAGCGACAGATCCTCCAGTTCCTGCTTGATGCCGTATACGCCCAGGCGATGGGCCAGGGGGGCGTAAATATCCAGCGTTTCCCGGGCGATGGCCAGCTGGCGGTCCGATTCCTTGTATTTGAGGGTGCGCATGTTGTGCAGCCGGTCCGCCAGCTTGATCAGCACCACGCGGATATCCTTGCTCATGGCCAGGATCATTTTGCGAAGGCTTTCCGCCTGCTGCTCCTCCCGGTCGGCAAAGTTCAGCTTGGCCAGCTTGGTCACGCCGTCCACCAGCCGCGCCACTTCCTCGCCGAACAGCTCCTGAACCTGCTCGATGGTAAAGCCGCAGTCCTCCACCGTGTCGTGCAGCAGGGCGGCGGCGATGGTGGGCGGGTCGATCATCAGCTCCGTAATGATGCTAGCCACATACAGGGGGTGTATGATATAGGGTTCTCCGCTCTTGCGCTTCTGATCCTTGTGCGCCTCGGCCGCGAAGTCATAAGCCCGCTGCACCAGGTCAATGCCTTTGCCATCTGTGTCAACTTTTTTCACCCTTGCCAGTATTTCATCCATCGTCATGGGCTCATAAGCTGTGTATGCCATCGCGCACCTCCCGTTTCATTCAGCGTGCAGGTTCATTGGTATACGGTCATTCGGAGAAGGACTTTGCTCTTTGATACACGAAGCTTTCTTCCGGGCTTCGCCTGACCATCGGAAGAAGGGAAAGGTGAAAGGGAGAGAAAGAAACGTCGGCCAGGCCGATTTCCCGCAGCACGGAAAGGGAAAAGGCCGATTGGAGATAAGTCAGCCCGCAGGCCGCGGAAAAAGCGTACAGGTCGCGGAAGGATTGCTTTCTGATCGCCACATAGCAGGCCCTCAGCCCGTCCTGATCCACAAAAGCGTCCTTCAGCAGCCGCTTCATATGATCGGATACGGGCAAAGCCGCGGCCTTTGCTTTGGGGCAGGCCGTCCGGTACGCGTCCCCCTCCCCCATATCCCCGTCGCAGAGCACGATGTTTCGGAAAGCAGGCGAGACGTATGCCGCCCTGCCATAGAGCAGGATTGTGTTGAAGGCGCGCGCGTCCTTTGCTTCCTCCAGGCAGAAATCCGCTTCCGGGAATCGCTCCCTGAGCGCTGATGCCGTTTTCAGGCATCGGCAGATGAGCAGCGTGCCCTGGCCCGCCGCCATCAAAGCCGGCAGATCCTCCGGGGCCAGCATGGAGGCAGAACCGCCAAGGCCGCTTTCCGAGAATAGGGAAACAGCCTCCCGATTCCTGTCCTCCGGCAGGGATTCTGGGATCATCTGCAGGGCGTATACCCGGCATTCAGCGCTGACGCGCCCCCGATATTCATTCAGCGTCGGTGAAAAAGCGAAGCGAAAGCGGGCGTCCGTTTTACCGGCCCAGTCTCCCCCGCTGAAGTAAATGCCGTCCCGCAGAATACCGCGCTGGGAGAAGCTGCATTTCAGATGCTTTCCTTCCGCGCCTACGCGCCGCAGGGAAAGCGCCTGGGCATCCGCGCACAGGAAGCGGGGCGCCGGATTTCCCATGCCGAAGGGCTCCAGGTTTTGCAGCCATTTTACGGTCTCCTCCGTCACATCACGGAGGGAGAGCTCCGCGTCGCAGCGGATTTCCGGAATGACGGGCTTTCCCCCGGTCTGCTCCGCCACCGCGTCGGACAGGCGCTGAGAAAACGCATCCAGCCTGTCCCTTTTCAGGGTCAGTCCCGCCGCCTGCCGATGGCCGCCGAAGCGTTCAAAAAGGTCGGCGCAGCGGTTCAGGGCCTTGTAAATATCGATGGCTCCCGCGCTGCGGGCGCTGCCCACGCACATGTCGCCTTCCACGGCCAGCGCCACCGTCGGGCAGGCGTACTGTTCCGCCACCTTCCCGGCAGCCAGCCCCACCACGCCGCTGTTCCATCCCTCGCCCCATACCACGATGGCATGGCGTTCCACCAAATCCATGCCCGCCACCTGCGCCATGGCCGCTTCCACCACGCGGTTTTCCTGGGCTTTCCGCTCCTGGTTCAGCATCTCCATTTGCAGCATCAGCTTCTCGGCCTCCGCCGGGCTGCGGGTGGTCAGCATATCGAAAGCGATACGCGCGGAAGCCATGCGCCCGCAGGCGTTCATACGCGGGGCGATCTGGAAAGCCACCTGGTCGCTGTCCACGCTGCCCTGCACCCCCGCGCGGTTCATCAGCGCCCGCAGGCCGGGCCGTTTCGTGAGCGCCAGCCGTTCCAGGCCCAGGGCCGCGATCACCCGGTTTTCGTCCGTTAGCGGCACCATGTCGGCTATCGTGGCAATGGCAGCCAGCTCTGCCAGTTCCATGACTTCCCCGCCCGCCAGGGCCAGCGCCAGCTTCCACGCCACCCCCGCCCCGCACAGGCCGGGAAAGGGATAGCCTCCCAGCAGCGGAGATACCACCGCGTCCGCATCCGGAAGCTCCAAAGACGGCTGGTGGTGGTCGGTAACGATCACGGTCATGCCCAGCTCCCTGGCCCGCCGCACCTCCGCAACGCTGGTGATGCCGCAGTCCACGGTAATCAGCAGTTCCGCTTCCTTCGCCAGCTTTTCCACCGCCGGGACATTCAGCCCATAGCCTTCGCTGTGCCGGTCCGGAAGATACACCCTCCGCTCCATCCCCATTCGTCCCAGCGTTTCCCACAGGATGGCGGAAGCGGAAACCCCGTCCACGTCATAATCCCCATAGATCACCGCCCTTTTTCCCCGCGCCGCCGCGCCGCGGATCAGTTCGGCGGCTTCGGCAATGCCTTGCAGCGTTTTGGGGTCACGCAGCTGATCCGGCGCAGGATGCAGGAATCTATGCGCCTCCTCAGCGCTGCGCACGCCACGGGCGGCAAGCAGTTCGCACAGCCACCCCGGCACCCCCGGAATCGGCAAAACCGCCTCGTTTGGAGAAGAAAGAGAAAGGATAAGCATGAAAACCTCCGGGAGAACCGATAAAAAAGAATAAAAATAGAGTGCCGGTTGAAAACCAGCACTCTGAAGGGGCTTACTTCACTTTGCCAAACAGGGCGGGCTTGTTGGTGATGGCGGTGAAGCAGAGCTGGAACGCGCGCATGACCAGGGTAGAAAGCGCGCTGGCCGCTACACTGACGCACAGGGTGTAGCCGATGCTGCGGGAGAAGGAGAAGATCATCAGCAGCAGGGCAATGACCATCACCGCGCCATGGGCGATCCAGACGGTCTTGGCGGCATTCTTCATGCCCAGCTTGGTAGCCTGCTTCGGCGCGCTGCCTTCGCCGATCTGCTTGCTGATGGCGGAGGTGCGGGTGACGGCGGCGTACATGGAGAGCAGAACGCCCAGCAGCACGGCCACCAGCATCCCCACATTGATCATATAGGAGGAGGATACCACAACAGCGGCGACGAAGAACATGGTCAGCACCAGGGTGCACCAAACGGCGATAAACGCGGAGACACCGGTGAGCTTGCCGATCATCACCAGGTAAACCAGCGAGCAAACCAACAGCGCGGCGCACAGCAGCATCACCACGGTCCGCACGATGTCGAAGGAAGCGGGCACATCGCCGGTGCCGCTCTGGGTCAGCGTCACGTCCACAGCGCCGTTATTCACCAGAAACGCATAATTGGCGGCGGCCCGATAAGCGCTGTCACCGGTGCCGAGGCTGGCGGTCACTTTGCCGTCGCTCACAGAGGCAAAAGAGCTCACGCTTTCACCGTCGCAGGTAACTGCCAGATAAGAGGGGTTCGCGTCCTTCAGCTTCTGGGCGCCTTCCTTGGTGAGGTTGAAGTCCATGGAAACAGTATAGGTGGAGCCGCTGCTCTTAGCGGCATATTTGGCGTTGGCCACGTCCTTTTCCGTCAGCACCACCGTGCCGTTGGAATCCGTAAATTCAAAGTGCGCCTGCATCGTGGCCATGCTCAGCTGGCTCATGCGCTGAGAAGCGGAAAGCTTGCGCAGCTCCACGCGGATCTCGTCGCCCTTCAGGGAAACGGCGGCATCGCTTTCGCCCAGGCCCACCAGACGGTTCCTGATGGTTTTCACGGAATCGTCCACGTTTGCGCCTTCAGGCAGGGTGTAGCTATAATCCGTATACGTGCCGCCGCCCAAGGCGCGGTCCAGGGGCAGGGAAGCGGGCCAATTGGCACTGTTGACGGGCACCCAGGGCAACAGGATATTCACGCCCTCGCTGTCCAGCGGCATCCCGAACAGGGAGATGCAGGAAACAAACACCAGCACAGCGCACAGCACGATCAAACAAATAAAGCCCTTCGTGCCGGAAGTGATGGGTTTGCGGTTAGACGCGGTCTTGTTTGCCATAATGATTCTCTTCCTCTCGTTGTAAAATGCTGTTTGTACGCGCAATCGCGTGACGTTTTCACGGTAGACTTGTACATTATACTCTCATAAACCTTTCCCGTCAAGCAGAAACCGGCGGTTTTTCTTCCGTGAATTCCGCGTGAATTCCGCGTGAATTCCGCGATGCTCTCTCGGAACAGTTGCTGAATATACTCCATCCCGCTTACTCACGCCAGCTCCAGCAGTTCTCGAATCTACTCCCGCCGTGCTGCCTCTTCCGGGCTCCTCCGTCTTCCATTTTTCTTCGTCATGAAAAAACCTCCATTCTGGTGCTCTTATGCTACACCTTCTTGGAGGTTTACACAAAGTTAGGGAAAGACTTAAATACTTGTTCGTTTCTTGGATACTATCCTGCCTGTCTGCTTATGGAAAGGGGCGGCTGCGCTATTTTAATGCAACAGCCCCTGTGGAAAACACTTTTTCGGCAGCCTCAGACCTGCCGAGCGGATACGGCAGGTCCTTTTGCTGATATGCGTTTAAGATAAAGGGGATTGGGAGGTTCACCAGCCGCCCCGCCCGCCCCGTCCGTTGCCCATGCCGCCCCAGCCTGAATTGGTATTGCCCCGGCCGAAATCATTATTGCCCCAGCCGCCGTTCATGCCGCCCCAGCCGCCCATCATCTGGTTGGGAATATAGCTGATCTGTTGCCCGTTGGCGATGATGGTGCCGCCGTTATACTGGGCAGTGCCGTCGTAGTCAAAGGTACTGCTGCCGGTCACGCTGACGGTGCCGCCGTTGACGATGATATTTCCGTTGGAATCGACACCGTCGGTGTCGCCCGCGCCCATGGCGATGGTGATATCGCCGTCGTTGATCTCTACGGTGGCGGTATACGCTTTGCTTTTCTGGGCCGCGTTGATGCCGTCATCGGTGCTTTGAATATTGACAATGCCGCCGTTGATCTGGATGTACGTTCCCTCGATACCCTCGGCGGCTTTGACGGTCAGCGTGCCGCCGTCGATCTGCACCACGGAGGTGGCGTGAATGCCGTCATCGCCTGCCTGGATGGTGATCGTGCCGCCGGCGATATAGACATAACCCTTGGTGTCGTCCTTGTCGTTTTCCGCGTGCAGGCCGTCCGTTCCGGCTGCGAGGTACAGGGCGCCGTCGGCGATCCGGATGGAGTCATTCGCTTCGACCGCCTTGGAGGAAGCGCTGATACTGTATGTGCCGCCCGTGATTTTCAAGTCGTCCTTGCATACAATGCCGTTATCCGTGGAGGTAACGGTCAAAGCAGCCGTGCCGCTGAGCACCAGGTCCGATTTGGAGAAGATCACGCCGTCGGTCTTGACGCTGCCGTCTGAAGCAAATGTGCCGGTCACGGACAGCGCGCTGTCGGCGCTGGTGGTCACGAATACCTTATCTGCCGATTTCACATAGATGACGGGAAAAGCCGCATTGGCCACGGTCACGCCGTCCAGCACGATCTGCACTTTATCGTCCTTTCCGGCTTCCACATAGACTGTCACGTTCGCGGCCTTGCCAGTCAGCACATAGACGCCCGCCGCAGTGATGCGGATATCCTGGCCGTCCGCCAGGGCGTAGGTGACAGCTTCGGCCAGATCGGCTGTCTGCTTCATATCCCGGTCAGAAAACATTTCATCGGCTTGATAGAATACACCGGCCGCTTCAGCCGCAGCGCCGGAGATAAGCAGCATCATCATCAGGGCAATAACAGAGAAAACCGCTGCCAGTTTTTTCATCGTTTTTTTCATCGTGTAACACCTTCCTTTCTTGGTTACGGGCACAGTATAAACCGCGAATCTTAAAGAAAGATTAAAACAAAAGTGTTTTTCAAAAAAATATGGTAATTCTTTCGCGGTCAGCCGTAAAAAACCAGCTTGCCGCCCAATGAACGAAGCGGCTTATGCTTTTTCTCCCTCTTGACAACAGCGAAAGAAAGTATATAATAAATGTAAAGACTGGCCAAAAGCAAGCCAGATATAGAAAGGAAGAGAATATCTCATGAAAAAACTGCTCGCGTGCACGTTGATCATGGCAATGGTTCTGTCCTTCTGCTCCTTCGCATCCGCCGAAATGACGGTTGCGGAAGTGATCGAACAAGCGCAAACCATGACATTGGAAGAACTGTTCAAAAAGGCGATTGAAGAATCCAACGGCAAAGATTTCTACGCCGTGGGCAACTCCAGCCGCGGCAAATCCGCCCTGCCCCTGTTTGTGGAAGAGCTGCAGAAGATCGATCCCTCCTACACCCTGAACTGGGATTGGCAGCAGCCCAAGGAAAACAAGATCTTCGACCAGCTGGAAAAGGACGTGAACGGCGCGAACCACGTCATGTCCATGACCTTGATCCAGGACGGCAACCAGATCCAGAGCAAAATGCTGGATACCGGCATCCTGCTGAACTTCGTTCCCAAGGACTGGACGGAAGCCGAGGGCCTGTCCCGTGAAAACAACGAATACCCCCTGGCCCTGCAGACCCTGAACAAGGTGTTTGAATTTAACAACCTGGGCGACAAGACCTACACGAATATGTGGGATTTCGTGGCGGAAGGCGAAGCTCCCCTGTTCATGGGCGTGAACAGCGAACTGGTGGGCAAGAACTTCCTGTACATGATGACCAACGATAAGTATGCTTCCATCGCCAAGGATGCCTATGAAGCATGGGCCGGCAAGAACGAAGAATACGACGCCCTGATCGAAGACATGAAGCTGGACGCCGAGGACCTGGGCATCGCGGGCGAAAACGCCAATTACGGCCTGGCCTGGGTGTATCTGTGGTGCGAGAAGTACAACGAGCAGACCGACGACGGCCCCATCTGCAACACCCTGGTGACCACCTCCGCCAAGGGCCAGACCGGCTTGCTGGTGTATTCCAAGCTGCGCAGCGTGGAAGAAACCGCTGAATCCTCCGTCAACAACATCACCGTGGCCGCCTATCAGGATGGCTACGTGGGCATCGGCGGCTACGCTTACAAGCATTACCTGATGCTGACCAAGACCAGCCCCCTGCCCTGGACTTCCTGCGCCATCATCGCCTTCATGACCACCACCCAGGACGGCTTCAAGGCCTGGGGCAAGGACATGGGCGGCTACGCTCCCGTGCCCGCCTGCATGCAGGACCACAGCAAGGACGGCTACGTGGACGGCGTTGACACCTATCCCGCCAAGAACGACCGCGGCTACGACTGGTGGCTGAACGAGGGCAAGCTGGTGGTGGAAGAACCCGCCTACTGCGCTTCCGTGTCCGGCACCATGAGCGACTGGATCGACGGTATCGTGAACGCCAAGTAAGAAACAGCATATCCGCAGGATCCCTTTAAAATGATTGCGGGCGGCGGGTCGGCTCCTACCGGCTCGCTGCCCGTTTCCGTATGGGAAACACATGAATCTGGAAAGGGAGGAGAGGCATGTCCACCATTGCATCCCCCAGGCAAAGCAGCTTTAAAAAGAAGCTGAACGGGTTCAGGACATATATCAGCAAGCCGCAGAACGCCATTCTGCTGGCCCTTGGCATCATCCTGACCATCACCACCATCTTTCCCATGGTCACCATCATCCGGGACACTGTGTCAATTCATCCCGGCAGCATAGACGCGGAATCGAAGGCTGAAGACGCCCAGGTGGAGGTGCTGGGAGAAACCTACACCGGCTATAACTGGAGCAATCTTTTCACAGGTACGATCTCGACCCGCGATCCCGTCACCCGCGAGCGCAAAACCCAGAGCATCGCTTCCACCTATCTGCTGACGCCGCTGCTCAATTCCGTGCTGATCAGCATTTTCGCCTGCGTCGGCGCCATCTTCTACGGCGGCATCTTCGCCTACCTGGTGACCCGCACCAACCTGAAATTCAAGAAATACCTGAGCTCCATTTTTATTTTCCCCTACATCATGCCCCAGTGGACGCTGGCCGTCATGTGGCAGAACCTGTTCAACAGCAATCTGGTCACCGGCGGCAACGACGGGCTGTTCGTGTCCCTGTTTCATGTGTACATGCCCAAGTGGTGGTGCGAGGGGATTTTCCCCGTTTCCGTTGTGCTGGCGCTGCATTACGCGCCGTTCGCCTATATCCTGATCGGCGGTATCTTCAGGAACATGGACGCCAATCTGGAGGAAGCGGCCACCATCCTGAACACGCCCCGCTGGAAAACCTTCCTGCGGGTGACGCTGCCCCTGGTGAAGCCCGCCATCCTGAGCACCATCCTGCTGGTGTTCTCCAGCGCCATGGGCTCCTATCCCATTCCCCATTACCTGAAGCTGGCTACGCTGTCAACGCAATACGTGGGAATGAGCTCCAACCGCGCGGGCCAGGCCAGCATCCTGGCGGTCATCATGATGCTGTTCGGGTTCCTGATCCTGATCGTGAACCAGCGCACCACCTCCGGCCGCAAGAACTTTACCACCGTCACCGGCAAATCCGGCCAGAGCAGCGTGGTGAACCTGCGGGCGGGCAAGTACATCCTGGCCGCTGTCTTTGTCATCACCACCCTGGCCACCGGCATCCTGCCCATCATCCTGTTCGCCGTGGAAACCTTCCTGCCCAATCCCGGCGACTATTCCTTCATTACCCACGGCATCGCCGGGCATATGACCACCAAATGGTGGCTGACGGCGGAAAACGTGACGGAGAACGGCATGTACGGCCAGAAGGGCATCCTGTACAACAGTGAAATCTGGAACGCCTTTGGCGGCACCCTGATCGTAGCGGTGTTCTGCGCTTTGGCTGCCGGCACCATCGGCACGCTGGTGGGCTACTGCGTCAGCAAGAACCGCCGCAGCAAATGGGCGGCTTATGTGAACAACATGGCCTTCCTCCCTTACCTGATGCCGTCCCTGGCCGTGGGCGTCGCTTTCTTCGTGTTCGGCTCCAACATCGGTATTTACAACACCTTCCTTTTGCTGGTGCTGGCCGGCACGGTGAAGTATATCCCCTTCGCCAGCAGGAGCGCGCTAAACTCCATGATGCAGCTGTCCGGCGAAATCGAGGAGGCCGCCATCATCCAGGATATTCCCTGGTGGAAGCGGATGACCCGCATCATCATCCCCATTCAGAAAACGTCCATCATCAGCGGCTTCCTGCTGCCGTTCATGACCTGCCTGCGTGAATTGACCCTGTTCATGCTGCTGTGCGGCCAGGGAAAGATCATCACCACCATGCTGGGCTACTTTGATGAAATGGGCCTGTACGCTTTCTCCAGCGGCATCAACCTGATCCTGATCCTGGTAATTCTGGTGTTCAACACATTGGTGAATAAACTGACGGGGGCCAGCCTGGACGCCGGTATCGGCGGCGGAAAGTGACCCAAACGGTATTGGAGGATGAAGGAATATGGCACGGATTGAATTGAGAAATGTTACCAAGCGCTGGGGCGGCTATTACGCCGTGGAGCACTTGGATCTGACCATTGAAGACAATGCCTTTGTGACCCTGCTTGGCCCCTCCGGCTGCGGCAAAACCACCACCCTGCGCATGATCGCGGGCCTGGAGACCCCCACCGAGGGCCGCATCACCATCGACGGTGTGCCCGTGTTCGACAGCGAGCAGGGCATCAACATTCCCCCCAACAAGCGCCGCGTGGGCTTCCTGTTCCAGAACTACGCCCTGTGGCCCAACATGACGGTGTACCAAAACATCGCCTTCGGCCTGTCCAACATCAATGAGTCCGGCGCTTCTGTCAACGAGAAGGGCGAAGTGGTGCGGGATGAAACCGGCAAGGCCCCTGCCCGGAAGCTGAGCAAGGAAGAAATCAAGCGGGCTGTGGACCGGGTCAGCGCCATCGTGAAGATCGGGCAGTTCATGGACCGGTATCCCAGCGAGCTTTCCGGCGGCCAGCAGCAGCGCGTGGCCATCGCCCGCACCCTGGCTCCGGGGCCCCGGGTGCTGTTCATGGATGAGCCGCTGTCCAACCTGGACGCCAAGCTCAGGCTGGAGATGCGTTCAGAGCTCCAGCGGCTGCACCTGTCCACCGGCTCCACCTTCGTGTACGTGACCCACGACCAGATGGAAGCCATGACCCTGGCTACCCGCATTTGCCTCATCGACAACGGCGTACTGCAGCAGTACGACGAGCCGCTGACCGTCTACAACCGCCCCAGCAATCTGTTCGTGGCGGATTTCGTGGGCAATCCCGCCGTGAATTTTATTGAAGCAGCCGGCGCCCAGGACGGCAGCGGCGTGCTGAATCTGACCATTCTGAAAGACAAAAAAGCGGCCTTTACACCCAACGGCGGCCTGAAAATCAGCGATTGGTTCGCCCTGGACGACAAAGCCCAGGCTGAGGCCAAGGCGAAGCACGACAAGATGGCCAAGGAGCCGGGCTACGTGGAAAAGACCAACAAGGACACCGTATTCAATTATAACATTGCCAAGGTGGAGGAGCACGACGAAAAGCGCGCCGCGCCGACCCGGAACGATTTCGTGCTGGGCGTTCGCCCGGAATTCATCCACATTGGCGACGACGGCGCCATCGAGGGCGAAGTGTTCAGCGCCATGCCCACCGGCATGGAAACCACGGTAAAGATCCGTGTGAGCAATTTCCTGCTCACCGCTGTGGTGTTCGGCGGTGTGGTGTATAAGATCGGCCAGAAGGTGCGCCTTTCCTTCTCCGGCGACAATATCATGCTGTTCAGCCGCGAGAACGGACGCATGATCACCAACGGCGAGGTAAAGCTGTAAAAAGTTCAATTGCCGTGGAGAAGCAAGAAGCTTTTCCCCGGACAGATTGTCAAAAACCCCCTTGCATCGTAGGGGGTTTTTTGACAATCTGAAACCTGACCTATCCGTTGGGCAGGTCTTTTGCATTATATATTGCTTACCTTTGAAGGCATTGCCTTTTTCCATTCATCCCGGGTGATGCGGGAAACGTGGGTGACGCCGTTCGCTTCATCAGGATATTCCTTCATGAAGCGCATGCCGATGGCTTCCGCGGTTTTCACGGACGGTGCATTTGTATATTTGCAATAGGAATAAACCGCGGGATAATCCGTATGCTCAAACGCCCAGTCCATGACGGCCTTTGCCGCTTCCTTCGCGTAGCCCTTCCGCTGGCAGTCTGCGCGGATATGGTACCCGATCTCGGGCAGGATCTCGCCGTCAATGGTTTGCAGCGTCAGCCCGCAGTCGCCGATCATTTCACCCGTTTGCTTCAGGCAAACCGCCCAGAGGCCAAAACCGTTTTCACGGTAGCGCGCCATATTCCTTTGGATCCATCCCCGCACGCGCTCTTCATCAAAGGCATAGGGATAATGCCGCATGATGTCATGATCGGCCAGCACGGCGTAGAGCGCGTCATAATCGTTCTGATCCATTTCCCGCAGGAATAATCGCTCTGTTTCCAACTGCATTTTTCGTTCCTCCCGGTAAGGTCAGCGCTCCAGCTGCGCCGCTTCCTGCGAAAGATGCCAGCAGAGCTGTTCACAGGTCCAAAAACGGTTGGAGGGCGTAAGGACGGCTTTCAGCCGCACGCTCTGTCCGCCGCTGCGGAGGCTTTTGAGAAGTTTATCCACCAGCCCATCGTCAAAAAAAGCCATCACGATCATCGGGCTGCTCACACGTCCCTTCGGCGCGCGGGTGTTTTCAGGCTCCAGCCCGCACAGCGCGCCGACGGTTTGTCCCCATTCGCTCTCCCCCACGGCTTTTATCCGGATACCCAGGGCCATTGCGGCAAAAGAAATGCGCATCAATTGGTTCTGCTCCATCCCGATACACAATAAAAGCGGCTGCATCGTTTGCCTCCAGCGCAAAAAATGTGGAAATAAGAATATGCCTTGCCGAAAAAAACATCCTGTGGTATGATTTAGAAAAAACGGGAGGTAGAATGCTATGGCCCAGAAAAATGTAGGCGCGCTGATCAAGGAAGCCCGTACCAAGGCCGGATTGAGCCAGGAAAAGCTGGCTGCGATGATCGACGGATTGTCCGCAAGCGAAGTGAGCAAGGCGGAACGCGGTGAAAAAGAGCTGACTCAAGCCGAGCTGAAGGCGATAGCCAAAGCCACGGGCGTAACGCAGAAATCTCTGCTGGAGGCGGCGGGATACGTTTCCTCCGCAAAAAAGCCTGCCTCCGGCACAGCTTCAAAGCCGGCTTCCGCCGCATCGAAAAAGGCATCCTCAAGCACCGCAAAGCAAGCTGACGAAATCAAGCTGACCGCCGCGGAAAAGCGGGTGCTGGGGCTGTACCGCGCCGCCAGCGCCGCCGTCAGGAAGGATGCGGAAGCGGTGCTGAAGGGTGAAAAGAAGGTACAGGAAGAAAACGCGAATCCCCTGGTGGAAGGGCTGCTGGGCGGCGCGCTGGATATTCTGAGCAATATCGGCAAGAAGTGACGCTGCCTTCCAAAAACCGCGGAACAGCATGACCGCGGCCCTGTGCTGTGGGCCGCGCGGTTTCATTTCATAACATTCGGGCGGCGCCCGTCAGTAAGGGATCAGATTCATCCCATTGGGCGACATGACGTTTCTATGGGCGGTCGTTCCGTCGCCCAGCTCGGCGTGGTTGTTGAAGCCAGCGGCCAGCATGGTTCCGTTCTGCAGCACGCAGAGGGCGAACATGCTGCCTGTTTCAACCAGCGCCACATCCCGCTCCACGCATTGTCCTGGCAGGCCGCCCACAACGCCGCGCAGGCCCTGGCCCAATTGGCCGTATCCGTTATTGCCCCATGACCACAGGGATGTATCGGACAGGATGGCGTAGTTCTGGGAGGAGTAAACGGTCAGGCTTGTGGCGGGCAGGGGCAGAGAAACGGCTGTGGGAGATGCCACGGTGCGCCCCTTCGTTTCGATGCCCAGCTGATACACGTCGTTTTTGCCCCATGTCCATACCGTGCCCTGCTTGTCCAGGATCGCCGCATGGTAGCCGCCCGCCTGGATCGACGCAACCTGAATATCCCCGGTATTGATCTGCATGGGGACAGGATAGCACTCTTCCCCGCCGGGAGAGAGGGTGTTGAATTCATTGTCCCCCCAGCCCCACAGCCTGCCCTCGCTGTCCAGCGCCAGGGAGAATTGGCCCCCCGCGGCGATTTGGACGATGTTCTGCAGGGAAAGCTTGCAGGGGCTGATTGTTTTCTGCTTTGACCCGTTGCCGACCTGGCCTTTGTTATTTCTGCCCCAGGCGTACACCTCGCCGTTTTCGGTTAAAACCAGCACATGGCCGAACCCGCAGGAAATCGCGGCGGGGTTTTCCGGCAGATAGAAGCGCGTATGGGTGGCATAGCTTCCCTCCTGCTTGCCCAGGGTGCCGTAATCGCTGTTCCCGACGGCGTACAGCGCGCCGTCGTTCATCCAGAAGAAGCTGAAATTGCTGCCGCTTACGATGTCCTTCAGCTGGTTCAGGTCGATTTCGGCGTTTTTGGTTTTAAAATCGGACGGATAAATGCCCAAAATGCCGCTGGCATTATTGAAATGTCCCTTGCCGAGCTGGCCGTACTGGTTGTCTCCCCAGACACGGACAGCGCCGGAGGTGTCGCGGGAATAGGCAAAGCTCCCGCCGCAGGAGAGGATGTAATAGCGCCCGTCCGCCAGGTCAAACCGGGCGGCGCAGGCGTGGGATGCCAGCAGGCACAGGATCAGGGCGATTCCCAGGATACGCGTCAGTTTCATTGCGCAGCTTCCTTTCTCAGTATGCGACGCAGGACCAGCGCTGCCATGCCCGCCAGCACGGCGATCATGACGGTGTAGATCAGCGTGTGGGACAGATTGGTTTTATCCAGCGCGAATTCCGCCCCGATGCAGATGCCGGCGCCTGCCAGCAGCAGGAGGAATTCCGTTACAGCCTGCCTGAACCCGAGCCCGTTCCGCCTCGCCCGCGCCAATGCGGCAATCTGCGCGCCCGCCAGCATCAAAGCGTAGCAGATCTGGGTCACCCGGGCAAAAATGAAAATGAAAAGCACGTCGTCATGCCGCAGGCTTTCAGGCATGATTTGGCAAGCGCAGAAAAGCGTCAGCGCGCAAAGGAACAGCTGGCCGGTTTGCAGGCGCTTTTTTGCCAGCGCTGTCAAAGCAAATATCAGCGCCGCGGCCAGCACGGCTTCGATGAAGCATACCGACAGCGCGTATTCATCCATATACGTCTGCATCGCGAGGGGATAGAAAGCGAAGGATGCGTCATACAGATACACGCCGTAGCCCTTTCCCACAAGCGGCTCTGCCAGCCTTTCCGCAATAAAAAGCGAAAGGCCGGGGAAAACGGCGCAGTCCAGATAACCGGCGGCTTTCCCTTTGCCGATCCTTGCCGCGAGCGGGGCGGCCAGGATACATCCAAGCATCACGCCGCCGATATTGAGGCTTCCAACACGGACGTCGAAGAACGGCAAAAACCCCATGAAATCGCCCATCGCGTCATAAAATACGCGGTCAAAGCGTACCGCGCAGTAAATCAGCCGCCCCAGCAGCAGGCCCAAAGCAGCGGCCAGCAGGCAATAAACCGCCGCCGATGGCCGCTTGATTCCTTTTCTTCCGGAAAGCAGGATCAGCCCCGCCCCTGCCAGGAGGCAGGCAAGGATCATCAGGATGCCGTATAACGTGATTTCCCCGCCGAACAGGGAAACCGTTTTGATTTCCATCATATTATTTCACCAGCGTGGCAAAGTAAATTATATCGCTCAGATGGCGTTCACTGATGTCTGAGGAATTGACCCGTTTCATCACCAGCCGGCCGTTGTCCGGGTTGACTGCGCGGAAGATCATGGCGGCGCTGTTGCCGCCGTCCAGGTTATAAGCGATCATACAGCCGTTTTCGCTCAGCCGCTTTCCGGCCGCTTCGCACACCTGCGCGAATTCATAGATCGTCATGCCTTTGTTGCCTTGGGACTGGGGGCCGTTGGTGGAAACGAGCATATATTCCAGCGGGCCCAGCTGCGCGATGGCGGAGCGCTGGGTGGCGTTCTGGGAACCGATATAGGTGTTTTTATAGCTTTCCTGAATGACGCTCACGCCGTCCTGCACCAGCAGGGGCCCGAAGCAGAACACATTGTAAAGCCCGCCTGCCATTTGCTCATAATAATCCTTATAGCCCTGTTTGGTGCAGTTTTGCAGGACATGCAGATCCCCGTTCATGTCAATCGCCAGCACGTCCATCGTGCCGTTGGCGAAATTGCGGTATTGCCTTGTCTGTCGAAGCGCCACCTGGCACTTATCCGACTTGGTGTAGTAATCGCCGTTGAGGGCGATCACCGCGTTGGCTGCCTTCGCGATCTGGGTCGCTTTGTTTTCTGTTTCATAGGAGAAGGTGGCGTTGGGCGCGCCTACCATCCCTGCCGGCGCGGTGCGCAGCTGGGAGGGATGGGTGATCAGGACGTGGGCGAAAAAATAATCCGTATCGGCAAAGCGGTCCTGATAGATGGTTACCGCAATGGAATCATCCTGATATTCTGTGGGAGAAAGATAGGCGGCTTCCGACGGCATGGGGCCCGGCAGAAAAGAATCCATGGGCAGGGGCTCCAGCCCCTCCGCCCGCGCGCCGAAGCAGCAGCAAAGCGCCAGAGCGCAAAGAATATAGAACAGAAGAGCTTTTCTCCGCATTTCCCGATCTCCTTTAAACACAAAAAATACCACGATGATCATACCATATTTTCCGCGAAAAAGCAAGCAAACGAAAGAGGCGGATGACCTCGTTTCTCTTTTGCTTCGTTCCGTTTTCATTCCGATCAGAAGGAACGCCCGCTTTCCAAATCTTCCCGTGGGCCGCGGAGCGCATAAAAGGCGTTTCCATGGAAAACCTATGCCTGAAAAAGGTCAAGGAGGCGCTTCAAATTGCGAGCAACAGGTATCGTACGCAGAATAGATGAACTGGGCCGGGTCGTGATCCCGAAGGAGATCCGCCGGACTTTGCGCATTCGTGAGGGTGACCCGCTGGAGATATACACGGATCGGGATGGGGAAGTCATTTTGAAAAAGTATTCGCCCATTGGAGAAATGTCGTCCTTCGCCAAGGATTACACGGAGTCGCTGTTCCGCTCCCTCGGCCACATCGCCTGCATCGTGGACCGGGACCAGGTGGTCGCAGCCAGCGGCGTAAGCAAGAAAGAACTATGGGACAAGCCGATTTCTCCTGATTTGGAAAGCGCGATCCAGGCGCGTCAGACGGTTGCCCTGAACCGCACCGGAGGCGCAAAAATCGTGCCGGTCACGAACGAGGAGGACGTAAGCGGCTACACGGCGCAGGTGGTCTCCCCCATCATTGCGGACGGAGAAGCCATAGGGGCCGTGCTGCTTCTGTCCCGGGAGCAAGGCGCGAAAATGGGCGATACGGAATTGAAAGTAGCCGAAACTGCCGCCGGCATCGTGGGCCGCCAGATGGAGCAATGAAACACGGTTCATAGCAAGGTGTTTTGACCGCGCATCCTGTCCGTTGCGCGGTTATTTTTTTGCGCTTAAAGGACGCGGCCTTCACCTGACCCCCGGGTTTGCAAGGCCGGGGCAGATCGGGCCGGATGACCGTTTGTGTATATCACTGCGCGCCTTCCCTGGTCAAATTCTTAAGCCAGATATACTTATCATAATGCCGCTTAATGAACGGCACCTTCACGATCTCATCCAGGCACATGACGATATAGACCACCATGACCGGCCAATGGAATACGAAACAGCCCACCAGCGCAAGGGGGATCGCAAAGCACCACGTCGCAAAGAAAACGCTGACCGCGTCGTATTTACTGTCGCCCCCGGCCGGAAATACCCCGACCGTGAAAACGGTATTGTAGGAAAAGGCGAACATATAGGCCGCGTGGAAAACCAGCATCTGAATCAGATAAATCTTCGCCTGCGGTTCAAGGACATAGAAGAAATAGACCAGGGGACCCACGGCGCAGATCAGGCCGATATTGATCAGTCCGCTCCACAGCGCGACGCTCCAGAACCATTTGCCGTACACCTTTGCCTTGTCCAGCAGGTTTTGTCCCAGAAGCTGGCCCAGCATGATGCCGCCGCCCGCTGACAGGCCGTTGGTCATGCACTGGATCAGCTGCTGCGCGACGCCGGTGACGGAGCAGGCCGCGGTGGCGTCCGTTCCCAGATGGCCGAGGATAAAAGCGTGCATCGTCATGCTCAGGCCCCAGGACAGCGCGCTGGCCAGCATGCCGGGGATGATCTTCCATACGTCCTTCTCATACGCTTTCGAGAAGAAGAAAAGCGTCTTTTTGTCCATGCGCGCTTCCTGCTTCCGCCAGGTCCAGATCAGGCACCAGATCAGCGCGATGGCTTCCACCGCAATGGTGGAATAAGCCGATCCGTTTGCTCCCAGGGCAGGGAAAGGCCCGATGCCGTAAATCAGGAAAAAATCCGCCGTCATGTCCACGATGACGGTAACTGCTGATATCCACAGGCTCATCTTCGCGTGGCCGGACACCTTCATCATCATCAGGAAGCATTGGGAAACCCCGGCGAACAGGAAGGAAAAGCTGACGATCTTCAGGTACTCTCCGCCGATCCGGATCAGCTCCGGCTCCGGCGTAAAGATGGCCATAAGCCGGTCCGGAACAGAAAACGCCAGCAGGAAAAAGACAAACGAGATCCCCGCGACATAGCGGATCGCCATGCCCAGAAAGCGTTTGGCGCTTTCATAATCCTTTTTTCCCCAATACTGGGCGATCAGGACGCCCACAGCGCCGATGACCGAGCCGTTGAACAGCGACATCACGAAGGAAATCTGGTTTGCCAGCGATACGGCGGCAATGGCGTCCTGGGTCAGCCGTCCAAGCATCAAGGCGTCCGACGCGCCAACCAGCGCGTTCAGAAGGTTCTGGAGCGCCAAAGGGACAGCCAGCGCCATCAACTCTTTGGTGAACTGTTTCCTTTGTTCGTCACGCATAGGTTCCTCCGTGATCCAGCTGCATCCGCTATCGAAAAAACTTTTTCGACAACCTGATCTCCCCCTCCCCATTCGAAGGGGGAGAATACGCTTTGGGGAAGATTTAATGCTGCGTCTGTCCGGAAAGGTCGGCCATGATTTTGGGGAACACCGGCATGATCGCCTTCTCCGCCGCCGGGATCAAGTCGTGGTCAAAGTTGGTGAGGCAGCGGGAATGCTCATCCAGCACCATGGTGTGTTCTTCCTTCTCGGTGCAGGCGGGCCAGGCGGGAAGCAGCGCAGTGGCAGGGCTGCCCGTGCGGGCGAAAGCCATCACGCTCTCAAAGACGATTTCCTGCATTTTTTCCGCGTAAGCGCTGCCGTTGGGATAATCCACCAGCTCGATGTTGCGGAACACATACGGGATATCGCTGCAATGCCAGGGGCACAGGCCGGAGAAAATGGGCTGATCCATATTGAAGATATAGGAATAGGTGCTCCTGCTGTGCTTTGCGCGGATCTTCACGTATTCGATGATGGGCGGGCGGAACAGGGTATCGACGCGGATCAGATCCACCAGCTTCCTTTCTGGATAGGCTGCTTTATACAGCTTCGTCAGGTCAGCCAATGTTGCCGCGTCCAGGTATTTGAGCAGCACGTTCTTCTGTTCTTCCTCCGTCATGGTGTGCTTGTTGAAAACCGGAGGCCCGAAGGATGTGAATTCGCCGAACACCGAGCCCACCAGCAGGGGGATGTGGCTCGTTTCCTTCCGGAAGCCGTACACCGCCGGGTTGCCCAGATAATGCTTGTTTGCTTTCGGCGCGCCGCCCACATACTTGCCCGCTTTGCGGAATTCGGGCGTCAGCTTGTTGTACGCCGCCGCCAGATCGGCATAGGGCACTTTTTCCATTTCCTTGACGGTTTTGATCTTCAATTCCTTCATCATGGCCTCCGCCAGCTCTTTGCCGCTGCCTTTGGCGTCGTCCAGCAGCCCCAGCACGCCGCTCATGTTGAAGCCCTTGGCATACAGCCCGTCCGCAGCCGGGGACTGAAGCAGGGTGGTCACCTTGCCGCCGCCGCCGGACTGGCCGAAGATGGTCACATTGTCCGGGTCGCCGCCGAACTTTTCGATGTTGTCATGCACCCATTGCAGGGCCGCGATGATGTCATCGCCGCCGGCGTTGGCTGAGTTTTCGTATTCTTCGCCGAAATCGGACAGGTCGAAGTAGCCCAGGATATTCAGGCGGTGGTTGATCGTCACCACCACGGCGTCGCCGTGGAGCGCCATGTTATGCCCGTCGTAGGCGGTCTGCTCGATGGATGAGCCCGCGAAGTAGCCGCCGCCGTGCAGCCAGAAGAGCACCGGGCGCTTTTGGCTGTCCAGCGCGGGAGTCCAAACGTTCAGGTTCAGGCAGTCCTCATCCTGGGGCCAGAACCTGTGGGGCACGAAGATTTCACCTTTGGGTTCGTCCTGCTTGAGCAGCGGGCACACATACCCGTAACTGGCGGCGTCCGTCACGCCCACCTGGCGGGGCAGGGGTTCCGGTTTATGGAAGCGCCTGGCCGTGGCATATTTCACGCCGCGGAAGGTGAGGATGCCGTCGTGCTCGAAGCCGCGGATCTTGCCCGCCGTGGTGTCCACCACCGCAAAATCCCTGTCATATCGGAAGCTCTTCATGGGGGTTCTCCTTTCTCCTTACAGCTCGATTTCCGCGCAGATCCCTTCATCCAGGCAGGATCCGCCGACGTAAACCAGTTTTTTCCCGGGTTCGAGGTTTTTCTTTCCCGCTTTTTCCATATAGATTTCCAGATCGCAGGGATTCACGGTATAGCCTTTAAGGAGGAACACACCATGTCCCACGAAAGAATCTTATCTTTTTTCAATGTTGCTGTCAAGCATGTTGCGGGTAGAATCCAAAGCTTCGTCAATAAACCGGTGTTTTTTTGATTCCTTTTTACTTGCTTTTCCCTTACTTTTTGTCTCCAGCTTTTTGTTGGCCTGCTGCTGGCTTAATGACATTGTTAGCTGCATGGCAACGACATTGATACCCGAATCAAACCAAACACCGGGCAGATGCTTGACGGAATGAAAGGATTGAATTATAATATGCAAAGAAATGTGAGCAGGCCCAAGGGAGCCGGGCCGCAGGCGCGGCAGCAGACGTATATTTTCTGCGGGACAGGCATATGTTAGCTTGTTCCCGTTTTTATTTCCGGAACGGAAGGAGAATCGGTTCCATGGAAAGCAACGCCAAAATCGCTTTCCGCGTTTCGCGGATTTCCATTTACGCGAATGCCGCCCTGTCGGCTGTGAAGCTGCTGGCTGGGCTGCTGGCCCATTCCGGGGCCATGGTGTCCGACGCGGTGCACTCCATTTCGGACGTGTTCAGCACCTTCATCGTGATGATCGGCGTTCACCTGGCGGAAAAGGAATCGGACAAGGAGCATCCTTACGGCCACGAGCGCATGGAATGCGTGGCGGCCATCGTGCTGGCCGGGGTGCTGCTGGCGACAGGACTGATGATCGGGTATCAGGGCGTTGAGAAGATCCTGCACGCGGAGGAATTGCAGGCGCCGGGCGTTCTCGCCTTATGCGCCGCCGTCCTGTCCATCGCGGTCAAAGAAGCCATGTTCCGCTATACGAGGAAAGCCGCGAAGCAAATCGACTCCGACGCGCTGATGGCCGACGCCTGGCATCACCGCTCCGACGCGCTCAGTTCCGTCGGCGCGCTGGTCGGTATTGGCGGCGCGCTGCTGGGCGTTCCCATTCTGGATCCCGTTGCCAGCCTGGTGATCTGCCTGTTCATCGGCAAGGCGGCCTACGAGATTTTCCGGGACGCGGTGAACAAAATGGTGGATCAGAGCATAGATGAGGAAACGGAAACCGCGCTGCGCGCCTGCGCCCTGGGCGAGCCCGGCGTGCAGGGCATTGACCGGCTGATGACCCGGAAATTCGGCAGCAGGGTCTATGTGGAAATGGAAATCTCCGTGGACGGCGGCATGTCTCTTACGGACGCCCACGCCATCGCCGAAAACGTGCATAGCGAAATCGAAAAGCAGTTTCCAAAAGTCAAGCACATTATGATTCATGTGAATCCCGCGGGAGATCACAGCGCTCATCCCGAATGATTGCAGAAAGAGACAGCCTGGCTTTTCCCCCGGCTGTCTCTTTATTATTTGCTTTCCATCAGCTGCCGGGCCTGGGCCGCGTCCTTTTCCACCTGCGCCTTTACTTCCTCCAGCGAAGCCATTTTCATCGTGGGCCGGAGGAAATGAAGCAGCGTCACGGTGATTTCCCTGCCGTACAGATCCCCGTCAAAATCCAGCAGCATCGTTTCCACCGTAGGCTGCCGGTCGCTGTCCACCGACGGGCGCAGCCCAACGTTGGTAACGCCAAGGTACGTTTTTTGATCCGGAGCGTCCCCCACCACGACCCGGGAAGCGTATACGCCAAAAGGCGGACAGCCGCGCCCGGGAGGGCAGGGCAGATTGGCCGTCGGCATCCCCACAGTATGGCCGTTTCCCCGGCCGTGGGCGACTCTGCCGGAAAACTGACAGATCGGTTCCATCATTCAGCCCAGTCACCTTTCTATGCTCAGCATACCCGCATCGGCGCGGAAATTAAAGCAGGATTTATTATATCCTTCCCGGCCGAAAGCTGCAAGTATGTTTTTCACTTCTTGCATTCCGGAAACGCTTGTAGTACAATTCTGTTATCGCTGATTCTGTCCTTCGACATTCAGGAAGGAGACGCCGCCATGCCGCCTATCACCTATGTCTGCGGTCATCGCAATCCGGACACTGACTCCATCGTATCCGCCATGGCCTATGCCAGCCTGTGCAACGCCATCGGGGAAAACGACTATGTGCCTGCCCGCCTGGGCCCGCCCAACGACGAAACGGCGTATCTGCTGAAACGCTTCGGTTTTCAGCCGCCCATGCTGATTTCCACCGTGCGCACCCAGGTGAAGGACATTGAGTTTGACCGTCCTCCCCGGCTGAGCCAGAGCGTGCCCGTAAGCCACGCCTGGGAGCTGCTTCAGGAAAACCCCAATCTTTCCACGCTGCCCGTGACCAACGAGGACGGCACGCTCTACGGCATCGTCAGCGCGGGCGGCATCGCCGAAACCGACATGAAGGCCATTGAGGTGCCGGTGCTGGACGGCGTGCCGGTGTTCAACGTGCTGTCCGCCCTGGAAGGGCACATCATCAACCGGGATGAAGACGTGTTTGACTTCATTTCCGGCGAAGTCACCATTGCGCTGCCCACATCCGGCGCGCTTCTCCGCGGGATGAAGGAAGGCGCCATCGTGATCTGCGGGCAGCAGGAGGATGTGGTGGAAGAAGCGTTCAGGCGCAAAGCCAACTGCGTCATCCTCTGCCAAAGCAACCTGGCCGAAAAATACATGGGCCTGACCTCCTCCACCTGCGTGATCGCCACGCCTTACGACGCCTGGCGCGCCGCCCGGATGCTGTATCAGGCGACGCCCGTAGGCCGCATCGTAAAAACGGACGAGGTGGTCTGCTTCCATCTGGAGGATTACCTGGACGATGTCCGCGAGACCGTACTGCAATCCCGCTTCCGCACCTATCCCGTGCTGGACGGCGACGGCAAAGTGGTCGGTACCCTGGGCCGGTACCACCTGCTGCGCCCCCAGCGCAAACGCATCGTGCTGGTGGACCACAACGAGGTCGGCCAGGCCGTGCCGGGCCTGGATCAGGCGGAAATCGTCGGCATCATCGACCATCACCGCCTCGCGGACGTGCAGACCGGCTATCCCGTGTTCATGCGCAATGAGCCGGTGGGCTCCAGCACCACCATCGTGGCCACCATGTTCCAGGAGCACGGCCTCATGCCGGGCGAAAAGCTGGCGGGCCTCATGGCCGCCGCCATCGTCAGCGATACCGTGATGTTCAAGTCTCCCACCACCACGCCCAAGGACCGCCGCATCGCCGAGCGCCTGGCCCGTATCGCCGGGCTTGATCTGGACGCCCTGGGGCGGGAGGTTTTCTCCGCCTCCTCCGCCGAAAAGTCCGTAAAAGCGCTGCTGAATACCGACTTTAAAGAATTCCACCTGGGGGACCACAAGCTGGGCATCAGCCAGATCACCACCATGGATTCCAAAGGCATGATCCTGCGGGAAAACGAATTCATGAAGGAAATGAACAAGATGAAAGCGGACCGGGGCTACGACATGGTGATGCTGATGATCACCGACGTCCTCCGGGAAGGCACGGAGCTGGTCTTCGCCGGAGACCAGGAGATCATCCGGCAGGCCTTCAGCGTCCCCAATCTGGAGGGCAATCACCTGTTCCTCAAGGGCATGGTCAGCCGCAAAAAGCAGATGGTTCCCGCGCTGTCCCTGCTGTGGGGCTGACGCCTGCCCCGGATGAACCCATAGAGCCTTCCGGGGGAAAACCATTCTTTCTGCGGAAACACACTTGTTTTATAAAATTGGGGGCGGATGGGCATGGCCTGCAGAACAAAGCAGTTCCAGGTGCTGACAGACATTGACCTGGCCTGGGACCTGATGACGGACGTTTATTCCACGGACGGGCGCAACGGCCCCGCCGCGCCGTTTTTTGAGTATGCCGTGAATTCTTCCTGGCTGGATAAACGTTACCTGCCGCTGAACCGTTTCTGGCTGGACGGAGACAAAACCGCGGCCTTCGTGTTCTACGAAAATCCGGTGAATTCCATCCATTTCGTCCTGCGTCCCGGCTATGAACCGCTGGCCAACGAGATGATCGCCTATGCCGAGAGCGCTTTTTCCCCCTTTGCCGATCCGCTGGAGCTGGTGCTCGCAAAAGGACAGGCGGCGCTGATCCGGGCTGCGCAAAAGCGAGGATACCGGGTTGCGGAAGAGGAGATTGAAAATATCTTTGATTTCCGCACCGGAAAGCTTGACTATCCGCTTCCCGAAGGGTTCCATTTCATGGATCCCCTGAACGCCGATCCGCTGAAAGCGGCAAAATGTATGTGGGATGCCTTCAACAGCGACACGCTGGGGCCTTTCGTGCATTGGGAAAAGCCTGTGAATGACAGCGGTTGGACGCCCCATGACCTGTATTACAGCGTGCTGGGAAGCACCATCTCTCCCCCGCCCCACGCCACCTATGAGTACACCGTTTCCATCGCGAATGCGCAGGGGGAATGCGTATGCTTTTCCGGCATGTGGTGGGTGGAGAAAAACCATCTGGCCTACATGGAGCCGCTGTGCACCGCCCCCGGGTATCAGCGCCGGGGGTTGGCCGCCGCCGCGCTGTCAGAGCATGACCGCCGCCTGCGGCCCCGGGGCGCCCTGACCATGACCGGCGGCGGGAACGCGTTTTACCGGAAGATCGGTTACCGCGGCGAGATCACGCTGCTTCACCTGAAAAAGGACACATAAGCCATTTCCGTTCAGCGCGTATCATTTGGAAAGGACGCTGTTAAGATGTTCACGAACACAGACACCATCGCCGCGCTGGCTACCGCCCCGGGGGAAGGCAGCATCGCCATCGTGCGGATCAGCGGGCCTCGGGCCGAGGAAATGCTGAATCGGCTGTTCGTGCCCATCCAGCTTTGGGAAAGCCACAAAATGTATTACGGCCACGCGGTCTATGACAGGGAAATCCTGGACGAATGCATGGTCGTGCTGTTCCGCGCTCCGCGCAGCTACACCCGGGAAGACGTGGCGGAGTTTCACCTGCACGGCGGCAGCTGGACGGCGAAAAGCGTACTGGACGCGCTGTACGCCTTGGGCGTCCGCGCCGCGGAACCGGGGGAATTCACACGGCGCGCGTTCCTGAACGGAAGGATTGACCTGAGCCGCGCCGAAGCCGTGATGGCGCTGATCTCCGCCGAGGGGAGCAGGGCCGCCCGCGCGGCCCTCAGGCAGCTGGGCGGCGGAACGAGCAGCTTTATCAGGCAGGCGCAGGAGGACCTGATTTCTCTCCTGTCCGGCGCCGCCGCCGCCATCGACTATCCGGAAGAAATCACCATGGAGGAAGCGGCGTCCGGTCTGGAAGCCGGGGCGCGCCGTTTGGCAGAAAAGCTGGACGCCGCCTGTGACGAGCGGGGCGCGAGGATCGCCGAACAGGGGCTGGAAGCGGTGCTCTGCGGACGGCCCAATGTAGGCAAGTCCTCGCTGCTGAATGCCCTCGCCCGCCAGGAGCGGGCCATCGTCACCGACATACCCGGCACAACCCGCGACATCATCCGCGCCGACGTGCTGATCGACGGCCTGCGGGTACATTTTTCCGACACGGCGGGCCTGCGGGAACAGGAAACCGACGTGATCGAGCGCATCGGCGTAAACCGGGCGCGCCAGGCCATCGCGGGCGCGGACGTGGCGATCGCGGTGCTGAACGCTTCCGAGCCGCTGACCGACGAGGACAGGCAATTATTGGAGGATACCAAAAACGCCCCGCGGATCATCGTGCTGAACCAGTGCGACAGGCCCATGCGCCTCAACCCCATGGATTTTGACCGGCCGCTGCTGCTTTCCGCGAAAACAGGCCAGGGGTTAAGCGACCTGGAAGAGCGGGTGGCTTCCTTTGGCGCAGGCGCGGGCGAAGGCGCGCTGACCCAGCAGCGCCACATCCGCCTGGCCCGGGAAGCCGCCCAATCGCTGCGCCGTGCCGCAGACGCCTGCGTCAGCGGCGCGCCCGTCGATCTGGCCGTGATCGATTTGCAGGACGCTTTGGCCGCCCTGGGCCGCGTCACAGGCGACCAGGTGGACGAGAAGCTCATCGACGATATTTTTTCCCGTTTCTGCGTCGGGAAATAAACCGCTTCATCAAAAAATAGCTCGCCTTTAGGCCGGAAGGACATCCGGATGGCAGGCGAGCTGCTTTTTATTTCCTTTCCACCTGCGCGCCGAACGGGGCCAGCGCCAGCTTGGCGATTTTGAAGCACTGCATCCCGAAGGGAAGGCCGATCACCGTGGCGCACAGCAGGACGCCAAAGATGAAATTCACCAGCGCCAGTTCGATGCCTGAAACCAGGAACCAGATCACGTTGACGAGGAAGGATACCGCCCCGCCCTCGTAAACGACTTCCTTCCCGAAGGGCACGAAGGACAGGCGGGCCAGCTTGAGGCACTGCATCCCGATGGGTATCCCTGCAACAGTAACGCACCAGAGCGCCCCCGCCGCCAGCCAGCCGATGCCGCTGACCAGCCCGCCGCAGATCAGCCACAGCAAATTCCCCAGCAGGCTCATATCAGTTCATCCCCTCTTTGGGAATAATGATCGCCGCCAGAATATAAACAAGCAAGCCGCCGCCCGCCAGGAACGAAAGAGCCACAAAGCCCAGGCGTACCAGCGTGGGGTCGATGTCAAAGTATTCTCCGATACCGCCGCAGACCCCTGCCGCCATCTTGTTCGTGCTGCTCCTGTAAAGCTTCTTCATTGCTGTTTCCTCCTGTTTCATTTCATGATCACGGGGATACTATACGCCCAAATGATTAAAGAATTAAGCACAGGATCATTAGAATTTGATAAGAATGCCTGAGTGAATCTGCGTCTGGCAGCCCTTTTTCATGCGTTTTTCATAAAATTGCCTGTGATTTTTTATGGTTACCCATGCAATTCCCGTTCATTTCTATTTTCCCTATTGGCGAATGAACAAAAACATGATATAATGAATCGTTCGTGCATCTATTCCACACGAAAATCAGGAGGGACAGACGAAATGCCTACCACGCAATTCGATAAAGAATCGATCAAAAAATCCATCATCGGCAAGCTCCAGCGCTACAATGGCCGCACGCTGGCCGATGCCACGCCACAGCAGATTTATAACGCCCTGGCTTCTACCGTAAAAGACCAGATCATGCAAAAGTGGGTGCAGTACCGCGAAAAGGATAAGCACGCCACCGGCAAGCGGCTGTATTATCTTTCCGTGGAATTCCTGACCGGCCGCAGCCTGCACTGCAATGTGCTGAACCTGTGCTCCAGCGACATTTACCGCCAGGCCCTGCAGGAGCTGGGCGTGGATTGGCGCACCGTGCTTCAGGAGGAGCCGGAACCCGGCCTGGGCAACGGCGGCCTGGGACGGCTTGCCGCCTGCTTCCTGGACAGCCTGAGCGCTTTGGGCCTGCCCGCCATGGGCTGCACCATCCGTTATGAATACGGCCTGTTCCGCCAGCGCATCATCGACGGCCAGCAGGTGGAAGCGCCCGACGATTGGCTGGTCAACGGCAACGTTTGGGAAGTGCCTGCCATGGAAGACGTGTGCGAAGTGCGCTTCGGCGGCCATGTAGAGGAAGAAACCATCAATGACCGTGCCTGCTATACCCTGAAGGACTATTACACCGTAGAAGCCGTGCCCTACGATATGCCCGTGGCCGGCTATGACAACGACACGGTGAACACCCTGCGCATGTGGCGCGCCCGCTCCTCCAAGAGCATCGACCTGAATTCCTTCAACAGCGGCAACTACACCAAAGCCCTCCAGGAGCAGGAGCTGTCCTCCGTCATCAGCAAGGTGCTGTATCCCGAAGACAACCACTATGAAGGCAAGGAGCTGCGCCTCAAGCAGCATTACTTCTTCACCAGCGCCACCCTGCAATACGCCATCAAGGATTTCAAGCGCCGCTTCGGCCGCAATTTCCGCATTCTGCCCGAAAAGATGACCATCCATATCAACGACACCCATCCCGGCCTGGCCATCCCGGAGCTGATGCGCATCCTGATGGACGAAGAAGGGCTGAGCTGGGACGAAGCCAGCTGGATCGTGCAGCACACCGTGGCCTACACCAACCACACGGTCATGAGCGAAGCGCTGGAAAAATGGCCTGAAAAGATGATGCACAACCTGCTGCCCCGCATCTACATGATCCTGTGCGAAATCAACCGCAGGGTGTGCGCCCGCCTGGCCGACCATTACAACGGCCTTGATCCCCGCATCGCCAAGATGGCCATCACCGCCTACGACCAGGTGCATATGGCGAATCTGTGCGTGGCCATGAGCTATTCCGTCAACGGCGTAAGCCAGCTGCACGGCGAGATCCTCAAGCATGATACCTTCAAAGATTACTATGAATTCATGCCCAAGAAGTTCTCCGCCATCACCAACGGCATCACCCACCGCCGCTGGCTGATGAGCTGCAACGACGGGCTGACCAATCTGCTGTACAACACCATCGGCGACGCCTGGGTGCGGGAGCCCGAAAAACTCAAGGACCTGCTGGCTTACCGGGACGACAAAGCGTTCCAGGCCGAGTTTGACAAGGTGAAGCGGGAAAACAAGATCATCTTCTCCAACTTCCTCAACCGCCAGCAGGGCGATACCATCGACCCGGACTTCATGCTGGACGTACAGGCCAAGCGCCTCCATGAATACAAGCGCCAGCTGCTCAATGCCCTGCATATTCTGGTGCTCTACAACCGCATCATGGACGACCCGAATTACACCATGACGCCCCGGGTGTTCGTGTTCGGCGCGAAGGCCAGCCCCGGATACCACATGGCCAAGCAGATCATCCGCCTGATCATCGCCCTGCGCAAGCTGATCGAGAAGAGCCCCCGGGCGATGAAATACCTGCGGGTCATCTTCCTGGAGAATTACTGCGTGTCCGCCGCCGAGCGGCTCATTCCCGCCGCAGACCTGAGCGAGCAGCTTTCCACCGCCGGCAAGGAAGCCAGCGGCACTGGCAATATGAAGTTTATGATGAACGGCGCTGTGACCATCGGCACCATGGACGGCGCCAACGTGGAGATCCACGATCAGGTGGGCCTGGACAATATCTATATTTTCGGCATGCGCGCCGACACGGTGGCTGAGCTCTACCGCGAAGGCAACTACTCCCCCATGCAGCGCTACGAGGACAATACAGAGCTGCGCCGCGCCCTGACCCAGATCATCGACGGCACCCTGTTCCCGGATAATCCGGCCGCCGTGCAGGACATCTACCACAACCTGCTGTTCTCCGACCCCTACTTCGTGCTCAAGGACTTCGGCTCCTATTCCATGGCCCAGCGCCGTGTGAACGACGATTATCAGAACCGGGAAAAGTGGCTGCGCATGGCCATCACGAATACGGCCTGCTCCGGCATTTTCTCCTCCGACCGCACCATCAGGGAATACAACGACATGATCTGGCACCTGAAATAAAACCGATCCGTGAATCAAAACCGCGCGGCTGCCACGGCTGCGCGGTTCTTGGTTTTTGCCGCCTTCTTTCGCGAAACAGATTGACGTTTGTGCGCCTTCATGGTAAAATATCGCTATGTTTTACGAATGTCGGTCAGGGGAGGGAAGCCCATGGCGAAAAGCGTGCTGCGCCGCGGCGTATGGCTGCTGCTGATTCTGCCGGGCGTGATTTTCGTAACGGTGTTCATGCTGATTCCCCTGTTTTCCATCCTCATTTCCACCTTTTCCGCTGACGGCGGCTTTTCCCTGGATCATTACGGCAAGCTGATTCAAAGCGTATATTTCCAGCAGGTATTCGGGCGCAGCGTGCGCCTGAGCCTGCTGAGCACCGCGCTGTGCGCGCTGCTGGGGTTTCCCAGCGCCTATTACATCAGCCGTTACTCCAGGCGCAAGGGCATGATGATGGCACTGGCTGTGTTTCCCATGTTTACCAGCCCGGTCATCCGCTCCTTCAGCTGGATGGTCATTCTGGGCCGGAAGGGGATCGTAAACCAGTTCCTGGTGAGCATCGGCCTGTTTTCCCGCCCCCAATCGCTGCTGTATAATGAGTTTTCCATGACAGTGGGCTTCGTGCAGCTGTTTTTGCCCCAGATGATCCTGTCCCTTTTGGGCGTCATGGATTCCATTCCGGAGGATTTGACGGAAGCGGCGGGCAGCCTGGGTGCGCCCCGGTTCGTCGCGTTTCTGCGGGTGGTGTTCCCCTTGAGCGTTTCCGGCCTTGTGACCGGGGCCGTGCTGGTGTTCACCGGCTGTATGACCGCCTACACCACGCCCCAGCTGCTGGGAGCCACCGACACCCAGGTGCTGTCCACCATGGTATACCAGTACGCCATGAGCCTAAGGGACTGGGCGCAGGCCTCCGCGGTGGCCATGGTGATGATCGCGGTCACGATGCTCGTCTCCGGCGTGTTCAACCGTCTCAGCCGGAAAATCAACCCGATGGCGGCCTGACGAAAGGAGGGAGGCGGCATGGCGCTGCTGGAACTAAAGGGAATCACCGCGGGCTACGGCAAAAACATCATCCTGCGGGATTTCAATCTTCAGGTGGAGCGCGGGCATTTCGTCAGCCTGCTGGGCTCCTCCGGCTGCGGCAAAACCACCACGCTGCGCCTGATCGCCGGCTTCTCCCAGCCTCAGGCGGGCAGCGTGGTTTTCGACGGACGGGACATCACGCATGTGCCGCTGCACAAGCGCAATTTCGGCTTCGTGTTCCAGAGCTACGCCCTGTTCCCGCATATGACCGTGTTTGACAACGTGGCCTTCGGCCTGAAAATGCGCAAGGTCGGCAGGGAAGAAACCCGGAAACGGGTCATGGATATGCTGGAGCTGGTGGACCTGACGGGCTTTGAAAAGCGCTATCCCCGGGAAATGAGCGGCGGCCAGCGCCAGCGCGTGGCCCTGGCAAGGGCGATGGTCATCCGGCCCGACCTGATGCTCTTTGACGAGCCGCTGTCCAACCTGGACGCCAAGCTGCGGGTGAAAATGCGGGTGGAGATCCGCCGCATCCAGCAGGAGCTGGGCTTCACCGCCATTTACGTGACCCACGACCAGGAGGAGTGCTTCGCCATTTCAGACGAGGTGGCCATCATGAATCGTGGCGTCATCGAGCAGATGGACGCTCCCGCCCATATCTTCAACCGTCCCCGCACGGAATTTATCGCCCATTTCGTCGGGTTTGAAAACTTCTTCGATATTCACCGCGCGGAGGGAGCCTGGAAAACGGAAAACGGCTCCCCCCTGATCCTCCCCGCGGATCGGCCCGGCGGCCGCTTCCGCGCCTGCATCCGCCCGGAGGATATAAAGATTCATTCCTGCGGGGAGGCCTGCGAAAATGCCGTGGCCGGCGAAGTGCTGGTGACCACCTTCCTGGGGCGCAACGTGCAGTACAATGTGCGCACCGCCCTGGGTGAATTTACCGTGAAAACGGACCAAAGCATCGTTTATTCCATCGGCTCCAGGGTACAGCTGGAGCTGAGCGCGAATAAAATCATTCTCATCGACCCCATTACAACCTGATTAGGAGGAAACCACCATGAAAAAGCTCGTCTCTCTCTGCCTTGCGCTGCTGCTGCTCGTCTCCGTCTGCGGCGCCTTCGCCGAGGACAAGCCCTTCGCGGGCCAGACCCTCACCATCAGCACCTTCGCCTTCAACGCCGAACTGCTGCAGAAGAACATCTACGATCCCTTTATGGAACTGACCGGCTGCACTGTGGTGGCGGACGGCGCGTCCAACGCCGTGCGCGTGACCAAGCTGGCGGAAGCCGCCGAAGGCGAATACGACGTGGTCATCATCGGCGATATGTTCGTCAAGCAATTGATGGCCGAAGGCAAGATCGACACCCTGGACGCTTCCAAGCTCACCAACCTGGACGCGCTCTACGACAACGCCAAGGCCCCCATGGGCGAAGGCTACGGCCCCGCCTACACCTTCAACCGCCTTGGCATCGTGTACGATCCCGATGCCTGCCCGGTGGAAATCAAGAGCTTTGCCGACCTGTGGAATCCCGAGCTCAAGGATTACATCGCCATCCCCGCCATCACCAACACCTCCGGCCCTCTGTTCTACTACGGCGTAGCCTCGGCCTTCGGCCTGGAACCCGGCAAGGATGACGACGCCATCTTCGCCAAATTAGCCGAACTCAAGCCCAACGTGAAGAGCACCTATACCTCCGCCAACAACACCATCACCATGCTGAACCAGGGCGAGATCTGCGCGGCTGTGCTGCTGGATTATTCCTACACCACCGCCAAGAGCGCCAATCCCGCCTACGTGTGGGTCAACCCCGCTGAGGGCCTGTACGGCGGCTACAACATGCTCAACATCATCACCGGCAGCAAAAACAAGGAACTGGCCGAAGCCTTTATCGACTTCTATCTCAGCTATGACGTACAGTATGCCGAGGCCATGGATGGCGTGGACAGCCCCGTGCGCACCGACATCGTGCTGGACGAAGAACACGCCCAGAACTTTACCTACGGCGACATGGTGAACCAGCTGATCCTGCCTGACTGGGACTTCGTGACTGCCAATCTCGCTGTGTGGACCGAGCGCTGGAACGAAACCTTCAGCGTGCAGTGATTTCAATCGCGACCGCCACAGTGAGCCATTGAGGGCTGCGCTGCCCGCGCCCTGCCCGGGGACTGAGCATCCCGGCAGGGCGCGGGGCAAAGCGCCGTCCGCCTCTGTGCCATCTCGGAAAGAAAGGAATGCGGCCCATGAAGAAAAAGCATCATATCGCCCTGGGGCTGATCACCTTTCTGGTGTATGTGTTTCTGATCGGGCCGCTGCTGATCATCATGGCGGCGTCCTTCGGGGAGCAAAACGCGCTGGTGTTTCCGGGCCAGGGCTTCACCCTGAAATGGTACGCCCAGGTGTTCCAGATGAATTCCTTTATCCGCGCGGCGCTGCTTTCCATTGAAATCGCTTTCGCGGCCACCGCCATCGCTTTGCTGCTGGGGGTGCCCGCGGCATACGCGTTGAACCGATACCGTTTCCCCGGCAAGAACGCCGTAAAAACGCTTTTTCTTTCTCCGGTGCTCATTCCCTGCATCGTGCTGGGTTTCATTATGCTGCGCTACGTGGTGAACCAGTGGAACCTGTCCGTCATCCCCAGCCTCCTGATCGGCCACACGCTTTTGTCCGTGCCCTACGTGATGCGGGTGGTGACCTCGTCCCTGGCAAACTTCGACTTTGCCATGGAGGAAGCGGCTGGCAGCCTTGGCGCGCCGAAGGGCTACGCTTTTTTCCATATCGTGCTGCCCAACATCAAAAGCGGCATTGCGTCGGCCTGCGTGATGGCGGTGATCAATTCCTTCAACAATGTGTCGCTTTCCACATTTCTCACCGCGCCGGGCGTGAATATGCTGCCCATCGAAATCATGGGCTATGTGGAATACCATTTCGACCCCACCATCGCCGCCCTCGCCACGGTCATGATGCTCGCCACTCTGGGCGTGATGCTGCTGATCGAAAAGACCCTGGGCCTGCAAACCGTCGTATAGAAAAAGCATGCCGCGCTTTTGCCTTTGCCGTTCGGTCAAAGGCTTTTTTCGTGGCATGCCGTAAAATCAGGAAAACAGGATCTGGTCGTCCTCCAGTGTTGCCCCCGCCTGGGCCACCACCTGGGCGGCTACCCGATTGGCAAAGGCCACCGCATCGGGCAGCTTCCGGCCCCGGGAAAGCGCCAGCAGCACCGCGCCCGCGTGGGCGTCCCCCGCGCCGATGGTATCCGCCACACGGGGAACCGGCAAGGCGGGCAGATGCAAAGGCTCTTCCTGCCCGTCCAGCACCATCGCGCCGTCCGGGCCCAAGGTAACGATCACCGCGTTCTGGGTCTGCCGGTGCAGATTCCGCATGGCCTTGAGCAGCGCATCGTCCTCTCCCATATGCATGGCTTCCGCCTCGTTCAAATGGAGGATCGGGCGGAGGCGGAAGAGCCTTTCCGTTCTCTCCCGCGGTATGCCTGCGCCATGGGGGCCGGGGGCGTACATCAGCGTGCCGGATACGGACTTTTCCAGCCACGCGGACAGGGCTTCGCCGCTTTCCTCCTCAATCTCAAATCCGCAGACATAGGTGTAATCAAAGCGCTTGTTTTCGTAAGGGATCATCCAGTCGGAAGAGAAGGTGTATTCCGTTCCGTGGACGGAGATAAAGGTCCTCTCCCCGCTGGCTTCCACCAGGCAGTAGCAGCACCCGTTTTCGACGTCCTTCAGCACGACGGGACGGCACCAGGGCTGGCTTTGCAGCGTCGGAAGCAGATAAGGGCCGAACAGGCCCTGCAAGCCCACGGGCGTCACAAACACAGTGTCCGCCCCGCCCCGGCCGACGATATTGGCCACGTTATATGCGCAGCCGCCCATGCGCACCTGCTGGCCTTTGGGGTGCAGGTTTTCCTCCGTCCGGGGCAAATGGTCGATTCGTATGATCACATCCACGCAGGTGGAGCCGATAACAAGCACGCTTTTGCCCATACAGCAGCCCTTCTTTTTCTTCAAAATGTACCAAAAGTATACATGACATATGCCCATCTGTCAAACGCTTCTTTGAAAAAAGGGGGAAATATCCGTGCCTGACGCTGTGCAAGCCATGAAAAAGTTGGCAGACGCCCTGGAACCTGACCTGATTCAAATCCGCAGGAGCTTTCACCGCTTTCCGGAAACCGGCTGGCTGGAAATGCGCACCAGCGCCGTCATCCACGAAGCCCTGGCCGCGCTGGGTTATACGGTGCTCACCGGCAGCAAAGCAGTGCGGCCTTCCTCCCGCATGGGCGTACCGGACGCGGAAACACTGGCAGCCCACGCAAAGGCGGCGGAAAACCAGCCGGGAACGCCCATCCATGCTTTGACAGACGAAATGAAGCAGGGGCTGACCGGGGTGATCGGTATCCTGGACGCAGGGCCAGGGCCGGTGACAGCGCTGCGTTTTGACATTGACGCGCTTCCTATGGAGGAAAGAGGGGACGAAGACCACCGCCCCGCCCGGGAGGGCTTCGCAAGCCAAAATCCCGGCATGATGCACGCCTGCGGGCATGACGCCCACGCCGCCATCGGGCTGGGCGTGGCCCGGATCCTGATGGCGCTCCGGCGCGAATTGCACGGCACAGTCAAGCTGATCTTCCAGCCCGCGGAGGAAGGCGCCCGCGGAGCGCGGGCCATCGCCGACGCGGGCCATCTGGACGATGTGGACTTCTTCATCGGCTCGCACGTGGCGCCGACGGAATCCCTGGACGACGGCGATGTGACGGCGGGCACCTGGGGCTCTCTGGCGACCGCCAAGCTGGATGTGGTCTTTACCGGCCTTGCGGCCCACGCGGGCGGGTATCCGGAGCAGGGGAAAAACGCCCTGCTTGCGGCAGCGTCCGCTGCCCTGGCGCTGCACGCCATCCCGCGGCATTCCGCCGGGCAGAGCCGGGTAAACGTGGGCGTGCTGCGGGCGGGCACGGGACGGAACGTGGTGCCTGACCGGGCGCTGATGCAGGCGGAGGTGCGGGGGGAAACCACGGAAATCAACGAATACATGGCGGCGCAGCTAAGGCGCATTTGCCGGGGCGCTGCCGCCATGCAGGACTGTGGATGCGAAATCACCGTGGTGGGCCAGGCGGAGAGCCAGCACAGCGACCCTGCGCTGATCCGGCGGATCGGGGAGACCGTGGCCCGGGATTTGCCGGAGCTGGCCCTTTCCTCCCAGCAGAATGCCCGGAACTGGGGCAGCGAAGACATTTCCGTGATGATGAACCATGTACAGGCCCACGGCGGGATGGCCACCTATATGCGGGTCATGACGCCCATGGCCGGCGCCCAGCATACCGTTTCCTTCGATCTGGATGAAAGCGTGATCACCAAAAGCGTCAAGGTGTTCTGCGCGGCGGTGCTGGACATCATGAAGGAGGCGAAAACGTGAAAACCCTGCTGAAAAACGCCCGCATCCTGACCATGGACGATCACTTCACCGAATACCCTTCCGGCTGGCTGCTGACAGAAGGCGGCACCATTGCCGCCCTGGGCGAGGGAACAGCGCCGGAAGCGGATGAGATGATCGACTGCGGCGGCGGCATCCTGCTGCCCGGCTTTGTGAATCTTCATTGCCATGCCAGCATGATCCCCTTCCGCACCATGGGCGACGACTGCCCGGACCGGCTGCGGCGCTTCCTCTTTCCGCTGGAGCAGGAAGCGTGGACGAAAGAGCTGACTTATCTTGGCGCGCGCTTTGCGATGGCGGAGATGCTGCTTGCCGGCATCACCACGGTGGCGGATATGTACTATTATGAGGAAGAAGTCGCCCGCGCCTGCGTCGAAGCGGGGATGCGGGGATATCTGGGGGAAACGGTGATTTGCCAGCGCGCTCCCGGCAGCGATACCCCGGAGGAAGCGTTGGCATTATCCGAAGCCCTGCTGCAAAAATACGCCGGGCACAAATGGATCCGGCCGATCCTCGCGCCCCACGGCACCACCACCGTGTCCGCCGAAATACTGCAAAAATGCCAGGCCCTGGCCGAAAAATACGATACGCTGCTGACGCTGCACGCCTGTGAAATGGACGATGAAATGCGCGCCTTCTCCGAACGCGGCATGACGCCCATTTCCTATCTGGACAGCCTGGGCCTGTGCGGCCCCAGGCTGCTGGCCGTACACTGCATCCATTTGACGGAGGAGGATATTTCCCTCCTTGCCCGGCGCGGCGCGCGCATTGCCCACTGCCCCGGCAGCAATACGAAAGCAGGCAAGGGCGTCTCCCCCATGCGGGACGCTGCAGAAGCAGGCATCCCCTTCGGCTTCGGCACAGACGGCGCTTCCAGCGGCAACACGCTGAGCCTGTTTGACCAGATGCGCCTGTTCGCCGTATGCCAGAAGACGAAATACCACGACAGGCGGCTCTTTCCAGCCCGGGACATCGTGCGCGCCGCCACAAGGGGCGGCGCAGAGGCGCTGGGGATGCAAAACAGCGGCGCATTGATCCCCGGTTATCGGGCAGACATGGCGCTGGTGGGCACAGACCGCCCGTCCCTGTTCCCTCTGTATGATCCCTATTCCGCCCTGGTCTATGGCGCGTGCGCCGCGGATGTGCGCCTGGTCATGACGGACGGCGTCGTGCGCGTGCGGGACGGAAAGCTAACGCAGATGGATATCACCACGATACGGCGTGAACTCGAAAAAGCCCTGCCGCCTTTCCGGGCCGCGGCGGAAAAATACGCCGCCTCCCTGCGCGGGGAATAGTTTTCTGCCATGCTGGGCTCTATCTCACGCGCGCCGCGCTATGCGTCCCAGTCCGGGCCGTCGAATGAACCGCCTGCCCGGCCGCGGCCGCGGAAAGCGCGTTTGCGGTAGCAGGCGTCGCAGAGGGAATAGGGCCAGTTCCAGGGCAGGCGTTTCTTGCAGGACCGGCACGCTTTCTGCTGCAGCTTCTGGGTGGAGAGGATATGGATGATGCCCTGGGAGATCAAATCCTTCCGCCGCTGGATCTCGTCCAGGATCTCATCCGGTTCTTCAATGAACAGCCGGGTATAATTGTAATACAGGTCGCAGCGGCGGTAGTTCTCCTCCAGCCCGTCCAGCATGTCGATGCCGCAGGCCTCGGGATCCAGCAGGCCGGGGATTTCCTGCAAAACTTCAAGGTGCGTCCGGCTGCATTCCGCGTGGTACATGGCTTTCCAGCGGGCCAGCAGGTCCGGGTCGGTTTCGTCGAAGGGGATGCAGAGGAAGCGGTAAAGCAGTTCCTTGTCCGTATGCCCGGTTTCCATCATACGGGCCAGCGTTTCCATGCGCATGGTGGACGCTTTTGAAAAGCAGCTTTTGTCCTGCATGGAGATCCATTGGTTCAGGATTTGCGTCAGGGGCAGGGGGATGCCCAGCAGGGATTCCGGAAAGCGGATCACGGCTTCGGTGAGGGGGTACAGGGGCCGTTTGAGGGCCCGGGCCACCAGGCCTTTAAAGCCGAAAGCATTCACATATCCCACGTCATAAATGCCAAAGCGCCCCGCCCGCCCGGCGATCTGCTTGATTTCGGCGTCGGTGAGGGTACGGGTGATATCGCCGTCGTATTTTTCCGATTCCAGAAAAACCACGCGCTCGATGGGCAGGTTCATGCCCATGGCGATGGCGTCGGTGGACACCACAACCTCCGTTTCACCCTGATGAAAGCGCTCGGCCTGGTCGCGCCGCACATCCGGCGGCAGCGCGCCGTAGATCAGCGACACGCGGTAGCCCCGGCTTCTCAGCTCCGCCGCGACGGCATGCACCCGCGCCTTTGAAAACACGATCAGCGCGTCGCCGGGCCGCACGGACGCGGGAAACTGGAAGCCGTCCTTTTCCACCTCCAGCGGCGTCATACGCTCATGGCGCACGACGGAAAGCTCGTCCCCGCAGTCCAGGATCATCTTTGTCAGCAGTCCTTCCGCGTCGGGGGAAGCGCAGGCGTGGATCTCATCCGCGCAAAGGCCCAGGATGGCTGCGGTCCAGGCCCCGCCCCGGTCGCGGTCCGCGATCATCTGGCATTCGTCGATCACGGCGACATCATAGTGGTCTTTCAGATCCGCCATTTCCACGGTGGAGGACTGCACCCGGCTGCACGGCACGCGAATCTGCTCCTCCCCCGTCACCAGGGAACAGGGCACATCCGCCATATTCAGGCTTTCAAACTGCTCCGCCGCAAGCAGGCGAAGGGGGCCTAAATAAATCCCGTGCCGCGCCCCGCGCAGGCGGTGTACGCCCTCGTATGTCTTGCCGGAATTGGTGGGCCCCAGATGCAGGATAAAGCGCCGCTTCATGGCCCGCGCCAGGGGATACAGGTCCCGGTAATGCTCGGGGATCGCGTTCAGCAGCGCGGAATGCAGCTTTTTCTTCCGGGCCACCGCCGCGTCCGCCTGCTTCTGCATCCGATTGACGGAGTAGTTATCCGCCAGCAGGCGGCGGATGCGCTTGGAGGGGAACCTCCGCTTGATTTCCGCGCAGACAGCGTACTTTGCCCGGTTGATATCGCTTTTCATGGACGATAAAACCGTTTCCCCGGACGGCGCGCGGACCGAAGCGCAGGCTGCCAGGCCCGGATATGCTTTGAAAAGCTCAGCCTGCAGAACGCTGCTCAGGGTCTGGGGATGAAAAGCCCTGTCCACGCAGCCGGAGGTTACGCCTTTATCAAATTCAGCCGCCATGATTTGGAGCAGGACGCGCTCTTTTCCGTGCTCTTTTTCCGCAAAATAAGAAAAATCCGCGCGCTGCAAATAGCCCTCCACCTGCTGCTCCGCCGCTTCGGTCAGGCGCTTTTGCTGCGCCTGGAAAAACTGGCGGGGCGCCTGCTTTTCCAGCGTTTTGAGCGCTTTATGCGCCTGGCCCAGCGTCACCCGGGCACGCTCCACCGAGCGCAGAAACGGCAGGTCTGGTTTATTCCCATGCTTCAGTTCGCTTTCGATCAGGGGAAGCAATTCTTGAAACTCGGCTTCATGGTAATCCTGGGTAAGCTCCCCGCGCAGCAGCGCCTGGTACACCTTATCCCGCCGCTTCAGCTGATACAGCAGCACGGAGAACGTATCGCTTTGGAGGTAGCTCTCCTTTTCCACACGCGTCATGCCGCGCGTCATCGCCGCCGCTTTTTTCAGGGCGTTCTGGTACAGGTAGTTTTCCCGCTCCAGCGCCGCTGCCTGCGCGTAGGCGTTCAGCGCCTCCTGATGCTCCATGCCGCTCACCTCGTTTCCACCGCCGGTGTTATTCTTTCCCCAAAAGCCAGCCCGTATGAACAATTCAGCTTTCCTCCCTCATTATACCACGGGAAGCGGCAATTGTGTGTATACAATACCGGACCGGCAGTTTGAAACGGGCGCGAAGAACTTGCGGATTCATTGTTACTGCTCAGCCACCCCTGGAGAACCAACGAAGAAACGGAACAAGAGGGGGATTGTCAAGGGGTTCTCCCCTTGACTGAAATCCGCAGCGGCGGCGTGTACGGCGCGAGGACGGAAAATTTCTGTAAGGAGCGTAGACGACTGAAAGATATTTTCCGTCCTTGCGGTTTTTCCGCCCGGAAATCCCAAAGGGATTTTAGGAAAAACCGTAGGGGGTTCCCGAAAGGGGGAATCCTTCCCCCTTTCGCGTTACTACGAAGCCGAAGGCTGAGTAGTAACGATTCATTCAGGAAGTCCTTTGATTGTCAGTTGCAATTACGCCGGTTTTGCGTTATAATAGGTTGGATTATTACGAAAGAATCAGTGCAGCGAAAGGATGGGTGGGGCTTTGTGAGCGCGCATGATAACGGAGGCAGGTCTTCCATTGGCAAGGCAACACGCAGAGGACTGAAACGGAATTACGACGAGATCAGCAAGGCGGTGTTCGTGCTGCTGCTGATTCACGCGGCAATGTTTGCTCCGCTGGCGCTCTGTGAAACCATGGGGGGCAAAATACCTGATCTTATAGCTGTGGGCATCAGCCTGGCGGTCTGCGTCTTCCTTCTGATTCCCCTGCGTTTCTGGGCCCGGCAAAAAATCCGCAGGGCTTTTTACAGGCACACCAGCAAGGATAAGAAAAATACGGACGCTTATTCAAGATGGCTGTCCACCGGTATTCTGCGTTACTTCCGCGGCCTCCTGTGGGGGCTGCCGTTCATCGCGTGTATGGTGTATCTGACCGTTTTCCGCACGATTCTGGACGCCGCCACCTTTGAAATGCCCGTTCATTGGCTGGCCATGCAGCTGGCGGGCAACCCTGAAAACGGCACGGGCAATGTGAACCTGGCCGTCACGCTGATCGCGGCAGCGATAGCGCTTTTCGGGCTCCTGTTCGCCTACGGCTGGTGGCGTGATATGCCGTTTGAATACCTGCCTGTCCGCTCCATCGGCGCTTCGAAAACCCTGCACTGGTCCCGCCGCATTCTGAAAAAGAACAGGAAGAAAATGCTGGGCAATACCTGCGTGAATTTCCTGCTCAGCCTGCCGGCAATCATCGGCTTTGGCGCGGTGCTGGGCATGTACGCGCTCAAGAACGTGAATTTCTCCTACGGCGTCACGGTCGCGGCCTCGCAGGTGCGCAAGCTGTTTACGCAGCCGGTTCCGTGGATCGTGCTGCTGGAGCTGCTGGTTGTGTTTGCCGTGCTGTATCTTCCTTTCTGCGTATACCGCAAATGCCGCAACGCAGCGCTGATGGCCAGGGCGATCGGCAGCCGCGGCATTGAGGGCGAGGGCGGCGAAGAGCTCAAGTTCATGGATAATACGTATGTTCCCGCAAAGAAAGAAAAAGAGCCTGAAAAACAGGAAGAAAAACCTGCTGAACAAACAGAAGAAAAAGAAGCATGACCATGCGGCTTGATAAACTGCTGACGCATGTGGGCGTGGCGTCGCGCAGCGGCGTCCGCCAGGTGCTGAAAGCGGGCCGGGTGCGGGTGGACCAGACAATCGTGAAAGACGCAGCCTTCCAGGTGGATGAAAACGCTTTGGTCTATCTGGACGGTCAAAAGCTGGACACCCGGCTTTCCCGCCACCTGATGCTGTATAAGCCCCCCGGGGTGCTGACCGCGAAGGAAGACGCGCGGCAACAGACAGTGATGGAGCTGCTTCCGCCGGTATATACCGCCCTGGGCTGCATGCCGGTAGGACGGCTGGACAAGGATACCACCGGGCTGCTGCTCCTTACCACGGACGGGGAGCTGGCCCATCGGCTCATTTCCCCGGAACGCCATGTGGAAAAAACGTATGTGGCCACGGTGGACGGACATTTGGAAGAAAGCGACGTCCAGGCCTTTGCCGCCGGGATCCCGCTCAAGGACTTTATCTGCCTGCCCGCGAAGCTCGAGATCCTGACCCCTGTGACCGCCCGGGTAACGGTGCAGGAGGGAAAATTCCACCAGATCAAGCGCATGTTCGCTGCTGTGGGCAAGCCGGTCACGCAGCTGCACCGGGCATGGTTCGGGCCGCTGGCCCTGGAGCCTTCCTTGCATCCCGGCGAATACCGGGAACTGACGGAAAATGAAATCATCGCCCTTTACACGGCGGCAGGACTGAAAGAATGAACGATCACTATTATTCCGCCTCGCCTGCCAGCGAGCACAAATACGAGACCGCGGAATTCATCTACCGGGGCCATACGCTCAGGTTCACCACGGACGCCGGGGTCTTTTCCAGGGGCGAAGTGGACTTTGGCACGGAAGTGCTGCTCAAAGCCCTTCCGGAAGACATGTCCGGCCGGGTGCTGGATCTGGGCTGCGGCTGGGGCGCGGTGGGCGTGAGCGTCGGCAAAGCGTATCCCGCCTGCAGAATCGTGATGAGTGATGTGAACCGGCGCGCCGTTGACCTGTCGGAAAGGAACGCCGCCGCCAACGGCGTCTCTGTGGAAACGCTGGAAAGCGACGGGCTGGAAAGCGTGCCCGGCACCTTCGATTGCATCCTCACCAACCCCCCGATCCGGGCGGGAAAACAGGTGATCTACCGGATGTTCGCCGAAAGCGCCGAAAAGCTGAACGAGGGGGGCAGGCTGTACCTGGTGATCCGAAAACAGCAGGGGGCGGAATCAGCGCTGAAATACCTGAAAACCATATTCGGCCAGGTGGATACCATTGAAAAAAGCGGCGGATTCTGGGTGATCCGCTGCATGGGAGGGAAGCGGGATGCAGTTTGACGCGGCGTATTTCGATCAGGTGATCGACCGGCGGAACACGGACTGCGAAAAATGGGATGACCGGAGCATAATGAACGAAGGCGGCATACCGCTTTGGGTGGCGGATATGGACTTTCCCTGTGCCCCCGCCATCACGGATGCATTGCAGGCGCGGGCCCAGCACCCCTGCTTCGGCTATAATATCGACAATCCGGCAAATGAGAAGGCGCTGATCGGCTTCTGGCAGCGGCGCCACGGGCTGGCCATCCGGCCGGGACAAACCCTGATGCTGCCCTGCGTGGTCACGGGCCTGAAAACCTGTGTGCGCTGCTTCACCAAAGAAGGCGAAGGCGTAGCCATCGTCACGCCGGTATACGGCCCCTTTTATGATTCCATCCGGGTGAACCGCAGGAAGGTCATGCCCGTGTCCCTGCTGCGAGACGGGGAAACCGGCCGTTACTCCCTGGACCTGAACGCCATGGAGGAAGCGCTCAGAAACGGCGCGAAGCTGATGATGCTCTGCAGCCCCCACAATCCTGTTTCCCGTCTGTGGAGCGCGGAGGAGCTGGCAGCGCTTTGCCGCCTGGCGAAGAAGTATGATGTGCCCATCGTGTGTGACGAGATCCACGCGGACTTTGTTTATCAGCCGGGCAGGTTCGTGTCCATCCTGAGCATTCCGGAGGGGCAGGATCGCGCGGTGATGCTCTGTTCGGCCAGCAAGACCTTCAACGTGGCGGGCCTGCAGCAGGCGGCCATGGTATGCAGGAACCCGGAGATGCTCAAAGCGCTTCGGGCAGGCATCGCGGAAGCGGGCGTTTTCTGCGGCAATACCTTCGCTCTGGCAGCCGCGCGGGCGGCTTATGAGGAAAGCGACGCATGGCTGGATGGATTGATCGCTTACCTGGACGGAAGCCGGAAGCTGGTGTTCGGCTTGATGGCGAAGTACGCCCCGAAAGCGAAGGTAACGCCCATTGAGGCCACTTACCTGGCCTGGGCGGATATGCGGGCATATGGCATGGACTGCGAACAGCTGAAGGAAAAATGCAGAACCGCCGGGGTGGCCTTTACCGGAGGCACGTTCTTCGGCCCGGAAGGAGAAGGCTTCCTGCGGATCAATTTCGCCTGTCCCCGCACGCAGTTAACGGAAGGAATCAAACGCCTGGGACAAGCGTTGGAGGAGGAATAAAACGGAAATGGACAAGATCGAAGAACTGCTGCTGCAATACAAAGAAGAGATGATCGAAACCCTGCAAAAATGGGTGCGCATCCCCAGCGTCAAGGATGAGCCCGCCTCCGGCGCTCCCTTTGGCGCAGGCGCCCGCCGGGCGCTGGATACCGCCATGGCGGACTGCGAGAAATTCGGCCTGAAAACGGAGGTTTTTGACGGTTACGCCGGCCACGCCGATTTGGGCGAAGGAAACACCCGCGACGCCCTGGCCATCCTGGCCCACCTGGACGTGGTGCCCGTAGGCGACGGCTGGACAAAGAAGCCTTTCGGCGCGGAGCGCGCAGACGGCAAAATCTACGGCCGCGGCACCAGCGACGATAAAGGCCCCGCCGTGGCGGCGCTGTATGCCATGCGGGCTGTGAAGGAAGCGGGCATTCCCCTGCGGCGCAAGGTGCGGCTCATCCTGGGCTGCGACGAGGAATGCGGTTCCTCCGACATGGCGTATTATAAAAAAGTGACGGAAATGCCCCGTTCCGGTTTCAGCCCCGACGCGGACTATCCCGTCATCAACATCGAAAAGGGCGGCAGCCATATCCGGTTTGACGGCGACCTGAGCAGCGACGGCCTGCAGGTACTGTCCATGCAGGTGGGCGAGCGCGCCAACGTGGTGCCCGGCTTTGCCTCCGCGCTGGTGGAGGGCGACGAGGAAACCGCGAAGAAAGCGGAGGAAGCGGGCGAAAAGCTGGGCTTCCCGGTGAAAACCACCCTGGGCAACGGCGCCGTCATCATCGAAACCACCGGCGTCACCGGCCACGCCGCCTTCCCGGAGCACGGCCGCAACGCCATCGGCCAGATGCTGCTGGTGTTCAAGGAACTGGGCGTTCAAGGCGCTCTGCTTGAAATGGCGGATACCATCGGCATGACCTGCCACGGCGAAAACCTGGGCATCGCCATGCGGGATGATATTTCCGGCGCGCTTACCGGCAGCCTGGACATCATCCATATCGAGCACGGTCACGTAACCGCCATCATGGACGTGCGCTATCCCGTGCTGTTTAATCCGGAAAGAATGTATGAACTGCTGAACCAGCGGCTGAAATATCTGAAGGCCACGGACGAGCATACCCGTCCGCCGCATTTTGTCAGCGACCAAACCGAGCTGGTGCAGGAGCTGCTGGAAGCCTACCATGAAATCACCGGCGGCGAAAAGAAAACCATCGCCATCGGCGGCGGCACCTATGCCCAGTCCATGGAGGAAGGCGTGGCCTTCGGAGCGCTGTTCCCCGGCGAACCGGAAATGGCGCATCAGGCCGACGAATACATCACCGAAGAATCCGTTTTCCAGAACGCGCGGATTTTTGCCCGCGCCATCGTGCGCCTGGCCGGAAAGAAAGGGGAAGAAGCATGAGCAAGACGGAAATCATCACCTGTATCAACTGTCCCGTAGGGTGCCGGATGGAAGTGACCCACGAGGGGGAAACCGTTCTTTCCGTAAAAGGAAACACCTGCAAGCGCGGCGACGTTTACGCCCGGCAGGAATGCGTTAAGCCGCTGCGCATGGTCACGGCTGTGGCCCCGGTGAAGGATCGGGAAATGCCCGTCAGCCTGAAAACCCGCGAGCCGATCCCCAAAAAGCTGATCGACGCGTGCATGAAAGCTGTGATGGATCACCCCTTCGAAGCGCCCATCCGTGCCGGGGACGTGCTGATTCCCAACGTGTGCGGAACGGGTGTGGACGTGATCGCTACCAAGAGCGTAGAGTAGGTTTCAAACAGGAAGGAAAGCAAGCAGGCCGCTGAATCTCCTGTTTCCTACCTCCACGAAAAAAAGGAGGAATTGCCTTATGCCCATTGCGCCGATTCTGATGTTCCCCGCCTATCGCTGCGGAGACGCCACCCCCTGGGGCGGCGAAGGCCTCAGGATGATGTTCGGCCGAGACATTCCGGATGAGCATACCGGTGAAAGCCTGGAGGTCAGCGCGATTTCCGGCCTGGAAAGCCGCGATTCGGAGGGCCGCAGGCTGACAGACCTGATCGGCCGGTATGGGGAAAGGCTGACAGGGCCCGGCTTTGCGCATCCTTTCCCTTTGCTGCTGAAGCTCCTGGACGCCAAGGAGAAGCTGAGCGTGCAGGTGCATCCCGACGACAGTTACGCGGAGAAAGCAGAGCATGCCCTGGGCAAGACCGAGGCTTGGCATATTCTTTTCGCCGCGCCGGGGGCTGAATTGGTGTACGGCGTGAAGGCGGGCACCACCAAGGAAGAACTGCGCAGGGCTTCCGAAAACGGCGCGGAGGTGGAGGGCCTGCTGCGGAAGGTCAAGGTGAAGGCCGGGCAGACGTATTATATCCCCGCCGGGACGATCCACGCCATCGGCGCCGGCATCATCCTGTATGAGATACAGCAGTCCAGCATGATCACCTACCGCTTTTACGACTGGGGCCGGAAAGACGCTTTGGGCAACCCCCGTGAGCTGCACATCAAAAAAGCGGTGGACGTGGCGGACGTGCATTCCCAGCTGGAGCCTGTGCGGGAACAGCCTGTCGGCCCCGGACGGTTCCGGATCCTGAAGGAAAAGCATTTCACCCTGGACCGCCTCTGCGCTTTCGAAGGCATGCTGCCCGCCGATCCGCGCCGTTTTGGGTTCATTACCGCCCTGCGGGAATGCCGCGTTTCCTGGGACGGCGGAGAATTGGCCGTGCCCGCCGGATGGACCGTGCTGCTGCCGGCCGATGGATATGATCTCCAGGTAAAAGCGCCTGCCGCGATGCTGGCCTATCCCACTGTATAACGGAAAGCTGCCGCGGTCTGTTTATTGCCATTTTTCACAAAGAGGGTTCCTGAAAAATCAACAGTTTTCCTGAAAATGTAGAAAATGGTATAAAACCGCGAAAAATATGATAAAATAGTACCCGCGGCACTTGCAGTGCGGCGGGATTTTTGATATAATGAACTGGGTGAATGAGCGAAAATGGATTTTTTTGAAAAAATAAACAGCAAGAATGGTAATATTCCGCCCGTTACATGTGTAATTTTGGATAAGTTTACCACCCTCCGGGTGGGCGGTCCGGCGGATTATTTCGCGGAACCCGCCAACGAAAAGCAGGCGGCGGAATTACTGCGAATCGCAAAAGAAGCAAATCTGCCCGTCCTGCTGATGGGGAACGGCTCCAACCTGCTGGTTCGGGACGGCGGTTTCCGCGGCCTGGTCATCCGGCTGGGAAAAGCGTTTTCCAATATCCAGCGGAAAGGAAACTGCCTCTACGCCCAGGCCGGCGCGCTGCTGAGCGTGCTTGCGCGGCAGGCGCAGGAAGCGGGCCTTTCCGGCCTGGAATTTGCCCAGGGCATCCCCGGCTCCGTGGGCGGCGGCGTGTATATGAACGCCGGGGCTTATGGCGGCGAGCTGGCGCAGACCGTTGAATTTGTCCGGGTGCTGGACGGGGATACCCTGCGTGATATTCCCGGGGATGAGATGGATTTTTCGTATCGCCACACCCGGGCGATGGAGGAAAAGTGGATCATCCTGGGGGCGCAGTTTCGCCTTACGCCCGGCGATCCCGCGCGGATCGAAGCCGCCATGCGTGATTTTGCCGCGCGGCGGAAGGAAAAGCAGCCGCTGGAGTATCCCAGCGCCGGTTCCTTCTTCAAACGGCCTGCCGGACATTTCGCCGGCGCGCTGATCGAAGGGGCCGGGCTGAAGGGCCTGTCCGTCGGCGGAGCGCAGGTAAGCGAAAAGCACGCTGGGTTCCTGATCAATACGGGCGGGGCGACGGCGGCGGATTTCCTGCGTCTCATGGAGCAGGTGCAAGCCCGCGTCCTGGAAAAATACGGCGTGCGGCTGGAGCCCGAGGTGCGTATCGTAGGGGAGGAAAAATGAGCTTCTCTTCCGATGTGAAAGAAGAACTGCTGCGCATCCAGCCCGAAAAACCCTGCTGTATGCTGTCTGAGCTGAGCGCGCTCACCCAATGCTGCGCCTCCCTGCGGCTGGCGGGAAGGGGAAGAATCCGCGTAGCGTATGAAACAGAAAACCCGGCGCTGGCGAAGCGGATCTTCCTGCTGCTCAAGCGCCGCATGGAAATCACGCCGCAGCTGGAGTTCAACCGCCATAAACGGCTGGGCGGGCGGCGGCTGTCCATCCTCACCGTGCCGGAAGCGGATAGCAAGCGCCTGCTGGTGGCGCTGCGTATGATTCAGGAATCAGAAGCCGGGCCGGTATATAAAGGCGTGCCTCGGGCCGCCATGACACGGCGATGCTGCCGGGCGGCGTTCATCCGGGCGTCTTTTCTGGGCGGCGGGTCCGTCACATCGCCGGAGCAGGCCTACCGCCTGGAGTTTATTTCCTCCGAAGCCCGCTCTGATACGCTGATCAGGATTTTGGCGAAAAGCAGGATCGAAGGCAAAACAGCGCGCCGCAGGGATGAAGAAATCGTTTACGTCCGCAAGGGCGACGACGTGGTGTCCTGCCTTGCGCTGATGGGCGCCCACCGCTCCCTGATGGATATGGAAAACATCCGCATCAACCGGGATGCCCGCAACCGGGCGAACCGCGCCATGAACTGCGACCAGGCAAACCTGAAAAAACAGCTTTCCGCCGGCGCATCCCAGGCCCGCGCCATCACGTCGTATTCCCTGGCGCACAGCCTGGGCGCGCTGCCCCAGGAACTGCAGGAGCTCGGCAGGCTGCGGATGCTGCATCCCGAGGCGTCGCTGGAGGAGCTGGGGCAGATGCTGCAAGAACCCATCGGCAAGTCCGGGGTCAATCACCGGATGCGGCGGCTGATGGCTATGATTGGAAAAGAGAACACCGAAACGGACAACGCTTGACCAAAGACAGGGTGGGAAACGAAAAGATGATCAGAAAAGCGCTGAATCTGTCCAGCGTGACGCCAATGAGCAGAAAACAAAGCGAACAACTGGTGAACACAGCCACCAGGTTTGCTTCGCGCGTTATTTTTGAGCATCAGAAACGTACCATCAACGGCAAATCCATGCTGGGTATCCTGTGCCTGGGCGAGACAGGCAACAGTCCTGTGTTCCTGATCGTCGACGGGCCGGATGAGAAGGAGGCATGCGACGCAATATGCGATATGCTGGAAAGCGGCGTTTCTCCCCCCAAAAATTATACCGATGCGATCAATCTGATGCGCTATATCAAAGAGCGCTATCTGTACATTCTTCAAGACAACCTGGTAGGCGTGTACCTGCATGGATCCCTGGCGGCTCAGTGTTTTTTGTGGGAACACAGCGATATTGATTTTCTGGTGGTGGTGCGCAGGCGCGTTTCCATCGAAAAGAAAATCGAGCTGGTGGAGCTGTTGTATTCCCTGGCCCCGGAAGCGCCGCCGGAGGGGTTTGAGATGAGCGTGCTTTTGGAAAAGCATTGCTCCCATATTCACTATCCCATCCCCTTTGAGCTGCATTATTCCAATAAACACAAGCGGGATTACGAGCGGGACGTGCGGGGATTCTGCTCCCGGATGCACGGGGAAGATCCGGATCTGATCTGCCACATCGCCGCGCTGCACGCTTTCGGCATCTCGCTGTACGGGCCCAGCGTGCCCCGGGTCTTTGACCGTCCCAGGCGGGAGGACGTGCTTTGCGCCATCCTTTCGGACGTGCAGGACGCGGCGGAGCATCTGCATGAAAATCCCGTTTATTATGTGCTCAATCTTTGCCGGGCCGTGGCTTTCGCGCGTGAAAACCTGATGCTGAGCAAAAAGGAAGGCGGCGCATGGGCGCTCAAGCATATGGATTCCACGCACCAGCGGGTCATTCAGGCAGCCCTGAACGCTTATGAAACGGGCCTGGGCATGAGCTATGACGAGGGCCAGGCAGAAAACTTCTGCTATGACGCACTTTCTGAACTGAATGAATCAAAATGAAACCAGGAAAGCGCGGGAGTATCCGCTCCCGCGCTTTTTTTCGTGATTGTCCTTTTCATCCGGTTGAATACCTGGTATAATGATGAGGAAATTGACCGAAGGTCAATTGTCCGTCCAGCCGGGCCGCGAACAGCGAGCACGGCTGGCATCATGGTATAATAACGAGCGAACCGGCCCGAAGGGACGGTTGCGCGTCTCGGCGGGCCCCGAATGGGCGCACGCCGAGCGTTATGGTATAATGAACGAGCGAACCGGCGCGCAGCGCCGTCGGCCGTCCCGCCGGATCCCGAAGGGGCAGGCGGCGGGCGTTAAAATATAAAAGTCGGCGTGGAGGATGGCATGGAACAGCAAAAGTTTGACTGGCGCGATTTTTTGATGAAGGTCGCCGTGATCGCGGTGCCGGTTGCGCTGCAAAACCTGCTGACCACCACGGGGTCGATGATCGATACGATGATGATTTCCTCCCTGGGCAAGACCGAAGTGGGGGCGGTGGGCCTGTGCGCGCAGTTTTCGTCGCTCATGTTCAGCTGCTATTGGGGCTTCGTGGGCGGCGGAATGCTGTTCTTTTCCCAATATTGGGGCGCACGGGACGGCGACGGCATCAACCGCTCCTACGGCCTGACATTAACGTGCATGATGACGGTAGCCCTCATCTTTTTCCTGCTCGGCCTTTTCTTTCCCGAAGCGGTGATGCGGCTGTATACCGATAAGGAATCCATTCAGCGCATCGGGGTGGACTATCTGCGCATTGCGGCTTTTTCCTATCCGCTGATGGTGTTTTCCATGGCGATGGCGGCGCTGCTTCGCAGCACGGAACGGGTGACGATCCCACTGTACGGCTCTTTCGCGGCGGTGGGCATCAACGTATTTCTGAACTGGGTGCTGATCTTTGGCAACCTTGGCGCGCCTGCCATGGGCGTGCGCGGCGCGGCGCTGGCGACGGTGATCTCCCAATGCGTGAGCACCCTGGTCATTATTCTGCTTTCGAAGCGGAACGGGCACCCTTACCTGCTGGCTTTTTCACAGCATTTCCGCTGGACGGCTGATTTGATCAGATCCTATTTCCGCAAGTGCTTTCCGATCCTGATGAACGAAGTGCTCATCGGCGCGGGCAACATGGTGATCAACGTCGTTCTGGGCCGCCAGCCGGAAGAGGCCATCGCCGCGCTGGCTGTATTCCGCACGCTGGAGGGCCTGATCATCGGCTTCTTCGCCGGATTTACCAATGCCGCCTCCATCCTGGTCGGCAAAGAGGTGGGCGCGGGAAACATCGATATCGCGTACCGCCGGGCATGGCGGCTGGTATATCTTTGCCAGGGATTCATCGCCAGTGTGTGCGTGCTGCTGGTGCTGCTGCATACCCCCATCCTGCAGATCATGGGCATGAGCGGCGACAGCTTTTCCATCGCGTTCGGTATGATCGCTGTTTTCGGCGTGGTGGCAGTGATCCGCATGGGCAACTGGACCCAGAACGACACCTTCCGCGCGGCGGGCGACGCTACGTACGGCACGATCCTGGAAATCGTGTTTATGTGGGCAATGCTCATTCCCTGCGTATGGCTCACCGGCATGGTATGGAAGCTGCCTACGCTGCTTGTGTTCGCCTGCTGCTATATCGACGAACCCATCCGGTATGTCCTGATGCAGGTGCATCTCTTCCGGGGCAAATGGATCAAGCCTGTTACGCCGGAAGGCCAGAAAGCGCTGGCAGGCTGGAGAGCGCCGGTGAGGGCGGGAAAGCGGTAAAGCCCGGCCGCCTGCCGTTCTTCACGGCCTGCCCGGACGCCGTTTCATCACAAAGTCAACGCAATTGAAGGATTTGATCTTGACTTTCCCTTGCCTCATGGTCTATAATAACGGCTGTAAGCGAGTGTGTTGGAACTGGCAGACAACCGAGACTTAAAATCTTGTGCCCTCTGGGCGTGCGGGTTCGAGCCCCGCCACTCGCATTTTTTCAGTTTTACGCACCCTTGGCGCCCCGTTTCGGGGTTATTTTTTTGGACATGATATCCGTTTAAAGAATGATATGTGGCCTTCCATCTCCGTAAAGCCGTTTTTTCGGTAGAAATGATACGCGGGAACCGTGGCTTCCGTCTGCAGGTACATCTGCGTGATTCCCAGCTTCCCGATCTCCTTTTCGATTTCTTGCAGGAAGAACGTGCCCAGGCCCTGGCTTTGTTTTTCCGTCAGGATACAGAATTCATCGATGCAGTATTCCACGCCGGTGTACCAATGCTTGATATTCCCCATGGATACGCCGATCAGCTTTTCCCCTTCGTACAAACCGTAGGCCAGAGAATTGCTTTGTCCTGTCAGATCGCGCAGGTACAAATCCAGCTGCGTTCCGTCTGACCAGTCGTCGTTCCAAGGCGCATTCGTGAACACGCTGAAAAACAGCTCCCTGATCGCCGCGGCTTCCTCCGGACCAATACGTTTAAACGTCAAATCCTTCTTCTCCATAAGTCTCTCTGTCCCCCGGCAGGTTCTGACGGCCAATCCTTCATTCAATCAGATCGGCGGCTGCCACCGGGACGGCTTTTTGTAAGCCTTCCAATGCGCATTCCACCTGACAGCCGATCCTGCCCGCACTGAAATAGACGGTGTCAAAATTCAGCGCGGTTTCGTGGATGAAGGTGGGAAACTGCTTTTTCATCCCGATGGGCGAGCAGCCGCCGTGGATGTATCCGGTGAGGGGCAGAAGCTCCTTGCTCTTGATCATTTCGACGGACTTCTCCCCCACCGCGGCGGCGGCTTTTTTCAGGTTCAGTTCTTCCGCCACGGGGATCATGAACACGTAATGCGCCTTGCTTTTGCCCACAGTGACCAGGGTTTTGAATACGCGGGCCGGGTCTTCCCCCAGCGCTGACGCCACATCCACTCCGCTGACGGCGCCGGTATCGCCGTAGGAATGCTCCTGATAAGGGATTTTCAGACGCTCCAGCGTGCGCATCACGTTGGTTTTTTCCATCTTCGCCATTTATTCCACAGGCTTTCCTTCTTCGATCAGGGAGAACATGTCGATGCGGCGCTGATGCCGACCGCCTTCAAAGGGCGTTTTCACCCAAAGCTCCACGATCAGCTTTGCCAGCTCCGGCGCGATCACCCGCCCGCCCAGGGCCAGCATGTTGGCGTCGTTATGCGCGCGGCTCATCTTGGCGCTGTAGGCGTCGGAGCAGCAGCAGCAGCGGATGCCCTTTACCTTGTTGGCGGCGATGGAAATCCCCACGCCGGTGCCGCACAGAACGATGCCCCGGTCGCATTCGCCGCTGGCGACCGCGTTGGCGGCGCGGACGGCAAAGACGGGATAATCCCGGGGGTCGCCCTCGTTGATGCCGAAATCCACGGTTTCAATGCCCATCTCATGCAGGGATTCCTTGATCGGCTCCTTCAGCGGCACGCCCGCCGGGTCACACGCGATAGCAAATTTCATTTCGGAAAGCCTCCTTTTTATTTCCTAAACCCAGTCCTTCTTAGTATATCGCATCTTCCCTGTTCCATCAATTCGACATTTTGCCGAAATTTATGCTTGCTGTTTTGGCTTCTTTCCTGTATAATAGGTTCGTTGCCTTGAACAAATTAGTTAGGAGATGTATTTTGTATGCAGAAAAAGAGTGTATTTGCCCTGCTGCTGGCCCTCGTGATGATCCTGAGCGGCTGTGCGCTGGTAACGAAAGACGAAGCGAAGGACAACGCCCGCGTGATCATCGACGTGAACGGCGAGACCATCAATAAGAAGACCGTTTCCGCCGCCGTGCAGAACCAGATCAGCCAGAACGAGTATTACAACCAGCTGTTCGCTGCTTATGGTTATTCCGGCATGTACACCACCGACGAAGCGACCATCACCTCCCAGGTGATCGATTCTTATATCAGCCAGCTGGTGATGAAGCAAAAGGCTTATGCCCTGGGCATGAACGAACTGACGGAGGAAGAAAAGGCCCAGGCGGAAGAGCAAGCCAAGGAATACTATCAGTCCTTCCTTGATTCCGTGGTCAGCGCGTATTTCCCCAACAGCGGGAAGGAAGGCGACGAGCTGAAGGCCGCCACCGAAAAATACGTGGCTGAAAATGATATTCAGACCGCCGACGGACGCTCCTCCTACGACGATTTCCTCCAATCCGCGCTGGAAGACAAAGCCATCGAAAAGCTGGAGGCCGACATGATCAAGGATGTGGCCGTGAGCGAGGAAGAAATCAAAGCCGACTTCGACGCGAAAGCGGAAGAAAACAAAACGCAGTTTGAATCCAACCCCGATCTGTATGGCTATAACGTGATGAACGGCACCACCGTGTATTACGCTCCCGCCGGATACCGCATGGTAAAGCACATCCTCATCTCCGTGTCCGACGAGGACAGCAAGGCCTCCACCGAAGCGGAAGACGCCCTGACTGCTGCCCAGGATGCCCTGGCCAACGCTGCCGAAGGCGCCGACACCGCCGCCCTGCAGGCTGCCGTGGACGAAGCCCAGGCCGCTTATGACGCCGCAAAAGCCGCCGGCATGGCCAATGCCAAGGCGAAGGCCGATGAAGTGTACGCTCTGGCCACCGCGGAAGGCGCGGACTTTGACGCCCTCGTCACCGAATACAGCACCGACAGCATGCCCGCCAGCGGCTACGCCATCCGTGAAGGCTTTGCTTACTTCGTGGAGTCCTTTGTCAACGCTGCCATGGCGCTTGAAAAGACCGGCGATGTGAGCGAACCCGTGGAATCCACCTATGGCTACCACATCCTCCAGTACGTGTCCGATGTGCAGGAAGGCCCCGTGGATATCGAAACCGTGCGGGAAAGCATTTCTTCTGCGCTGCTGACCGCCAAGCAGAGCGAAGTGGCCGAAGCCACCCTCAAGCAGTGGACGGATGAAGCCACCGTGAAGACCTATCCTGATCGGCTGAAATGATCCTTTGATCCATCGAAGCCGCCGATTTTTCGGCGGCTTTTTTGTATATTCTTCCTCTTTTTCGGGAATACAAGGAACAAGAAACCGCAAGGAGGGAAACCATATGAACCCATTTCAGCTAAAACCGGAAAAAACCGCCGATCAGTTCATGGACTGGCAGCACCTTTATCCTGTGTCCTACGACAAAATAGAAGCCGATCCCTACACCCGAGTGCGCGTGATCCTGATGAACGGCACGGAGTTTGAGTCTGCCAAATATTCCCACCAGTTCCACCGCCACGAAAGCAACAATGACCTGCGGCGGGAGCTGGCCATGATGCGCCGCCAGGAACAGCAGCAGCAAAAGAAAATCGCGTGCCTCAAGCCCATGGACGAAACCGTGCTGGAGCACACCATCGGTTACGAGCAGCTGGCCGTCGACCTGACCGCCGGACTGGCCCAGCGCGTCACCTGCGCCCATGTGAAATCCGCCCTGGACTTTGCGCTGCTGGAGGACTTTGATCACCTGTACCGCTACGCCGATTTGATGGAAATGGAGCATGGCGAATACGCCGAAAAGCTGGTTGGCGATTACACGGAGATCATGCCGGGCCGCCCCACCATTTCAGAACACCGCTGCCCCATGGACGCGCTGTGCGTGCCCGGCAAACCCGACGCCGCGCTGTTCGACAAGATGGCGGTGCAGATCATCACCGCTGCCGAGCAGCAGACCATGAACTACTACATGAACGTCTGCAATTTCTATACCTCCGATCTGGGCCGCAGGCTGTATCAGGAAATCGGCATGATCGAGGAGCAGCACGTGACCCAGTACGGCAGCCTGATGGATCCCAACTGCACCTGGCTGGAAGGGCTGCTGATGCACCAGTATGTGGAGGCCTATCTCTATTACTCCTGCATGGAGGATGAAACTGATCCTGAAATCAAAAAGGTCTGGGAAGCCTTCTTCCGCATGGAAGTGGCCCATCTTCACAAAGCAGCCGACTTGCTCAGGCAGTACGAAAAAAAGGACTGGCAGCAGGTGATTCCCGGCGGCGAGTTCCCGGAGCCCTTCCATTTTGAATCCAATATCGACTATATACGTTCCGCGCTGAATATGGTGGATTTCACGGCGGAAAAGGAAATCTTCAAGCCTGTCGCCATGCTGCCGAAAGACTATGATTTCTTCGTATATCAGAAGGCGGTAAACGCCAACGTGGACGCCGTGCCCAGCCATCAGGTGATCGACCGGGCCATCCGCCTGCGCGGGCGGGATTACCGCGCCGAAACCGCCCCCAGCCCGATACCCGGCCTGCAGAACAGGACGATGGACAATACCAGCATCGGGAGAATCTATCAGTAAGCGGGCCCAGCGTCCGGGGAACGGATGGCCGATGGGTTTCATCGCGTCATCCGCTCTCTGAACGTTTGCCGCTTTTCGCGCAATCAGGGTGTTGATGATGATGCGGAAAAAGCTTCGCCGGGTATTTGACGCTTGGGGACACTACCTATTGGCCCTGCTCTGCGCAGGCGTGATCCTGCTTTCAGCCGCCTGGACGCGGGAACAGCAGCGGGATGAAATCACCGATCAGCAAGCGCTGTCCGACCAGAGCCAAAGGCTGGCTCAAGTGACCCCCTTGCCGACGATGGAAGCCTGCGGCTGGCCGGCAGACGGAGCGCTGGTCCGGGGTTATTGTGAAACGCCCGTCTTTTTTCCCGCTTTCAATCTATGGCAGGCGCATCCCGCCGTGGACGTTCAAGCGGAGGAAGGAAATCCGGTTTACGCGATGCTGGCGGGGACGGTGGAAAGCTGCAACCGCGGCGAAGTGCGCATTGACCACGGAAACGGACTGAAAAGCCGATACAGGGGACTCAAAAAGATCAGCGTCATGCCTGGCCAGCAGGTTCGCAAAGGGGCTGTGATCGGATCGGCAGGCGGACATGTGCCCTATGAAGGAGACGGCCATATCTGTGTAGCGCTGCTGAAAGACGGTCGGGCGATTCCCTTTGAATTCGCCGAACGCGAAAAAAACGGGCTGCCGAAATGAGCAGCCCTTTCTTTTTCAGTTTCTAAGGTTTCTTCTTCTGCTCTTTTGCTCGTACATCTGCACGTCGGCTGCCTGAACGTATTCCTCCAGGGATTTGTTTTCACTGTTGTCCGCCCGGATGATGCCCACGCTGAGGCTGAGCTCAAAGGGATGGTCATTGTTCAGCTGGTTATATGCCCGCACAGCGTGCTGGATGGCTTCCTCCAGTCGGACTTCGCGGGAAGAAGCGATCACCAGGAATTCGTCGCCGCCATAGCGCATCATGAAATCGCGGGGGCTGCATGCTTTCTGGATCACCCCTGCCGCGCCCCGGATGGCTTCATCCCCGATCTCATGGCCGAATTGGTCATTGATCTGCTTCATGTGGTCCATGTCGATAAACAGGATCTGCGCGCCGCCATCCTGCATCAGGAAGGAATCAAATGTATGCTGCCCAAAGCGTTCATACCCGAAGCGGTTATACAGGCCGGTCAGCGCGTCGTGAACGTACAGGTTGTCCAGAAAATCATTGAACTGGTGCAGCAGGCATTTCTTTCGCACGTTTTCAATGGCGATTTCCAGGAAGCTGAAAATACTGATGTGCAAATTCAGCTTCGCAGCTTCGCTGATGCCGTCCAGCACCAGGTAGCCGATGGAGTAGGTGTTGTAATGCAGGGGATAGAAAATCAGGAATCTTTCGCGCTCGATCAGTTCCCTGGGCAGCAAATCCTTCCTCGGGAAACGGACATAGCTCGTGTTAAGCTCTTCATCAGACCACGCTCTTCCGCATTCGGCGAGCACCATTTCCTCGCCGAAGGTTTTGGAGTCCCGGTGCCAGTTTTTCTTATCGTAGTTGTCAAAATAGTAGTCGTTGATGCACATATAGGCATTGCCGCAGCCGAAGATTTCCTTGTTGTCTTCCACGCTTTCCATCAAGCCCATCAAATCGTTGGCTTCAAACAAATCTTCAGCCAGCTCATCCTGCAGGATGTAGAAATTTTTCAGGAATCGGATCTGTTTGAAATACTGTTTCCGGAGATAGCCGGGCACCAGCGTTTCACCGCAGCCGCAGGATTCGGAAAAGGTCAGCTTGTAGGGCGCGGACACGGAGCCCTCTGTTTCTTTTCCTTCGATTTTGCGGATCAGGAAATCCAGCGCCTGGTAATTGAGCGTTTGGTTGTCCCGGCACACCGTGGAAAGGCTGGGGCTGGACAGCTCAGAGCTGGTCAGCCCGTCAAAGCCTGTCACCAGCACATTGTTGGGAACATGATATCCTCTGTCCTCCAGCGCTTCCATCAGGCCAAAGGCCATATCGTCGTTGGCGCACACAAAGGCGTCCGGCAGCGGTTTTCCGCTGTCGATCCATTGATTGGCGACCGTAACGCCGTCGCTGGTGCGCCAGGTGCATTCGATGATTTCGATATTGCTGTGGGGAATGCCGTTGTCCCTGCAGGCGGACAGGAACCCTGCCAGGCGCTGCCGCCCTTCAAGGCAGCCATTGTCCAGCAGGCCCGTCAGATAAACGATCTGCCTGGCGTGATGCTCCTTCAGCACGTGGTTTGCAATCTCATACTGTGCCTTTTCATTGTCAATGCCGAACATCTCGCATCCGGCCAACGGACAGTCAATGCTTACGGCAGGAATGCCCGCCTCCACGATCCTGCGCCCAAGCTCCTCCCGCACTCGCTTTAATACGATTTGGTTTCCCTGCACCAGCACCCCGTCAAACCGGCTGAAGTCAACCAGGCCGTAGATGGCGTATTCACTTTTATCCCTTTCATTGTCCAGGTCTTTTCCGAAGCAGTCGAATACACAAAGATGAATGTTCTCAAAGTCGTCCACGTATTGCTTCAAGCCCTGCAGCGTGCTTTCGACCAGCTCGAAATTCCAGTCCGCCGTCAGGAAAGCAATCCAGTAGTCTTTCATGCGCACACTCCCTCATTCATCCCGTCACATGGCTGAACGCCCCTCCGCCTCAGGCGCTCCTTCAAGCCGAGGCAAACCTGCGAACAAAAGCCGGCTTCATCCGGGAACCGTTCTTGCGAATCATGCTGTATTCCTGTTGATTATAGCACAAAAATGCCGAATGCTAAAGGCCCTGTTTTTTGCTTTTTTATGAATAATTACAAACCTTTTCATGTTTGTTCGAAAAAAAGCCAGGGGCTGCTTCGACAATGCGAAAGACAGCTTCCCTGGCGGCATAAAGCGGATCAACCGTTACGCATGAACCATGATTTTTTCCTGAATGATCGGCACGCGGCAGGCAAGCCCCGGATACTTCGCGTCCAGATAATCAGCGAACGCCGCGGGGTCGCCGGGATTATGGGCGAACATATCCCAGTGGCCGGGGATGACCAGGCCGGGGCGGAGTTCACCTGCAAGATCGGCAGCTTCCTGGAAGGTCATATTGCCGATGCAGTCCCGGCGGTATCTTTCTCCGTCGCGTCCGTTGATGGGCAGCAGGGCGGCATCTATGCGGCCCATGGCCCGGAGCTTTGGCAGCATCCCTTCATAGCGCAGGGTATCGCCCGCATGGTAGAGGCGCACGCCGTTGCCCTCAATGATGTATTGCAGGCAGGGATGCAGGCCGGTGGCCGGGTCGGGATGCAAAAACTCATGCGCCGCGGCGATGGCGCGGACAGTCACGCCGCCGATTTTGCAGATCGTGCCTTCCCCCATCCCCCGCTGGCGCGCGGCGGAAATCCCGTCGGCGGTCACAGCGGCGGCATGCAGCGCCGGAAATACAAACACGGCTTCCGGACAGCTTTCTGCCCATACCTGCCAGGCGTCGTGGTCGATATGATCCAGGTGGTCGTGGGTGCCCAGAAAAGCGTCGATGCCGCGGACATCCCTCGCCGGCACGGGCGGCGGAACCTGCCTGTCCTCCCTGGCGCTGGCAAAGTAGTCGATGCTCAGCACCGTCTCCCCCATTTTCACCCACAGCCCCATCTGGCCCATCCACCAAAGCGCGGCGGTGCCGTAAGGCGCGTTCGTTTCACGGACTGACCTGATAAAAGCAGCGGAATCCATCGCGTGATCCTCCTCACTCAGATCAAAGGCGCAAGCACAGCGGCGCTTCTTGATTCCAGGCGGCAAAGCAGGATGCCGTTCTTCACAAAGCCCATGGCCCTTGGCACGGTGTCATATCCCTTTTCCGTGGTAACGAACACCTGGAACACCCGCGTTCCCTCGGGCACCCCCACGTCCCGCAGCGGGATGGCGATGACCTGGGCGTCTTCCAAATTGTTGACGGCTACCGCCAGGATACTGTCCTCGTCGAACCGGGCATAGGAGATGTATCCGTGGCCGGCGCAAAGATGCTTTATGCTGCCGTATTTCAGCACGGGGCGGTTCCTGCGCAGCCTGGCCAGCGCCTTGTGCAGGTCGATCAATCCAATATCCTCGTGCCCCCAGGGATACGTGCGGCGGTTGTCGGGATCCGTCCAGCCCACCTGCCCCGCCTCGTCGCCGTAATAAATGGTCGGCGCGCCGGGCCAGGTCATCTGAATCAGCACGGCTTCGCGGAAAACGCCCAGGTTTACGCCCTCGGACGCCGCGCCGCTGCCCGCGGAATGCAGGCGGCCCACCCGCCCGTTGGTACGGGTCAGGAAGCGGCTGTGGTCGTGGTTGCTCAGCTCGTTCATAGCGCACATCAGGCTGGGCGTGGGGAAGCGGCTCATATGCTCCCGCATGATCCCGAAGAACGCTTCGCCATTTTGGTACAGGTCATCCCGCCGCCCGTCAGAATGCTTCTCCATGCCGGTGAGGAAATAAGTCACAGGCTCCATAAAGGCGTCGTAGTTCATCACGGTGTCCCATTCGTCCCCGCGGAGCCACTCGGAGGGGTCGCCGTAATGCTCGGCAATGATGACCACATTGGGATTCACCGCCTTTACCCGGCGGCGGAATTCCTTCCAGAACAGGTGATTGAATTCCCGGCTGTGGCCCAGGTCTGCCGCAACGTCCAAACGCCAGCCGTCGATGGAATAAGGCGGCTGCGCCCATTTCTCCGCGATTTTGAAGATTTCCTCGCACAGGTCGCGGCTGCCCTCGTAGTTCAGCTTGGGCAGCGTTTCCACGCCCCACCAGCTGTCGTAATCCCTGCGGTCTTTGAACTGGAAGAAATTGCAGTACGGGCTTTTCGGATCGTCATACGCGCCGGCGGCATAGCCCCCCGCCTGTTCATAGATGCCCTCTTTATCCATCCATTTGTGAAAGGAGGCGCAATGGTTGAACACGCCGTCCAGAATGATCTTCATGCCCCGGCGGTGCATCTCCCGGCAGAAGCGGGCGAACCAGGCGTCGCTTTCCGCCAGGTTTTTTTCATCCGTCGTGCGCAGGATATATTCCGCGGCATGGACGTTCCTGTGCTCATTTTTGTGCAGCGGCCGGTCGATGTCCCTGGCAATGACGGTAAAATGCGGGTCGATATGCTCATAATCCTGGGTGTCGTATTTATGGGTGGAGGGAGATACAAAGATGGGATTGAAATAGATCGCTTCCACTCCCAGCCCCTGCAGGTAATCCAGCTTTTCCAGCACGCCGGGCAAATCGCCGCCGTAAAAGCAGCGGTAATCCCCGATCTGGGGCAGCTGGTGCCAGCTTTCCGCGTGGCGGATGAAATCGCCGGAGTAAAAGTATTCCCGGTCCCGCACATCATTGGCGGGGCTGCCGTTGCGGAAACGGTCGGTAAAAATCTGATACTGCACCGCGCCCTTTGACCATGCGGGCACATGGAAGCCCGGGATCAGGTGGAAGGAATGGGCCGGATCGGGGAAGGGTACGGAATCCGTATATGACGCGCCGGTGCGGCGGTAATGGATATACTTGCCCTTCCAGGCCAGCAGGAAGGAATAAAACACAGAGGAATCGTCCTTGCAGGTCAATTCCGTTTCGTACCAGTCAAAGCATGCGTCGGTTTTATATTTTTTCATGGGCACCACGGCGGTGGGATAGCCCGTCAGCAGCGCCACCTGGGCGTTCATATGCTTCAGCAAACGCAGCCGGATCTGCACGGTATCGCCCGCTTCCGGTTCTGCGGGCGTGCGGAACAATTCGGTCTCGTCGCTGAAAATCGATGAAATAAGCGCTTTTTCGTTGGGGAACAGTTGGCTCATAAAAATGGGGTGCTCCTTCCTGAAAAAGAGATGGATAACGCATCAAACAAAAACAAATTTACATTTTATATCATACCACAAATCATACCAAATGACCATCGAAAATCTGGAATTGAAAATGATTTTTCTTCCATCTGCCTTTTTCGCACAACCGGTGAAAAATACAGGCGTCCGGCCTTTTCCATTCACGCTCCGCCCATGCCAATTTGTAACACTTGCCGCCGTTTCGTTTACTTTTTCGACAGGTTATGCTATCATTAACCACAGCAGAATTCATTCCGCACGCAAGGAGGCGAAACGCCTTGAAACACTTATTGCACCGCTGTACCGCTTTGCTGCTCGTTCTGGCTCTGATTTCGCTTCCCTTATCGGGCTTCGCGCAATATGAAAAGCTGGAGCGCGGCATGGAAAGCGATGAGGTGCTGAACATGCAGTTAGCCCTCCAATCGCTGGGGTATAGCCTGAAGGCCGACAGGAAATACGGCGCGGACACCCAGCGCGTGGTGAAGCAGTTCCAGCGCAAATACGGCCTGACGGCGGACGGTGTGGCCGGGGACAAGACCCTGTCGCTGCTCTTCTCCCTCGCTCCCGCCTATGCGCCGGGGAATCAGGCGGGAGCATCCGCCCAGCCGGCAGCCGCTTCCAATTCCTATGTCTCCGGCGTCACCCTCACCGCCAGGGTGGCCACGCCCAGCGGCAGCCTGAACCTCAGAAACGGGCCATCCTCCTCCGCCCGCGTGCTCTCCACCATTCCTTACGGCGACATGATGATCGTGGTCAGCCGGGGAAGCACCTGGTGCTCCGTGATTTACAACGGCACGGCGGGTTTCGTAATGACCAAATACCTTTCCTTCTCCACCCAGACGCAGCCCGTGTACGAAATGACGCAGGCCCCCACTGCCACGCCGCGGCCCACGTATGAGCCCATGTATTCCGCAAATATCCAGGCCATGGTCACGACCACCGGCGGCAGCCTGAACCTCAGGGAAGCCCCGGAAGAACAGGGCCGTATCATCACCACCGTTCCCTACGGTGCCTGGGTGACAGTGACCGCCCGGGGCACCGCCTGGTGCAGGATCCTGTATAACGGCGTCACCGGCTACGTCATGAGCCGTTACCTCTCCTTCGGCGTCAGCGCGCCTACCGCCACGCCGGGCTATTACGTGTATCCCACGCAAACGCCTGCCTCTGTGCCGGTCAATACCTATATTCCCGCCATTACCTACAGCCAATCCGCCTGGGTGTCTACCCCCAGCGGCAGCCTGAACCTGCGGGAAAGCCCGGACAGCGGCGCCCGCGTCATCACCACCATTCCCGGCGGAACGCAGATCAATGTGCTTTCCCGGGGCGTCGTATGGTGTTCGGCAGTATACAATGGGATACAGGGGTATGTGATGACCTCTTTCCTGCGCTTTGCGGATACCCCCACTGCCGCGCCCACCTCCGCGCCGACGCCAACCCCCGCGCCAACACAGGCCCCTGCCAATAACGGCACGGTCATGCAGGCGCTGGTGACCACTTCCGGTGGCACGCTGAACCTGCGGGAGCAGCCATCCTCCGGCTCCCGCGTCCTTATGCTTCTCAACAACGCTTCTTCCCTGACAGTGTACAGCCGGGGAACCGACTGGTGCGAGGTCAGCTATCAGGGCACACGGGGCTACGTGATGACCAAGTACCTGACCTTCCTGGGCGCCGCCACAGCGAAAACAGAAGCGGAGGACGACGACCCTTCCGTATACACGCGGACGCTGAAAAAAGGGATGACCGGCTCGGATGTGGCATGGGTGCAGAACCGGCTGATGGAGCTCGGTTACAGCGCCGCCGTCACCAACGTGTATGATGACGCCACCTTCGCCGCCGTGAAGGCCTTCCAGCAGCAGAACGGTCTGGAGGCCGACGGTGCCGCCGGAAGCCAAACCTTCGTGATGCTCAAAAGCGACAGCGCGCGGCGGGCAAACGCGGCCCCGCTGACGTATTCCACCGTGCGCATCGACCAGACCGGCAGCGACGTGAAGAAGGTGCAGACAGATTTGAAAGCGCTGGGCTATCCCGTGTCCGTCACCGGCGAATATGACACCGATACCCACAACGCCGTGGTCGCTTTCCAGCAGCGCAACGGCCTGGTCATCAGCGGCATCGCGGACGCGCTGACCCGCCAGGTGCTCCACGGCGGCGCCGGAAAACCCTATTCCATGCCGGTTGAGACCCTGCCCCCCACCGAAGGGCGCATGGCGGCCCCCGCCGTCAGCCAGCTCAAGCTGCTGAGCTGGCAGAAAGAAATCAAGCCCAAAGTGCGCGCCGGGCAGACCATTACCATCTTTGATCCCAACACCAGTCTCAGCTGGAAGCTGGTGCTGTACTCCCTGGGCAACCACGCCGACAGCCAGCCCGCCACCTGGCGGGATACCCAGATCATGAACCGTTCCTTCGGCGACACCTCCTGGACGATCCATCCCGTATATGTTATGCTGCCGGACGGCCAATGGACCATGGCTACCATGCATAACCGCCCGCACCTTTACGGTTCTATCACTGACAACGGCTTCGGCGGCCACCTGTGCGTCCATTTCCTGCGGGATATGAGCGAAGCAAGGAAGAACGATCCGAATTACGGCGTGAATAATCAGGTCATGCTGCGCAACGCCTGGAAAACGCTTACGGGAGAAACGGTGGATTGACTTAGTGCGCCGTTCCCTTTTTCCACCAGACAAAAAGCTCCCCCTTCGGCTTGCTGGAGGGGGAGTAATTTTCTGTATCCAGAGAAGGAAAGTGTCGGTCAGTCGTGCAATGTGCAGTAAAAGCGCTTCCAAAACAGCGCGCCCAGCAGCAGGATCGTAATGACGTCGGTAACGGCTTGGGCGGCCAGCACGCCGGTATACCCGGCGGCGGCGGAAGCGATGGCGATCACGGCAATGAAGATCACGCCCTGGCGGCAGACAGAAGCGATCAGCGCTTCCAGGGCCTTGCCGCTGGCCTGGAAGCAGATCGTGATGATCATCACGCCCGCAGCCAGCGCCATGGTGACGATATACCAGCGCAGCATGGTCACGCCGGTCTGGATGATGGCCTCATCCTGCAAAAAAATGCCGATGCAGGGGCGGGCGAGAAAAAACAGGATGACCGTCATGACCACCGCCGTGCTGCCCACCACCCGCAGCAGGAAGCGAAGCAGCTCCTTGAGTTTTTCATATTTGCGCCCGCCGTAATAGTAGCCTACGATGGGGGCCGCGCCAAAGCTCATGCCGGTCAGCACCAGCAGGATGATCATGCTCACCTTCTGGGCGATGCCCATGGCGGCTACCTGGCTGTTGCCGTAGGGCAGAAGGAAATGGTTCAGCACGATCAGGGAAACACTGGACATGATGTTGGTCAGCGCCGCGGATACACCGATGGCGCAGATATCCAGCACATCCTTGCCGGGAATCAGGGCCTTTCGGACATCTACAGAAAGGATTTTACTCTTCTTCAGCACCACCAGCAGCAGGAATACGTCGGAGCAGGCGTAGCCGATCACCGAAGCGAATGCCGCGCCAAACGCGCCCCAGCCCAGAACGGAAATAAAAATGGGGTCCAGGATGATGTTCACCACCAGGCCGCTGACGCTGCCCAGCATGGATTCCCGGCTCATGCCCTCCGCCCGGAGCAGGTTCATATGGATAAAGTTTGCCACCACCAGCGGCCCGCCCACGGCGAGGGTCATAAAATACGCGTAAGCGCTGCCGTAGGTTTCCTCATTCGCCCCCAGCAGCCAAAGCAGCGGATCATGGAAAATCAGCATCGTCCCGCCGATCACCGCGCCGCACAGCAGCGCAGCGTAGAAGCAGAAGGCGCTGACCTGCTTTGTGCCTTCCGTGTCCTGTTTGCCGAACAGCCGGGAAATCAGCGACGTGCCGCCCTGGCCGAAAATGTTGCCGAAGGCCATCAGCAGCATGAACACCGGCGCGCACAGCGACACCGCCGCCACCATATTGGTATCCTGGGCGCTGGCAATGAAATAAGTGTCCGCCACATTGTACACCACGGACAGCACCATGCTCAGCGTCACCGGCATGGCCAGGGTGATATAGGTCTTCCGGATGCTTCCCTGTTCGAACAGATTTTGTTTTTCCATTTGCTTCATCCTTTTTATGCCACGCTCGTCAGGTTCTGTATCCATTTGCCGGATTTGACAAAGATGTAGCCGATCACGCACTTGATGATGTTGGCCGCTTCCACGGTGGCGAAGGTGACCACGATATCCGAGCGCACCACCTTCACCATCAGCAGCGCCAGCGGCACCGAAATCGCCCAGGTGTAGCAGCTGTCAAACAGGAAGGTGATGATGGTCTTGCCGCCGGAACGAAGGGTAAAATAGGTACAATGCGCAAACGCGTACAGGGGCATGGCGCAGGCCGTCACGATCAGCAGGCTGGTAGCCATGTCCCGGGCGTCCTGGGTAACGCCGCTGTAAGCGCGGGGAATGAGCGGGGAGAAAAGCCCCAGCAGCAGGCCCATCAAAGCCGCGCCCGCAATGCCGAAAGCGATCAGGCGCCACACGTCGCCTTTGGCTTTCTCAAAATCACCCGCGCCGAGGGCCTGGCCCACCATCACCGCCACGGCCGTGCCCATGGACATATAGACAGCGCTGAACAGGTTGGAAATCGTGAATGTGATGCTCAGCGCCGACACCACCACCAGGCCGCTCATGGAATACACAGCGGTCAGCGTGCTCATGCCGATGGACCAGAGCAGCTCGTTCAGCAGCAGCGGCGCGCCCATGCGCAGCACTTTTTTCAGCAGCGCGGCAGGCACTTTGAGGGTATGGTAGGCCTTCTCGATGAAGGTGAAGCGCTTGTGATGCTTATGGGTGAACACCATCACGATGCCCAGCTCCACATAGCGGCTGATGACCGTCGCCACCGCCGCGCCCACCACCTCCAGCCGGGGCAGGCCCAGCTTGCCGAAGATCAATAGGTAATTGAACACCGCGTTGGTGATGACCGCCGCCACGCTGGCGAACATGGGCAGGCGGGTTTCTCCCATTTCCCTGAGGGTGCCGGCGTAGCTTTGGCTGAAGGCGAAGGCAGGCAGGCCGATGAGGATCACCATCAGGTAATCCTGGCCGTTTTTCAGCATCTCCGCCGCCATGGCAGGGTCGCCATCCCCTTGCAGGAAGAGGGAAATCAATTCCTTTTTGAAGCCGATGAACGCCACGAATGTGATTGCCAACAGAAACAGCGATTCCAGCACCTTGATGCGGAAGGTGCTGCGCATGCCTTCGATATCGCCCGCGCCGTAAAACTGCGCGCCGAAAATGCCCGGCCCCGCCAGCCCGCCAAAAACGGCCAGGCTGAACACAAAGACCAGCTGATTCGCAATGGACACGCCGCTCATCTGGGCGTCGCCCAGGGCGCCGACCATCAGATTGTCCAGGAAATTGACAAAATTCGATATACTGCTTTGAATGATGACCGGTATGATAATCGCCAGCACCGCGCGGTAAAACGCGCGGTCACCGATCAGCGTTCGCTTCGCTTTTGCGAGCATGGCGTCCATGGCGGATTCACCTCATCCTATCGCTCGTTTATCATGAAACAGGGGTCATATCTTCGCTGTCTTTCCATTCAGCCAGCGGTCCGTTTTTTCAAAGGCGGGGTTCAGCAGGTTTTCCAGCGGCTTTTCCAGCAGGAATTTTCGAAGGATGTCGACCGCGCCGCAGGAAAGGTAGATAACCGGCGGAATGATCAGCGCGGTCTTCCAGAAGGATGCTGTTTGGCATTGCTGCCACACGGCGACCCATTGCCCCCAGATCACGGGGCGAAGCAGATTGTGGTCGTGGATCAGGTACACCCCGAAGGATGCGCCGGAAAGCAGGGTGAGGTATTTGGAGGGCCTGACTTTTATTCCCGCGAAGAACAGGAACAGCCCGCAGGAGCAAAGCAGCTGGGGCACGGCATTCTTATCGGCGAAAAAATTCTGCCTGCTGCCCACCTTCTGGAACAATTCCTGGTGATCCCGCCCCCACAGGCACAGCCATGTGATCAGCGCCAGCATGCCAAGAAACACCGCGCCGTGCAGCGGCCAGCAGCGGGTAAAGCGGCTGGGGAACTTTCTAAAGTACGCGCCCAGCACATACAGGAAGAAAAACCACGAAAGCTGGTGGAAATATTGGGAAGAGGGGTTTTGGAAGGTGACCGTGGGGATCACGGACAGGTACAGGGCTGATACGATCAGGATCCACAGGTGCGCGCGTCTGCCCAGGCTCTTCACCGCGGGCTGCAGCAGAGGCAGCACAGCATTCAGCCCCAGATACATCACCACAAACCAATACGGGCTGCGGGTAATGATCAGCGCGGAATCAATCACCGTTTCCTTTGCCACCCACGGGTTTAAGCCGGTGTACTTCACGAACAGCGTCAGGCCCACGGAATAGAACAGCGTTTGCAGGATTGTGAACACGAACCGCCGCGTTTTAAACGGGGCCAGAAAATAGCCCGTAATCATCACGAAGCAGTTCACCCCGGTCATTCCGCCGGCAAACAGCGCCGCGGCGATCACCTGGTTTTGCGGAAGCGAAGAGGACATGGCCGCGCCGTGCCAGGAAAGATGGTGCCCCAGGATGATCAGCATGCACACAATACGGAGCAATTCAATATTGCCCTCCCGCCCGGATGCGGACGGGAGGGTCTGTTTTTCACCGGTTTTCATCCGATCTTCTCTTTGAAGCCCATGTATTTCCGCAGCGGTTCGGGGATGCGGATGCTGCCGTCCTCCTGCAGGTTGTTTTCCAGGAAGGCGATCAGCATGCGGGGCGGGGCCACCACGGTATTGTTCAGGGTGTGGGGCAGATACTTTTTGCCGTTTGCGCCCTTCACGCGGATACCCAGGCGGCGGGCCTGGGCGTCGCCCAGGTTGGAGCAGCTGCCCACTTCAAAGTACTTCTGCTGGCGGGGGCTCCAGGCTTCCACGTCGCAGGACTTGACCTTCAGGTCAGCCAGGTCGCCGGAGCAGCACTCCAGCGTGCGCACCGGGATATCCAGGCTGCGGAAGAAGTCCACCGTGTTCTGCCAGAGCCTGTCATACCACATCATGCTGTCCTCGGGCTTGCAGACCACGATCATTTCCTGCTTCTCGAACTGGTGGATGCGGTACACGCCGCGCTCCTCGATGCCGTGGGCGCCCACTTCCTTGCGGAAGCAGGGAGAATAGGAGGTCAGGGTCTGGGGCAGGTCGCTTTCGTCCAGGATCTGGTCGATGAACTTGCCGATCATGCTGTGCTCGCTGGTACCGATGAGGTACAGGTCTTCCCCCTCGATCTTGTACATCATGTTTTCCATTTCGGTAAAGCTCATGACCCCGTTCACCACGGCGCTGCGGATCATGAACGGGGGCACAAAGTATGTAAAGCCCCGGTCGATCATGAAGTCCCGGGCATAGGACAGGATGGCGCTGTGCAGCCGGGCGATATCCCCTTTCAAGTAATAGAACCCGTTGCCGGAGGTGCGGCGGGCGGAATCCAGGTCAATGCCGTTCAGCCGCTCCATGATGTCCACGTGATAGGGGATGTCCCAGGCGGGCACCACGGGCTCGCCGAAGCGCTCGTTTTCCACGTTCTGGCTGTCATCCCTGCCGATGGGCACGGAAGCGTCGATGATGTTGGGAATCACCATCATGCGCTTTTTGATTTCCTCGGCGTATTCCGTTTCCTTGGCTTCCAGGGCGGCCATTTCGTCCTGCATGTCCTTGACCTGCTGCTTGGCGGCCTCGGCCTCAGCCTTTTTGCCCTGGCCCATCAGCGCGCCGATCTGCTTGCTGATCTTGTTGCGCTGGGAACGCAGATAATCCGCCCGCTGGATCGCTTCGCGGTTCTTTTTATCCAGGTCCAGCACTTCGTCCACCAGGGAGAGCTTCTGGTCCTGAAATTTTTTTCTGATGTTTTCCTTTACCAGTTCCGGGTCTGTGCGAATCAGGTTGATGTCGATCATGGGTGATCTTCCTTTCTGGAATGTATGATTTGTGGAATAAAAAAACTTCCTGCCCCATTGCCTGGGACGGAAGATTTCCGCGTTGCCACCCAGCTTGCGCGAACAAAAGCCCGCACCGCTCGTATGCGCTGTATGGGGCGCTCCCCGGCGATTCGTCATCGCCCGCTCCGGGGTGGATCGCAAGACGCGCCCGCTGCCTTTCACCGCCCGGCAGCTCTCTATCCGGCGCTCTCCTTGCCAGTCCCCTTCACCGCGGTTGCTTTATCATAGCACGAAACCGATTGAAATGCAAGAAAAAAATGATGGAACGGAAAGGCGCTTCAATTCTGGATCCTTCTGAAACGCTTATCCAATTCCGCGCGGGTGAGCTGCACCATGAGCGGCCTGCCATGGGGGCAGGTAGGGGTCACTTTTTGGTCGATCACGTCCCGGATCAGCTGGATCACGCTGTCCTCCGGCAGACGCTCGCCGCCCTTCACCGCATGCTTGCAAGCCATCTGGATCACCCGGCCGGTGCGGTCCGCAGGCGCGGCGGAAGGGTTCTCCATCAGCTCATCCAACGCTTCCCTCAGGCACCCCTCCGCCTGGGGCTGGCCCAGGATGATGGGCACGCCGTGAAGCTGGACGGCATTGTCCCCGAAGGGCGAAAGGTCAAAGCCCGCCTTCAGCAGCGTTTCCTGGTTTTCCGTGAAACATGCGTATTCTGCCGGGCTCAGGTTGATGATCTGCGGAATCAGCATAGCCTGGCTGGCAGGGGCGGCAGCCGTTTCCCGCATGAATTTTTCGTACAGGAGCCGTTCGTGTACCGCGTGCTGGTCGGACAGGATCAGCAGATCCCCATATTCCATCACGATATAGGTGTTGAACGCCACGCCCAAAACACGGATGGGCTTCTGCTGGAACCGCTGCTCCACCAAGGGCTGCTCTGTCTGCCGGAACTCCGTCTCCCGCACGGGCGTATGATTTTCTTCCGGGCTTTGCGCGGGCCTTCTGGGAGGCAGGAGGCTGCTGCCGGAATCGTGCAGAAAGGAAGCCGAGGCTCGATCCATCGGAACGGGCGGCAGCGGTTCTTGCTTTTGGACCTGCGGCGCCGGCGCGAAGGAAGGCAGATTCCCATCCTCGGTAAAAGCGCTCAGGCGGCTGTCCCCCGCTTTGACATGCGGCGCGTCCTCCGGGGGCTTCACCGGCTCGCTGACCCGGATCTTTGCCGGGGCGGAGGCGGGCTTATCCGCCTGTACATACATCGGCGGGATGGGCGGGGCCGCATTGGTCTTTTCCAGGGTTTCAAACACGATGGTTTCCACCGCTTCCCGCACGCCGCGCTCATCCTGGAAGCGCACCTCCCATTTGTTGGGATGCACGTTCACATCGGCGTTTTCAAACGGCATGGTCAGGTGCAGCACGCACAGGGGAAACCGCCCGATGGTCACCCGCTGGCGGCAGGCGTTTTCCAAAGCGGAGGAAAGCAGCGGACTTTTCATGGCCCGTCCGTTCAGGAAGAAATGCTCGTGGCTGCGGTTGCCGCGCCCCGCGTCGCCCACCCCTACGTAGCCGGACAGCATCACGCCGTTCATGCTGCCGTCGATCCTGGTCAGCAGCTTTAAGGTGTCTGTGCCGTACACGCTCATGACCGCGCTTTCCAGCCGCCCGTCCCCCGCGCTGAAATACACCAGCTTCCCATCCGCCATAAAGCGGAAGGAAACCGTGGGATGGCTTAAGATCAGGCGCGCCATCAGTTCGCTGACGGCAGCGGTCTCAGAAGCGGGCTTTTTCAAAAATTTGCGGCGGACAGGCGCGTTATAGAACAAATCTTTCACCGTAAAGGTCGTCCCCTCGGGGCAGGCGGCGTCCTGAATATCCCGGATTTCCCCGCCCTCGTTGCGCACCGTCACGCCCATTTCCTGCCCTTTGGCCCGGGTCTGGCAGGTAACCCTGCTCACCGCCGCGATGGAGGCCAGCGCTTCTCCCCGGAACCCCAAGGACCGCACGCCGTATAAATCCTCGGCAGTACGGATCTTGCTGGTGGCGTGGCGGGCGAAGGCCAGGCGGATATCGCTGGGCTGGATGCCGCTGCCGTTGTCCGCCACCCGGAAGGAGGCCATGCCCCCCTCTTTGATGTCCACTGTGACCGCCGTCGCCCCTGCGTCCATGCAGTTTTCCACCAATTCCTTGATGGCCGACGCGGGCCGCTCCACCACTTCGCCCGCCGCGATCTGGCCGATCACCTCGGGGGGAAGCTGGCGAATGTGATTCATTTCCATGGTTTCTCCGTTCCTAAAGCTTCATCGCTTTTTCTTTTAAGAGGAATAACTGGTTCAGCGCGTCGATGGGCGTCATGGCCATCACGTCGATCTTGCGGACTTCTTCGATGAACTCGGTCTTGGGATACTCCATCAGGTCCACCTGTTCGTTTTTCTTTTTATGGCCCGCGCCCAAAATATTCTGGCCGATGGTGTTTTGGTTCACGTTGTTGACTTCCAGCCTGGCCATGATCTCCTGGGCCCTGGCCACCACCGGCCGGGGCACCCCCGCCAGGTGGGCCACGTAGATGCCGAAGCTCTTATCCGCGCCGCCGGGTATGATCTTGCGCAGGAAGATGACCTCCTCCCCGTGCTCCTTCACCGACACGCAGAAATTGGAAACGCCGTCCAGGTGTCCCTCCAGCTCGGACAGCTCGTGGTAGTGGGTGGCAAACAGGGTCTTGGCCCCGGACTTCTTCCGATCCGCCAGGTATTCCACCGCCGCCCAGGCGATGGACAGGCCGTCAAAGGTGGAGGTGCCCCGCCCGATCTCGTCCAGGATCACAAGCGATTTATTGGTGGCGTTGCGCAGGATATACGCCATCTCGCTCATCTCCACCATGAAAGTGCTCTGGCCTGTAGCCAAATCGTCCGACGCTCCGACCCGGGTATAGACCCCGTCCACCAGGCAGATGCTGGCGGCTTTCGCAGGCACGAAGGAGCCCATATGCGCCATCAAAGTAATCAAAGCCACCTGGCGCATGTAGGTGCTCTTTCCCGCCATGTTGGGGCCGGTGATGATCTGCACCCGCTTTTCTTCCGTATCCAGGTGGGTGTCGTTGGGAATGAATCCCTGATCCGGCAGGCTCGCCTCCACCACCGGATGGCGGCCCTCCTGAATCTCGATCACGCCGTCGTCGGTGATTTCGGGCTTCACATAATGATTGATCAGCGCCACGCGGGCAAGCGAAAGCAGCGCGTCCAGGGTCTTATAAGCCAGGGCGGTGGATTGCAGGCGGCCCATATTCCGGCTGATTTCCTCCCGGATCCCGTCGAACAGCGTCATTTCCAGCCGCGCCGCCTGTTCCTGCGCGCCGGTGACCTTGCGCTCGATGGTGCGCAATTCTTCCGTGGTAAAGCGCTCGCTGTTGGCCAGGGTCTGCCGCCGCTCATAACGCAGCGGCACCAGGGCATAATTGGATTTCGTGACCTCGATATAATAGCCGAACACCCGGTTGTACTGGATGCGCAGGTTTTTAATGCCGGTTTCCTCCCGCTCCCGGGCTTCCAGGTCGAGGATCCATTGTTTTCCCTCGGTGGACGCCGTGCGCAGCTCGTCCAGCTGCTCGTTGTAGCCCGCCCGGATAAAGCTGCCGTCGGACAGATTCAGCGGCGCGTCGGGAGAAATGCCCCTGCGCAGAAGATCGGTCAGCTCCGGCAGCGGGTCCAGCAGGCTTCTGATCATCGCCAGCGCGTCGCTTTCCACCGACGACAGGAGGGTGATGATCTCCGGGGCTTTCTCCATGGAGCGCAGAAGGCTCAGGCAGTCCCGGGCGTTCAACGTATGGTAGCTCACCTTGGAAAGCAGCCGCTCCATATCGTACACCTGGGCCAGCTGGTCCCGCAGGTTTTCAGACAGGACATGCTGATGGTACAGCGCGTCCACAGCGGAAAGCCTGTCTTCGATCTTATCTTTGTTGGTCAGTGGCTTTTCCACCCAGGAGCGCAGCAGCCGCCCGCCCATGGCGGTGACGGTCTGGTCCAGTATGGAAAGCAGGGAGCCCTTCACGGCGCGTCCCCGAATGGTTTCGGTCAGCTCCAGGTTTCTTCTTGTGGCCGCGTCCAGGGGCATCACATCTTTTTTTTCCAGCACTCGAATATTGGAAATGTGCTGCAAAGCGTTTTTCTGGGTTTCGCTCAGATACCGCATCAACGCGCCCGCCGCCTGGGCCGCCACGGACAGGGAGGCGTCCAGCCCCAGGGAAATGAGGGAATGCGCCTTGAAATGATCCAGCAGCGTTTCCCTCGCGTTGGCGTTCTGATAAGCGGAAGCGGAATAATTCCGGCAAATCAGCGAGGCGCAGGGCTGAACCGCTTCGGCGTTATTCGTAATGATCTCGCCGGGGTTTAATGCGTCCAACGCGGATCGAAGGGCCTGGGGCGTGTTTTCCGTCTGCTGCACAAAAAACTCCCCGGTGGATACGTCGCAGGCCGCGATGCCCGCCCGTTTGCCCGTCAGGCAGACAGAGCAGAGAAAGTTGTTGCGTTTTTCCCCGATGACGGAGGAATCCGTCAGGGTGCCGGCTGTGACGATGCGAATGATGTCCCGCTCCACCAGGCCCTTGGCCAGGGCGGGATCCTGCATTTGCTCCCCGATGGCCACCCGGTAGCCCCGTTCCACCAGCCGCGCCACATAGGTATCCACCGCGTGGTACGGCACGCCGCACATGGGCGCCCGCTCCTCCAGGCCGCAGTCCTTGCCCGTCAGGGTCAGCTCCAGTTCCCGGCTGGCGGTCAGCGCGTCGTCAAAGAACATTTCGTAAAAATCCCCCACCCGGAAAAACAGCAGGGTGTCGGGGTTCTGTTCCTTGAGCTTCATGTATTGCTGCATCATGGGCGACAGGGTGGCCATAGGACGATGCTCCTTCTGCGGAAAAAATAAGATGGTGAAAAACGGGGATCCGGCGTATCAGCCGCATCCTGAGCAAGCGGAACAGTTGCCGCTGCATCCGCCCTGGCTGCCGCCGGGATTGAGGACAGCGGAAAGCTCCTGGTTCACCTGGCCCATCATGTCGGAGAACCCCTTCCGGGCCTGCTGCAGGGCCTGGTAAAGGGGCTGGGCCTTGATCTGCTGCTGCACTTCGTCCAGCTCCCGGGTCAGTGCGCCGATCCTGTCAAAGTCCGGCTCGTTTTTCAGGGTCGCTTCCTCGATGTCCCGGTGGATGCTGTCGTACTGCCGGAACATTTCCTTCAGCCCTTCGTCCTGCCCCGCGGCGTCCTCGGTGGCGCGCATGGCGATGTATTCCGGCGACTGGGCGATGATGCCCGCCAATTCCTTGGCTTTATCGATGACTTGCTGGCTCATTGTTTTCTCCTTCCCTGACGGTTCCTTTCAGCGTGGTTTTGCTGGCGGCGGTGATTGCCACGGGAATGATCTGTCCGATCATCCTTTCATTTCCTTCAAAATTGACGCTGATGTTCCGGGATGTTTTCCCGGTGAACTGGGTTTCGCTGCGCTTGCTGCGGCCTGTCACAAGCACCTGTTCCGTCTTTCCGGTCATCTCCGCAAAGCGCCTTCCGGTCATTTCCTCCTGCAGGGCGATCAGGCGCCCGATGCGCTCGGTAGCGAGGGCGGGGTCGATGCGGCCCGGCATCTCGGCGGCGCGGGTGCCGACGCGGGGAGAATAGATGAAGGTAAACGCGCTGTCATAGCACACCTGCCGGGCCAGGTCCATGGTATCTTCAAAATCCCGGTCGGTTTCACCGGGGAACGCCACGATGATGTCCGTGGTCAGGCCCACGTCCGGCGCGGCCCTGCGGATCTTTTCCACCTTTTCCAGATAGGTTTCCCGCGTGTATTTCCGGTTCATGGCCTGCAAAATCCGGTTGCTGCCGCTTTGCACGGGCAGATGCAGGTGGCGGCACAGGGCCGGATTTGACGCCATTTCTTCCACCAGTTCATCGGACAGGTCTTTCGGGTGGCTGGTCATGAAACGCACCCGCGGGATGCCCGTTTCCGTTACGCGGCGCAGAAGCCGTGGGAAGGTTACGCCCCCCGGCACGTCGCTGCCGTAGGAGTTCACGTTCTGCCCCAGCAGCATGATTTCCTTCACGCCCTGCTTTTGCAGCGTTTCCACCTCACGCATGATATCGTCGGCTTCCCGGCTGCGCTCCCGGCCCCGGACGTAGGGCACGATACAGTAGGAGCAAAAATTGTTGCAGCCGTACATGATGGTCACATACGCCTGGAAGGGCGATTCCCTGCGGATGGGCAGGCCCTCGGCGATGGTGCTCTGCTCATCCGGCACCGCCACCACCCGGCGGCGGGTCTCGGCGGCGCGGTACAGCAGTTCAGGCAATTGGTGGATGTTCCCGGTGCCGAACGCCACGTCCACGAAGGGATACTGCCTAAGCAGCTTATCCGCCATGCCCGGCTCCTGCACCATGCAGCCGCACACGCCGATGAGCAATCCGGGACGCTCCTTCTTGATTTCCTTGAGCCACGTCACGTTGCCCAGGGCTTTTCGCTCGGCATTGTCCCGGATACAGCAGGTGTTGTGCAGCACAAAGTCCGCCTCTTCCTTCGCCGGAGCCGGCCGCATGCCCATGCCCTCCAGCATGCCCGCCAGCTTTTCCGAATCGTGGGCGTTCATCTGGCAGCCATAGGTGACGATGTAATAGGTTTGCGGGCGGTGGGGCAGCGCTTTGAACTCCTCTGAAAACTGCCGCTGCGCCGCCAGTTCCGTTTCCGATATGCGCATGATTTCGTCGCGTTTGTTCATTGATTTACCTCAATCGGTGATGGTTCTAAATCCATGGACTTCCCGGATCATCACAAAATGTATTCCGTATCAGGATGATGAGATCCCAGCGCCGCGCTCTCCCCTTCATTGCCCCTTCTTCCTTGTCATTTCCACCAGCCCCAGGCTTGTGAACCCATGCACCACGGCCTTCACCGGGTCGTCCATGAGCGCTTCTTCCAGGGCTTGACGCACGGCGCCGCGGCTTGCCTCGTCCTGCATGTCCACAAAGTCGATGATGACGATGCCGCCGATGCCGCGGAGCCGCAGGAGCCGGGCGATCTCCTTTGCCGCTTCCAGGTTCAGCTTTAAAAAGGTGTTTTCCGTTCCGGTTTTATTTCCGGTAAACTTGCCGCTGTTTACGTCGATGACGGTCATGGCTTCGGTGGGATCAACCACCAGATAGCCCCCGCAGTCCAGCCACACCTTGCGGGCCAGGGACTTTTCCAGCTTCGCGCTGACATTGTGCAGGTCGAAGGGCGCCGCGCAGGCATGGACGGGAACATGCGCGTCCGCGATTTCCTCCGGCCGGTCGGTGAGGATCTCGCCGATCTGCCCGTGCTCGTCCCGCAGCAGGCGCAGCAGCGCGTCTTCCCGGCCCTTCAGCAGGCCCGGCTCCGTGCGTCCCGCCCGCTGCTCCAGCGTTTCTTCCCAGGCGGCTTTCAGGGCTTCCACGTCGGCGAACACGGCGTCCTCCCCCGCGTCCGCGCTTTCGGTGCGCATCACCAGGCCCATCCCTGCCGGGGCGGCGCGGGAAGCCAGGCCATACAGGCGGCTGCGCGTTTCCTCGTCCGTGATTTTCCTGGATACTGCATACCGCCGGGTGAAGGGCGTCAGCAGCGCGAACCGCCCGGCCAGGGCGATGTCCTCTGTCAGGTACGCCGCCTTTTCCCCCGCCGGCGGCTTTTTCACCTGCACGGTCACAGCATCCCCGGAGCGGGGCTTTTCCCTGCATTCGCTGAACGGCAGAAACCCGATGCTCTCCCCGCCCAGACGCACGAAAGCAGCCTCCACGCCTTTGACGATGCGGTCGACCTTCCCCAGATAAATCTGTTCCGCCACGATGCCTCCGCCTTCGTCCCGGCAGAAGCACAGAAGCCGCTTCCCCTCCATCAGGGCGATTTCGCGGCGTCCTTCGGCGTGGCGGACTAAAACGATTTTGCTCACATTTCCTCCAGTGGAAAGAATGTTCCGTCCTTTTCCCCGAACATCTGCGTGCGGGTGACGATCATATGGGGGCGCTCCAGCCCGGCAAACTCGAACAGGGAGGAAAGCAGCAGCTCCGGCTTGCAGGTGGCCTTTTCGCAGAGGGCCAGGGTCATGCGGAGGGTATCGCCGTTCAAAGCCAGATCGTAGATCATAGGCCGGATATCGCAGGGCTTCAAGCCGGTTTTGGTCTTGCGGACGGCGGGGATTTCGGTTTGGGCCAGGAAGGCCGGAATAGCGGAAGCAAGGCCGTTTGGCACCTCATCCAGCTCCGCTTCGTACATGGCGGCGGCAAGCTGGGCCATCGGCGCGGGGTGCCGGTCGTCCACTGCCCGGGCGGAAACGCAGGGCAGCTCCGGCGGCAAAGCGGGCCGCAGCCTTTGCAGGAACGCTTCCCCCGTCATTTCCCCCTCGATGGGCACCTCCATGATTTCCCGCTTCCCCGGCATCCCCACGGACAGCGGGGCGGCGAAGGTGAGCAGGATATGGGGATTGAACCCCTGGGAGTATTTCAGCGGCAGTCCGCTCCGCCGCAGCGCCCGCTGCATGGCCCGCATCAGATCCAAGTGCCCGATGTGGCGCAGGCGGGGGGACTTTTCAAAGACAACGATCATTTTCATGGCATATCACAGCCTTTTTGGTTTAGTCAGCCAGCGGCGCGCTGGTGGGGGCTTTTCCTTTGAGCGGCGGATCCGTGACCCAGCCGCACACGCCCCAGATGTGCAGCCCGCAGCCGTTGCAGCCGTGGCGGCAGTCGGGGGTGGTCTGGGTCTTTTTGGCCTTTTCGTTTTCCCGCTTCAGGTAAGCCATGCTGACGCCCGCGTCAATGAACTCCCAGGGCAGCAGTTCCTCATAGGGCCGTTCCCGGTGGGCGTAAAAAGCGGGGTCAAGGCCGCAGTCGGCAAAAGCGGCCAGCCACTGGTCGAATTTGAAGTGCTCGTTCCAGCTGTCCAGGCGGCAGCCCCGCTTCCAGGCGGCGTAGATCACCTCGCCGATCCGCCGGTCTCCCCGGGATATACAGGCTTCCAGCATGGAAAGCTCGCTTTCATGCCAGTTGAAATGCACGTTTTTGAGCTTCAGATACTGCCTAAGCGCCGCCTGCTTTTCGTGGACGGTGTCGATGGTATCCTGGGCGGCCCATTGGAAGGGTGTGAAGGGCTTGGGCACAAACACGGAGGCCGAGGCCGTGACCCTAACGCCGTTTTTTGCCCGCTGCTCCTTGGGGACGCGGTAGTAAGCGTCCACAACCTTTTTCGCCAGGTCGCCGATGCCGCGCAGATCCTCGTCGGTCTCCGTGGGCAGGCCCATCATGAAGTAGAGCTTGACGCTGCTCCACCCGCACGCAAAAGCGTCGGTAACGGAACGAATCAGGTCCTCCTCCGTCACGCCCTTGTTGATCACGTCGCGCAGCCGCTGGCTGCCGGCCTCGGGGGCCAGCGTCAAACCGGATTTTTTGACCTGCTGGGTTTCTTCCAGGCTCTGCTTAACGATGTTGTCAATGCGCATACTGGGCAGGGATACGCTGACCCGTTTGTCCCGGTAGCGGTCCATCAGCGCCTGGATCAATTGCGGCAGGCAGGTATAATCCCCGCTGGACAGGGACGACAGGCTCATTTCCTCATAGCCTGTGGACTGCTGCAGCTTGTCCGCCAGCTCTATAAGCCGCTCCATGCTGCGCTCCCGGACGGGCCGGTACATCATCCCCGCCTGGCAGAAGCGGCAGCCCCTGGTGCAGCCCCGCATGATTTCCAGCACCATGCGGTCGTGGACGATCTCGGTATACGGCACGGGAATGCATGTGGGATACACCGCGCCGGACAAATCCTTCACCACCCGCTTTTTTACTTTTTCGGGAGCGGCGGGATCGTTGGGCGTGAAGGATTGCAGCGTGCCGTCCCCGTTGTACTTTACGTCGTAGAAAGCGGGCACATAGACCCCTTCCAGTTTGGCCAGACCCCGCAGGATGTCCATCCTGGAAAGGTTTGCTTCCCGCCCGTCCCGGATCACGTCGATGAGCTCGTGCATCACGTCCTCACCGTCGCCGATCATAAAAGCGTCGATGAAAGGCGCCAACGGTTCCGGGTTAAAGGCGCAGGGGCCGCCCGCCACCACGATGGGAGCTTTTTCGGTGCGATCCTCCCGCCGGATGGGCACCCGGCCCAGATCCAGCATTTCAAGGATGTTGGTATAACTCATTTCGTATTGCAGGGTAAAGCCGATGATATCAAATTCATGGAGCGCCGCCCGGCTTTCCAGGGAAAACAGCGGAACGCCCGCCTCCCGCATCTTGTCCGCCATATCCGCGTCAGGCATGAACAGCCGCTCGCACAGGGCGTCAGGCCGCTCGTTGATCAAATAATACAATATCTTCATGCCCAAATGGCTCATGCCGATCTCATAGGTATCGGCAAAACAAAAGCCAAAGGTGCAGCGCACGTCTTTCCAGTCTTTGCGCACAGCGTTCATTTCCCCGCCGGTATAGCGCGCGGGGCGCTGAACGGTTTCCAGCAGCGCTTCCAGCTTCCTGTTTTCCAGGTCGTTCAAAGGTCGTCCCTCCTCGTATCAAACCGCAAAATATTGTATCATTGATTTGACGATTTGTCCATGTTTCGAGCGGGAAATTTTATATTCCTATAATCGGGCGGTGACCTGAAATACTTGTTTCTCAAAGCCTTCCGATGATGCTTTCCAAAAAAGATTTCAGAAATTCATGAGGTTTTAAAGCAATTCTGAGGTTTCGCCAATATTATAACGCTGAGCTCTTTACACACATATTTTATGTGGTACAGCGTATGCGCGATCCATTCACATCAGTTCAATTCTATTTGTCAATGAAAGAAAATCGCTTATAATCCTATCGCAACATCTTTTTCTTATCAGACAGAAATCTTTTTCGTTAAGCATATGCTGTATATATTCATATAGTATTCATCCCATAACTTGTGTTTAACCAAAACCATCCTCTAATTGGAATATAAGCGGAAAAACGATTCCTGTTTTCGCTGTATAGCGTATTTTGCCGCTTCGATCCGCTTACGCTGAATCAAACGGGATTGATCGCTGCAGGGGCAAGCGATGAATTGCTGATGATCAAACATTGGAAAGCAGGGTGTATAAGTTCTACCTAATCAGGACGGAAATCAATCGGAAACTATTCGGAAATATCTTGATTTAGTTTCCGAATTGTGCTATAATAATTCCGACCTAATAGGAGGACGTTTGCAATGGATAGAAACGATTACCTTAGCACATCCAAGGTTGCCGCAATGCTTCACATGACAACACGACGGGTTGTGGGGCTCTGCCATGAAGGTAAATTTGACGGCGCTGTTCAGGATGGTCGGAATTGGAAGATTCCGGAAGAATCTGTGCGTGCATATATGGGAACCGTGGGAATCAGCGATTCTCTGTTGCCCTGCGCTGTCGGAAATACGTCCTATGTTGAAATCTCAAGTGAATGTTATTACGTTGACAAAACATTGCTGATTCGTGATCTGATCGATGATCACAACATGGTTACTTTGTTTGCGCGGCCGCGTAGATTTGGCAAGACCTTGGCAATCAATATGCTCAAGACCTTCTTTGAAAAGGCAGATGAGGACACTTCCAAATACTTCATCGACAAGAAGATCTGGCAGTGTGGGCAGAAGTATCAATCGCAGCAAGGATCGTACCCTGTGATCATGCTCACTTTTAAGGACGTCAAATTTGATAATTGGCAGGATTCGCTGGAAGCAATACGTCTCGTTTTGAAGGATGAATTTAAACGGCATTCCGAATTGCCTGGCAGTAATGCTCTTGGAACAGACGACAAGGATTACCTCGCCAGAATGGAAAAAGGCACTCTCACCGATGTGGAATACAGCCGCGCTCTCCTGAACCTAACTCGTATGCTTGCTACTCATCATGGAAGGAATGTTGTTATTCTTATCGACGAATATGACACGCCGATTCAGCAGGGCTATACCAGAGGCTTTTATCAGGATGTAATTGCATTCATGCGCAATTTCCTTTCCGGCGGATTAAAGGATAATCCCAGTTTGGCATTCGGTGTGTTGACTGGAATTATGCGTGTTTCCAAGGAAAACCTGTTCAGCGGCTTGAATAATCTGACTGTCAATACTGTTCTTGATGATAAGTATAGCAGCTATTTCGGATTTACCGGTGATGAGGTTCAAGAGATGGCAGACTATTACGGCAAATCCGACGGCATGCAGGAGATTCGGAAATGGTATGACGGATACCGCTTTGGAAATTCGGATATATACAATCCTTGGTCTGTAACCAGCTATTTTGCAAATAACGGGCAGGCAAAGGCTTTTTGGGCGAACACAAGTGATAACGAGATTATCCGGGAAGTATTGCAGGAATTAACTCCGGAAGTTTCCGATGAACTAACCCGCATCATGCAGGATGAAGAAATACACGCCGCACTGAACATGGAGGTAGTTTATCCCAAAATGGCAGACGGTGCGGATACGATTTTTAGTTTTCTGCTTCTCGCCGGTTACCTCACATTGTCATCTGCTCCCGAAGAAACCGAGTTTGGAACATTTGCTACGCTCAAGATCCCGAACATGGAAATCCGCAGAGTTTATAACACAGAAGTACTGGGATGGATGAGGACACGGTCAACAGGCGGCGTGATTCAGGAAATTGAAAAGGCGATTTACTTCGGCGATGGAAAACGGCTGGAAAAAGCGTTGAGGAACTATATGATAAGCTGCATTTCCGCTTTCGATGGAGCAGCTGAGGGGTTTTACCACGGCATGGTGCTGGGGCTGGTTGCGAGTCTTTCAACGAAGTACCATATCCGTTCCAATAGAGAATCCGGGGACGGGCGTTTTGACCTTCAGATGGAACCGAAGGAGAAGATGATCCCAGGAATTATAATGGAGTTCAAGTCAGTCCCTGTGTCAGAGAAGAAAGACCTGTCAGTTATTGCCGAGGAAGCTATCGCCCAGATCGAGAGACAGAATTACCCACGGGAACTTGAAGAGCGCGGCGTAAAGAAAATTGTTAAATACGGGATAGCGTTTTCCGGAAAGTCCGTAGAAGTAAAGACGGTTGGATGAGCTTCCGTTTTTTGCCGCATTACTGATTGATGAGAGAAACCCCTGCAGCGATGCCCACACCGGGAGCTTACCGCCCACCGGTGGTATATGCCTGCCCAGCGAACAACGATCCGCCTTCGTAGTGTCCGACGAGGATGGACAGCTTGTTCATGGGGCAGGCGTAAAGGTTTGCATCTTCAAAGCCAAGTTCAAACTCATGGAGATGACTGTTACGCGCATACACACGTTTTCGTTTGGAAAACAGTTTGTACTTGGCGTCTGTGCGGATGGGATGCAGTTTATCCCGGCGCATCAGGTCGTCGATGTTCTGTCGGGAGCAATCGAGAATGCTGCAGGCTTCAGATGCACTGACGATGCGGTCCTGCACATAATGATGCAGTGCCTCTAATGTCAGGGGAACGGTTACACCGTGGCTGCGCTTCTTTCAGACATGGGGGAATCGGAACTGGAAAAAGTGCTGCTCATGGCGGCGGGATCAAATGTGGATCGGGATGTCGAGAAAAATGCAACATGAAAAATATAACGACGCGGAAGGGATAAAAATGAGACGTATTATTATTCGCAACGCGATCCGGTGTAAAAACTGCGGCGATGTGATAGAGAGCACCTATCGCCATGAATTCATAACCTGCTCCTGCGGCAAAGTGTCCGTGGATGGTGGGCATGACTATCTGCGTCGGTGCTCTGAAACACCGGACGGCTACATTGAAATCAGCGAGACCGCCGCGCCGGAAGAAGAGACGAATGGTGGGAAATGAGACCAGCTGGGGGCAAAAAAATGGACAGGGAAAGCTTGAAACTGTTGATACATGGATCGGCTTTTCATAGTATTTGTTCGCCAGCGCAACAGCCCTGCGGCACTGCCCGGCATTGATATCGAGCCTGTGAAGAAAAGTCTGTAAATAGGTGAAAAGTTAGGCCTTCTGTGATAAGATAGAAAAATCATAGGAGGCCTTAATTATGGCGAACAAGAAGAAAGAGTACTACAAACCTGGGCCCATGACGGAAGGGAAGAGG
>JAFZOG010000151.1 GCA_017550745.1 Clostridia bacterium | reverse complement strand
GTTGTTGTTGACGATGACCACGTCGTACCCCATTTCCTGCAGCGTCCACACGCAGTGCACCGAGCTGTAGTCAAACTCGATCCCCTGCCCGATGCGGATGGGCCCCGACCCCAGCACCATCACCACAGGCTTCCCGCTGCGCCTGAGCATCCGGGATTCGCACGCGCCGCCGGGGCAGGAATAGAAATAAGGCGTTTCCGCGGCGAACTCCGCCCCGCAGGTATCCACCATTTTATAGCTGAACTGAAACGCGGGCAGGCTTTCGGCGCGGAACAGCCGTCGTATGGCGCTGTCCGGATAGCCAAAGCGCTTGAGCAGGGCGTAATCCCCTGGCTGCATCCCGGCTGCCTGGATACGGCTTTCCATCTCCGCCATGCCCCGCAGCTTATAGAGGAACCAGCGGTCGATCCTGGTGACCGAATATATTTCATCCACCGGCACGCCTGCTTTCAGGGCTTCAAACACGGTGAAGATCCGCCGGTCGTCCTGGGCGGCTAACCGTTCCCGGATGGCCCTGCCGTTCAGCGCCCCGGCGTTCAGGGTGTCCAGGCCGATTTCAGCCCCCCGCACCGCTTTCATCAACGCTTCCTCGAAGCTTTGCCCGATGGCCATCACTTCGCCGGTGGCTTTCATCTGGGTGCCCAGGCGGCGGGAGGAACCCTGGAATTTGTCAAACGGCCACTTGGGGAATTTGACCACCACATAATCCAGCGCCGGTTCAAAGCAGGCGCAGGTCTTGCCGGTAATGTCGTTGGCGATTTCATCCAGGGAGTAGCCCAGGGCGATACGGGTGGTGATTTTGGCAATGGGATAGCCCGTGGCTTTGCTGGCCAGGGCGGACGAACGGGAAACCCGGGGGTTCACCTCGATCACCGCGTATTCAAAGGAATCCGGGTTCAGGGCAAACTGGCAGTTGCAGCCGCCCACGATACCGATGGCCTCGATCATCCGCAGGGACGCGGTGCGCAGCATTTGGTATTCCTTGTCGGACAGGGTCAGCGCCGGGGCCACCACCACGCTGTCCCCGGTATGCACGCCTACGGGGTCGATATTTTCCATGGAGCACACGGCAATGCAGTTGCCAAGGCCGTCCCGCATGGTTTCAAACTCGATTTCCTTCCAGCCGGAAATGCACTTTTCCACCAAAATCTGGGTAATGGGCGACATGTCCAGCCCCGCCTTGGCAATGACGCGCATTTCGTTTTCATCCTGGGCGATGCCGCCGCCGCTGCCGCCTAATGTGTAAGCCGGCCGCACGATCACGGGATAACCGATCGTTTCCGCCGCCGCCAGCGCGTCGGGCAGGGTTTCCGCGATTTCGGAGGGCACGCAGGGCTGGCCGATCCTGCGCATGGTATCCCGGAATCGTTCCCGGTCCTCGGCCTTTTCAATGGCCTCGATGGGCGAACCCAGCAGCCGCACGCCGAATTCCTCCAGCGTCCCGTCGCGGCTTAACTGCATGGCCAGCGTTAAAGCGGTCTGGCCGCCCAGCCCCGCCAGCAGGCCGTCGGGCCGCTCCTTTTCGATGATGCGGCGCAGCACGGCGGCGTTCAGAGGCTCCAGGTAAATTTCATCCGCCAAATGCTGGTCGGTCATGATGGTGGCGGGATTGGAATTGACCAGCACCACATTCACGCCTTCGCTTTTGAGCACGCGGCAGGCCTGCGCCCCGGCGTAGTCAAACTCCGCCGCCTGGCCGATGACGATGGGGCCGGAGCCGATCACCAGCACCTTCCGGATGGTCGAAATCTTAGGCATGGCTGTTTCCTCCCATCATGTCCAGAAAGCGGTCGAATAAAAAGCCGGTATCCTGGGGGCCGGAGCAGGCTTCCGGGTGGAACTGGACGGTGAAGCAGTTCAAATCCGGATACGCCATGCCCTCGCAGCTTCCGTCGTTGGCGTTGGCAAAGGTCTCCACGCCCCTCTCCAAAAGGCTGCCCGACAGCACGGCATAGCCGTGATTCTGGCTGGTGATCCAGGTTCTGCCCGTTTGAAGCTCCTTCACCGGCTGGTTGCCGCCCCGGTGCCCATATTTCAGCTTCACCGTGTCTCCGCCCAGGGCCAGGGCGGTCAATTGGTGGCCTAAACAGATGCCGAAGATGGGTTTTTGCCCCAGCAGTTTTCGGATTTCCGCGATGCAGCCGGTGTTTTCCTTGGGGTCGCCGGGGCCGTTGGACAGCATGACGCCGTCGGGGCCGTCGGCTAAAACCGTTTCCGCTTTCGTGTCCGCGGGCCACACAGTCACCGCGCAGCCCCGCTTTTGCAAAGAACGGATGATGTTCCGCTTGGCCCCGTAATCCATCAGCGCCACCCTGTATTTTTCTTTTCCCTGGGCAGGGAACAGCCGCTTTTCCCTGCAGGTGACAGAGGCAACGGCCTTCGTCACCGCAAAATCACGAAGAAAGGAAATGTCCTTGGGCACTTCATCGCAGATCATGGCGTTCATGACGCCTTCTTCCCTTGTAACGCGCACGATTTCCCTTGTATCCACCCCGCAAAGGCCGGGGATGCCCGCCCGCACCAGATAATCGTTTAAGGCGTATTGGCTGCGGAAATTGGAGGGCTGGCCGCAGATTTCCCGCACGATGTAGCCGAACAAAGCGCTGTTCCCTTCAAAATCTTCTTCGATCACGCCGTAATTCCCGATCAGCGGGAAGCAATGGGTCACGATCTGCCCGTAATAACTGGGATCGGTCAGCGTTTCCAGATACCCCTCCATGCCCGTGGTGAACACCAATTCCCCCACGCGGTCAATAGGGGCCCCGATGCGGAGCCCCTCGAAAACCTGTCCGTTGCTCAATACAAGGTATGCCATCGTATATACTCCGAAATGCTTTTATTTTTTCAGCGCCGCCTGAACGAAGCCCAGGAACAGCGGATGTGGCTTGTTGGGGCGGCTTTTGAATTCGGGATGGAACTGTACGCCCACAAAGAAATCCTCGTCGGGCAGCTCGACGGTTTCCACCAGCCTGCCGTCCGGGGACAGGCCGGACAGGCAAAGCCCTGCGGCCGTCAGCGCGTCCCGGTACGCATTGGCAAATTCGTAGCGGTGGCGGTGGCGTTCGCTGATCTCCTTTGCGCCATAGCAGCGGGCGATCACCGTGCTCTCCTTTAAAACGCAGGGGTATTTGCCCAGCCGCAGGGTGCCGCCCTTGTCGATTTCATCGTTCTGCCCCGGCATAAAATCAATGACCTTGTGTGGGGCGTTTACGTCGAATTCCCGGGAATTGGCGTTTTCCAATCCCGCGGCGTGCCGGGCAAATTCAATCACGGCGGTCTGCATGCCCAGGCAAATGCCAAAGTAAGGCACATGATGGGCCCTGGCATACCGCGCCGTCAGGATCATGCCCTCGATGCCCCGGCCGCCGAACCCTCCGGGCACGATCAGGCCGTCCATGGGCGACAAAAGGGCCTCGATGTTTTCCTCCGCCAGCGTTTCCGAATCGATCCAGGTGATTTCCACCTTGGCGTCCAGGGCGTAGCCCGCGTGGCGCAGCGCTTCGGCGACGGACAGATAGGCGTCGTGCAGCTGCACATACTTCCCTACCAGGCCGATCTTCACCGTTTTATTCTGATGCCGGATGCGCTCCACCAGATCCTGCCATTCGGACAGGTCCGCCTCCGGCGCCTGAATGCCCAATTCCCGGCAGACGATGCCGGACAAATTCGCCTGCTCCAGCATCAGCGGCGCTTCATACAGGATGGGCAGCGTCAGGTTTTCGATCACGCAGTCCGGCTTCACGTTGCAGAAGTGGGCGATCTTCGTGAAAATCGTTTCATCGGTAATCTTTTCATCCACCCGGAGCACGATGATATTGGGGGTTATGCCCATCCCCTGCAATTCCTTGACGGAATGCTGGGTGGGCTTTGATTTGTGCTCGCCGCTGGCTTTGAGGTACGGCACCAACGTCACGTGGACATACAGGGCGTTTTCCCGGCCCGCCTCCAAGCCCACCTGCCGGATGGCCTCAATGAAGGGCTGGCTTTCGATATCGCCGATGGTGCCGCCGATCTCGGTGATCACCACGTCCGCGTCGGTCTTTTCGCCCACGCGGTAAATAAACCGCTTGATTTCGTCGGTGATGTGGGGAATGGTCTGCACCGTGCTGCCCAGGTATCCGCCCTGCCGCTCCTTGTGGATCACGTTGGAATAGACCTTGCCGGTGGTCAGGTTGGAATACTTGTTCAGATCCTCGTCAATGAACCGCTCGTAATGCCCCAGATCCAGGTCGGTTTCCGCGCCGTCCTCGGTGACGTACACCTCCCCGTGCTGGTAAGGGCTCATGGTGCCGGGGTCCACATTGATATAGGGGTCCAGCTTCTGGGCCGCCACCTTCAGCCCTCTGGCTTTCAGCAGCCTTCCCAGGGAAGCGGCAGTAATGCCCTTGCCAAGGCCCGATACCACGCCGCCCGTCACAAAAATGTATTTCGTCATGCCACCGTCCCTCTTTCTTCTGGAGAAAATAGGAATTAAATCATTTAATTCGGCTTTCTCGGATGGGGGAAACCCCGTTTTACTCCACGGTCACGCTTTTTGCCAGGTTCCGGGGCTTATCCACGTCCAGCCCCCGGCTGACGCTTGTGTAATAACCCAGCAGCTGCAGGGGCACCACCGCCAGGGACGCCACGAAATGCTCGTCGGTTTTGGGGATATACACGGTAAAATCCGCGGAATCCTCCAGGTCAAAATGGCCGTTGGTGGTCACTCCCATCAGGTAGGCGCCCCGGGATTTGCATTCCATCATGTTGGACACGGTCTTTTCAAACAACAGGCTCTGGGTGAGCACGCCAATGACCAGGGTGTTGTGTTCGATGAGGCTGATGGTGCCGTGCTTCAGTTCTCCGGCGGCATAGGCTTCGGAATGGATGTAGCTGATCTCCTTCATTTTCAGGCTGCCTTCCAGCGAGATGGCGTAATCCAGGCCCCGGCCGATGAAGAAAATGTCGTGGGCGTTGACGATCTTGGAGGAGAACCACTGCAGCCGCTCCTTTTCCTCCAGGATGCGCCTGATTTTGTCCGGGATCGTGCAAAGCTCCTCCAGCATCTTTTCGTACCGCTCCTGGGAAACCGTTCCGCGAACCCACGCCATCTGCACCGCCAGGGCATCCATGGCGATGAGCTGGGCGCTGTAGGCTTTGGTGGTGGCCACGGCGATTTCGGGCCCGGCCAGGGTGTACAGCACGTGATCCGCCTCCCTGGCAATGCTGGAGCCGATCACATTGACCACCGCCAGGGTCAGCGCGCCGCGTTCCTTGGCGACCCGCAGGGCGGCCAGGCTGTCGGCGGTCTCGCCGGACTGGGAAATCACGACCACCAGGGTATGCTCGGTCAAAGGAACGCTGCGGTAGCGGAACTCCGACGCCAGCTCCACCCGCACGGGGAGGCACGCCAGGTCTTCCAGCACATACTGGGCGGCCATGCCCACGTGCCAGGCGGAGCCGCAGGCCACGATATCGATCTGGGTGAGGGAGCGGATCATATCATCGGTCAGGCCCGCGTCGGATAACACCACGCGGCCCTCCTTCACCAGGCTGTTCAGGGTATCCCGCACGGCGGCGGGCTGCTCGTGGATTTCCTTGAGCATGAAATGCTCGTAGCCGCCCTTTTCGGCTGCGGCGGCGTCCCAGGTAATTTCCGTCAGGGGCAGCGCCACCTCGTCGCCGTTCAGGTCATAGAATTTCGCCTGGCCGGGGGATACCCGGGCCACCTGCAGATTGCCGATATAATAAACGCTGCGGGTATATTTGAGGATGGCGGGCACGTCGGAGGCCAGGAAGGAAGCGTCCTGCGCCGTGCCGATGATCAGGGGCGAATCCTTCCGGGCGGCGAAGATCTCCCCCGGATAATCCCTGAACATCAGGGCCAGGGCATAGCTGCCCCGCACCCGCACCATGGTCCTGGTGATGGCGTCCACCGGGCCGATCTTGTATTTCTTGTAATAATAATCCACCAGCTTCACCACCACTTCCGTGTCGGTGTCGCTGTAAAACACATAGCCGTGGTGCAGCAGCTTTTCTTTCAGCTCCGTAAAATTCTCGATGATGCCGTTATGCACGCCCACCACGTCCGATTCCACCTGTCCGGAACCGGAACCCGAGCAATTGCCGCTGACGTGGGGATGGGCGTTCACCATACTGGGGTCGCCGTGGGTGGCCCAGCGCGTGTGCCCGATGCCGCAGGCGCCGGGCAGGGCGCGGCCCTGGTCGGTTTTATCCGCCAGGTGGTACAGCTTGCCGGTGGCCTTCACCACCTCCGCCAGCTTTTCACCGTCGCGCACCGCCAGCCCCGCGGAGTCATATCCCCGGTATTCCAGCCGCGCCAGGCCGTCCAGCAGAATCGGCGCCGCCTGCTCATTTCCCGTGTATCCTACGATCCCGCACATGGCTCCCCTGCCTCCTGTCTGCGTTCTGTTATGGGATATTATGCTGTCCGGAGCCGGTCCTGTCAATTCATATCCTGCTCAAAAGCTGTTTTTTTGCAAAAAAGCATGGATCTCCTGCGCCGCGGCCCTGCCGTCCGCCAGCGCCCGCACCACCAGGGACTGGCCCGTGCGCATGTCTCCGGCGGAAAACAGCCTGCCCCCCAGGTGATGCGTCTGGTCCGGGGGCATCAGCCGGCCCCGGGGATCGGCGAAGAGGTCAAAGGTCTCCGCTGTACGGCCGTCGCACCCGATGAAGCCTGCGGCGATGAGCAAAAGGTCGCAGGGCAGGGTTTGTTCCGTTCCCGGAACCGGCAGCAGCTTCCCCTCCGCGCTCTTTTTCAGCTTCACCGTTTCCAGCCGCGTGACCGCGTTGTTTTCATCGGTCAGGATGCTTTTTACCGTGGTTTCGTAGATCCGCGGGTCGCTTTCCTGCACGGCGAGCGCTTCCATTTGTCCGTAATCGGTACGCAGGACGCGGGGCCACTGGGGCCAGGGATTGCCAATTGGCCGCTCTTCAGGCGGCTTTGGCAGCATTTCCAACTGCGTGACGGAAGCGCATCCCTGGCGCAAAGCCGTTCCCACGCAATCGTTTCCCGTGTCGCCGCCGCCCACCACAACGACGCTTTTCCCTTTTGCGCAGATGGACGGAACCGTTCTGCGCAGCAGGGCTTTCGTGGCCTCCGTCAGATAATCCACGGCAAAGCATACCCCTTGGGCGTCTATGCCCGGGGTGTTCAGGGTACGGGGCTTCCGCGCGCCGCCGCACAGGACCACCGCGTCATAAGCATCGGTGATGCAGGGAGCGGCTTCCGTATTCAGAAGAAAAGAAACCCCTTCCGCCTCCATCAGGCGGACGCGCCTTTTGATGATTTCCTTGGGCAGCTTCATATTGGGGATGCCGTACATCAGCAGCCCGCCCGGACGGTCCGCCCGCTCGATCACCGTCACATGATGCCCCATTTGGTTGAGCGAATCCGCCGCGGCCAATCCGGAAGGGCCGCTGCCCACCACGGCGATTCGCTTTCCCGTGCGGACAGGCGGGATCCGGGGCTGTATCCAGCCTTTTTCAAAGCCCGTTTCGATCAGGTACAGCTCATTGTCCCGGTTGGTGACGCCGTCGTCCGCCAGGTTGCAGGCCTTTTCACACAGCGCGGGGCATACGCGCCCCGTAAATTCCGGGAAGGGGGCCGTCAGCAGCAGCCGGTTCAGCGCTTCCCTATCCTGACCCGCGTACAACAGGTCATTCCATTCCGGGATCAGGTTGTGCAAGGGGCATCCGAAAGCGCTCTGGCAAAAGGGCACGCCGCAGTTCATGCACCGCCCTGCCTGGATGCGCCGCGCGTCCGCGGGCTGGGCTTCGTGGAGATCGTCAAAATCCTTCAGGCGGATTTCTTCTGGCCTGAAGGGGTTCTCCTGCCGGGGATATTCCAAAAACCCTGTCGTTTTGCCCATACCGTCACGCCCCTTTCAGATAAGCGAGGTATTCGTCTGAAATCACCGCCCGGAACCGGGGCAGCCAGGCGTCGAAAGCCTGAAGGATTTCTTTGGCTTTCCGGGAGCCGGTGGCCCTTTCATGGGCTGACAGGAGCCGGTGAAGCTCCCCTGCCTGATCCGGGCCCACAGTATAGATTTTTACATGCAGCGCGTTCAGCCGGCTTTTGAGCGCATCGTTTTCATCCAGCACCCAGGCGATGCCGCCCGACATGCCCGCGGCGAAGTTATCGCCCACCTTGCCCAGCACGGCTACCCTTCCGCCGGTCATATATTCGCATCCATGGTCGCCCACGCCCTCTACCACGGCCCAGGCCCCGGAATTACGCACGGCGAAGCGCTCTCCCGCCATGCCGGCGATGAAGGCGTATCCCGAAGTCGCGCCGTACAGCGCAACGTTGCCGATCAGGGTGTCCTGGGGCCGCCAGACGCTGTCCGCCGGCGGGCAGATGGCGATGGTGCCGCCGGAGAGGCCCTTGCCCACGTAGTCGTTGGCCACGCCGTAGAGGGTGACCGATTGGCCCTCCGGCAGGAACGCGCCGAAGGACTGGCCGCCGCAGCCCTGGGCCTGGATGGGCTGATTGCCTTTCAGCATCGTGCCGAAGGCCCGGTCGGTGGTGGTCAGGGTGACATGCTGCTGAAACAGCCTTGCGTCGGTACGCTCGCTCAGATGGAAATCGTGCTTCGCCTCCGGCTGGAAATGGATATTGCGGGAAAAACCGATGAGGTCGCCCACATCCATTGCCGCGTCAGGCTTCATCTTCAGCAGGTCGCTGCGGCCCACCAGCTCGTCCACCGTCCGCGCCCCCAGCATCGCCATGATTTCCCGCAGCTGCTGGGCAATAAACAGCATGAACCGCTCCACGTACTCGGGCTTTCCGATAAAGCGTTTGCGCAGCTGGGGATTCTGGGTGGCGATGCCGAAGGGGCAGGTTCCCAGATGGCACACCCGCATCATGCGGCAGCCCATGGTGATCAGCGGCGCGGTGGCAAAGCCGAATTCTTCCGCCCCCAGCAGCAGCGCCACCGCCACGTCATGCCCCGTCATCAGCTTCCCGTCCGTTTCCAGCGTCACCTTTTGCCTCAGCCGGTTGCGGCACAGCACCTGATGGGCTTCCGCCAGGCCGATTTCCCAGGGCAGCCCCGCGTGGTGAACGGAGGAAAGCGGCGCGGCCCCGGTGCCGCCTTCGCCGCCGGAAATCAGGATGCCGCCCGCCCCGGCCTTCGCCACGCCGCTGGCAATGGTGCCGACGCCCAGGGAGGATACCAGCTTCACCGTGATCTTCGCCTGCTCGTTGGCGCATTGCAGGTCATAAATCAATTCGGCCAGATCCTCGATGGAATAAATATCGTGATGGGGCGGCGGGGAAATCAGGGAAATGCCGGGCGTGGAGCAGCGGGTTTTCGCCACGCTTTGCGTCACCTTGGCCCCCGGCAGATGTCCGCCCTCCCCGGGCTTGGCCCCCTGGGCCATTTTGATCTGGATCTCCTGGGCGGAAAGCAGGTATTCCCGCGTTACGCCGAAGCGCCCGGAGGCCACCTGCTTGATGGCGGAATTGAGGTTCGTTCCGTATCGCTCCGGCAGTTCCCCGCCCTCGCCGCTGTTGCTCCTGCCGCCCAGGCGGTTCATGGCCTCCGCCATGCACTCGTGGGCCTCCTGGGAAATGGAGCCGTAGCTCATGGCCCCGGTGCGGAAGCGGCGGGCAATGCTTTGCGCGCTTTCCACTTCTTCCAGCGGGATGGGACGGCAGGCTTCATAGCGGAAGGTCAGCATGGAGCGGATGGTGCGGGGCCCGGCCTCCTCCACCTGGGAAGCGTATTGGTCGAACAGCGCCTTGTCGTTTGTCCACACGGCCTGCTGCAATAGATGGATGATTTCCGGGGAATAGAGATGCTCCTCCGCCTCCCCGCCCGTGCGCAGCTTGTGAACGCCCACGCTGGGCAGGCCCTTGGAAATCCCGCTGAAAGCGGAAAGATGGTGGTATCTGCTGTCCGCTTCCACCTTGCCAAAATCCGTGCCGCCCAGCACGTGGGGCGTGTTGGAAAAATACCGGTCCACAAACTGCCCGTCCAGGCCCACCGCTTCGAACAGCTGGGCGCTTTGATAGGCCTGCAGGGTGGATACGCCCATCTTGGAGGCGATTTTCAGCACGCCCGCCGTCAAAGCCCGGTCATAATCCGCAACGGCGCTTTCGGGGTTTTTATCGATTTGTCCCTTTTCGCACAGCGCCCGAACGCAGTCGTGGGCCAGATAGGGGTTCACGGCCCGCGCGCCGAAAGCCGCCAGCAGGGCCAGCTGGTGCACGTCCCGGGGCTCGCCGCTTTCCAGGATTACGGAAACCGCCGTGCGCTTTTTGATGTGGATCAAATGCTGCTCCAGCGCCGACACCGCCAGCAGCGACGGAATCGCCAGGTGCTCCGCGTCCACGCCCCGGTCGGAAAGGATCAGGATATTCACTTTGTCCCTGCACGCCTGGTCGCAGGCGGCAAAGAAGCTGGCCAGCGCCGTGCGCAGATCGGTTTTGACCGGATAAAGCAGGGACACCGCGCGCACAGAAAAAGCCGGATGGTCGATCAAACGGATTCGGCTCAGCTCATCCTCCGTCAAAACGGGCGACGGCAATTCCAGCACGGTGCAGTTGTCCGCCCCAACGGACAGCAGGTTTCCGTCGTCGCCGATATAAATGGAGCAGTCGGTTTTGATTTCCTCCCGCAGGGCGTCGATGGGCGGGTTGGTCACCTGGGCGAAACGCTGCCTGAAATAATCAAACAGGCTGGGGTGCGTTTTCGACAGCGCGGCCATGGGCTCGTCCGCGCCCATGGAGCCGATGGTTTCGCCGCCGTTTTTCGCCATGGGCAGGATCACATCCATCAGATCCTCCCAGGTGTAATGGAAGGCTTTGCACAGCGCCGTTCTGTCCGCTTCCGGCAGCTGTGCCGGGGATACGTCCGCCTTGGGCAGCTCCTCCAGGCGGATCAGGCTGCGCATCCAGTTGGTGTAGGGCTGCATGTTTGCGAAGCGGGTTTTCAGCGCCTCGCTTTCCGTAAGGGTCCCGGTGCGCAGATCGGCTTCCAGCACGTCGCCGGATTTCAGCTTCCACCGGCGGATGATATGGGCGTTTTCCTCAAACAAAACCCCCGCTTCGGAGGAAAGGATCAGCCGCCGGTCGTCCGTCATGGCGCAGCGCAGGGGGCGCAGGCCGTTTCGGTCCAGGGAAGCGCAGACCGTTTCCCCGTCGGAATACAGAATGGCCGCCGGGCCGTCCCAGGGCTCCATCATGGCGGCGTAATAGCGGTACAGGTCGCGCCAGGGCGTCGCCTGCTTTTGCCCCTGCCAGGGCTCGGGAAGCAGGATCATGCCCGCCAGCGGAAGCGGAAACCCGTTCATGGCGAGGAACTCCAGGGTGTTGTCCAGCATCTGGCTGTCGCTGCCGTCGTCCTGGACAACCGGCAGCACCCGCGCCATATCGTCCCCCATGACGGGGGAGCGCATGGTTTCCTCCCGGGCTTTCATGCGGTCATGGTTGCCCCGGATGGTATTGATTTCTCCGTTGTGCAGCAGCATCCTTTGGGGATGCGCCTTGCTCCAGGAGGGAAACGTGTTGGTGGAAAAACGGGAATGCACCATGGCCATCTGGGAAACGTACCGCACGTCCTGCAGATCGTCATAGAAGGAGCGCAGCTGGTTCACCAGCATCATGCCCTTGTACACGACGGTGCGGCAGGACAGGGAGCACACGTAGGTGTCCGTATCCTGCTTTTCAAAAAGGCGGCGCAAAACGTAGAGCCGCCGGTCAAAATCCTGTCCGGCGGCTGTGGCTGCGGGGCGTTTTAAAAAGCATTGCCGGATGCGGGGCATGGTGCGGCGCGCGCCCGCGCCGAGCTGGGCGGGGTGGCAGGGCACGTTCCGCCAGCCCAGCACCGGGATGCCCTCCGAAACCGCCAGCTGCTCAAAGATGCGGCAGATGTTCCGAACGCCTACCTCGTCCTCCGGCAAAAAGAACATGCCTACGCCGTAATCGCCTATCTCGCCCAGGGCGATGCCTTCCTCCTGCGCCCAGGCGGAGAACAGCGCGTGGGGCAGATTGGTCATGATGCCCACGCCGTCCCCCGTGGTGCCCAGGGCGTCGCTGCCCGCCCGGTGGGCCAGGCGCTCCACGATGGAAAGCGCCTGATCCACGGTGCGGTGGGTGGCTTTGCCGCTCAAATCCACGATGGCCCCGACCCCGCAGCTTTCATGCTCCAGTTCCGGCTGATAAAGAGGATACTGATGATCCCGCACGGTCATTCCTCCGTCCTCCTTGACGATGCTATGATTTCTTTTGCGTAATCCGCCATCTTCATACCGTGGCGCATGGCGTACTGCTGCATGGCCCGGTGGGCCTCCGGCTCGGAACATCTGGTCCTGCGCATCAGCAGTTCTTTTGCCTGCTCCACGATCTGCTTATCGTCTCCGCTTCGCTTGGGCAGGCGCATCTGATGCAGCTGGGAGAGCATGTTCACCGCCCCGATCACCGCCTGCCCCGAAACCGGAATCGGCAGGCGGAAGATCTCCGGCGATTCGCAGTCCTCCAGCACGATGGGCTTTCCGATCAAAAGGATCTGCAGCCGCTCCCCGTAATCCCATTGCAGCTCATCCGGTTTACAGCCGGGAAGCGTGCCCATGAGGATCACGATTCCGTCCTCGCATTCATTGATCGTTCTTCTCAGTTCACTGCCCGACGCGCACATGCGGAACACCGAAAAACCGGAGGAGGCCAGAAGCCCGTTCAATTGTTCACGGCCCGCCTCCGACGCGCCGGCGATCACGATCCTGGCCACTGGCAATCCCTCCTCCCGACTTGCTGCTTCTCAATTACGCTATATCAGTACATCACGATATACCGGTCAATCTCCCACTGGCTCACATGCGTCCGGTAAGCGTCCCATTCCTTTTCCTTGCCTTCCACGTACTGGGAAAGCACGTGCGCGCCCAGGGAATTGCAGATCACAGGATCGGCCTTCAGGCATTCGATAGCTTCCTTCAGGGTGCCGGGCAGGGATTTGATGCCCTTCGCTTCCCGGGTGGGGCCGTCCATGGCAAAAATGTTTTCGGTGATTTCGTCCGGGGGCGTCAGGCCCTTTTCGATGCCGTCCAGACCGGCAGCCAGGCACACCGCCATGTTGAGGTAGGGGTTGCAGCTGGGGTCGGGGCAGCGCAGCTCCACCCGGGTGCCCATGCCGCGGGCGGCGGGAATGCGGATCAGGGCGCTGCGGTTGCTGGCGCTCCAGGCCAGGTAGCAGGGGGCTTCATAGCCCGGCACCAGCCGCTTGTAGCTGTTCACCAGGGGATTGGTGACGGCCGCCATGCCGCGCACATGGGCAAGGATACCTGCGATGAAGGCATAGGCTTCCTTGGAAAGGCCCCGTTTGTCACTGGGATCGGCGAACACGTTTTTGCCGTCCTTGAACAGGCTCATGTTGGTGTGCATGCCGCTGCCGTTGATGCCGAACACCGGCTTGGGCATGAAGGTGGCGTGCAGCCCGTTCTTCTGGGCCAGGGTCTTGACGGCCAGCTTAAAGGTCATGATGTTGTCGGCGGCTGTCAGCGCGTCGGCATACTTGAAGTCGATCTCGTGCTGTCCGGCGGCCACCTCGTGATGGCTGGCCTCGATTTCAAACCCCATCTGCTCCAGCGACATGCAGATCTCGCGCCTTGTGCTCTCGCCGTGATCCAGGGGGCCCAGGTCGAAATAGCCCGCCTCGTCGCCGGTGAGGGTGGTGGGGCGTCCCTGCTCGTCCGTCTGGAAGAGGAAGAACTCCATCTCCGGGCCCACGTTGAAGGAGTAGCCCAGCTCCGCCGCGTGGGCCAGCACCTTCTTCAATACCCCGCGGGGATCCCCGGCAAAGGGCGTGCCGTCCGGGTTGTACACGTCGCAGATCAGGCGGGCCACCTTGCCGTGCTGGGGACGCCAGGGAAGGATGGCAAAGGTGTCCAGATCGGGGCGCAGGTACTGGTCGCTTTCATTGATGCGCACAAAACCTTCAATGGAGCTTCCGTCGATCATGATTTCATTATTAACGGCCTTTTCGATCTGGCTGGCGGTAATGGCCACGTTTTTCAGCTGGCCGAAAATATCGGTAAACTGCATGCGGATGAACTCCACGTCGTCTTCCCGCACCATGCGGATGATGTCTTCTTTACTGTACTTGCTCATAGGTTGCAGCCTCCTTCATAAAATAAAAAGGGCGAGGGAACCGTTTGGCACGGCGCCCTTGCCTTGTCGTGAGCAAGCATATCATTCCTGCAAAACCTTGTCAAGATCTTTCAGGAAAAAAGATTGTACTGCAATTGTTTATCTGTATTCCGATTGTTTTTCTTCTTTTTTCCTCTTGACAAAGGAAAGCGCCCTGTGTTACAATGCCCGCAAATTTCACATCAAAGCGTTGCGGGAGCAAAGTAACCTGCGGTTCGGGCATCCAAGAGAGCGGTTGACGGTGGGAATACCGTATGGCGGCCCAGGCGAAGAACCCTTCCAAGTCCAAGCTGAAAGCGAAAGCAAGTAGGGGCGGCGTGACAGGCGGCACGTTACAAACGCCAGGGCTTGATAGAGCCCGGAAAGAGAAGCAAATCAGGTGGCACCACGGAGCGGCGGCCTTCGTCCTGAAATATCAGAACGATTGCCGACCATCAAACGGAGGTGCTTTTTATGTGTTCCATTTTCGGCGTGACCAGCAGACAGATTCCCGCGGATACCCTGAAAGCCTGCTTTGACCGGACCGTATCCAGAGGGCCGGACATGACCCGGTTTGAGAAGATTCCCATCGGCTATCTGGGCTTCCACCGCCTGGCCATCATGGGCCTGGACGACCGGGGGATGCAGCCCTTCCGCATGAACGGGGACGCCGTGGTGTGCAACGGCGAGCTGTACGGCTTCCGCCCCCTGCGGGACCGGCTGCTGGCAAAATACGAGCTCCACAGCCAGTCCGACTGCGAAATCCTGCTGCCCCTGTACCACGAATACGGCGTTGAAATGTTCAAGACCCTGGACGCAGAATTTGCCCTGCTGCTCTATGACGGAACGCAGAAAAAGCTCATCGCCGCCCGGGACCCTATCGGCATCCGGCCCCTGTATTACGGCCGGCTGCAGGACGGGGAATGGGCCTTTGCCAGCGAGCCCAAGAACCTGATGGGCCTGTGCGAAACCATCCTGCCCTTCCCGCCGGGCCATTACTGGATGGACGGCCAGTTCACCCAGTACGCCGATCCCGCCTACGTGGGCTACTTCACCATGAAAACGGAGGAAGAGGTCTGCCCGAAGCTCCGCCGCCTGCTGATGGACGGGGTGCAAAAGCGCCTGGACGCCGACGCGCCGGTGGGCTTCCTTTTGTCCGGCGGCCTGGATTCCTCCCTGGTGTGCGCCATCGCCCAGAAAATGCTGCCCCATCCCATCCGCACCTTCGCCATCGGCATGGATATCGACGCCATCGACCTGAAATATGCCCGGATGGTGGCGGATAACATCGGCAGCGACCACACGGAGGTCATCATTTCCGAAAAGGACGTGCTTTCCGCCCTGCCCACGGTGGTGGAACTGCTGGGCACCTGGGACATCACCACCGTCCGCGCCTCCATCGGCATGTACCTGGTGTGCAAATGGATCCACGAGCACACGGATGTCCGGGTGCTGCTGACGGGCGAAATCTCCGATGAACTGTTCGGCTACAAATATACGGACTTTGCCCCCTCCGCCGCCGCGTTCCAGGAGGAAGCGGAAAAGCGCATCCGGGAGCTGCACGTGTACGACGTGCTGCGGGCGGATCGGTGCATATCGGTCAACAGCCTGGAAGCCCGGGTGCCCTTCGGCGACCTAAAATTCGTGCGCTACGCCATGAGCATCGACCCGGAGCTGAAAATGAACAGGCATAACATGGGCAAGTACCTGATCCGCAAAGCCTTTGCCGACGACCATATCCTGCCCGACGAAATCCTCTGGCGGCAGAAAGCCGCTTTCTCCGACGCCGTGGGCCACTCCATGGTCAACGACCTGAAAGCCCTGGCGGAAAAAACCTACTCCGACAAGGAATTTGCCGAAAAAGCGGCGAAATATGATTACTGCCGCCCCTTTACCAAGGAAAGCCTGCTGTACCGCGAACTGTTTGAATCGTATTACCCCGGCCAGGCCGCCATGATCCCAGACTATTGGATGCCCAACAAGACCTGGCCCGGCTGCAACGTGGACGACCCCTCCGCCCGGGTGCTGTCCAACTACGGCGCCAGCGGGGTGTGACGGGGGGGAGATACGTGTACTTTCCTGGAGCCCAGGAAAGTACCAAAGGAGGCATAAGAAAGACATCTCGGCAGACCTTGAAAAATGTATCTTCACGCGTTTGGAGTGTGTACAAATGGATGATCGATCAAAGCGGCTGATCCTGCATTATGTTACGCAGGAGGATGTATCCGAAGTCGCCCGGACATGGCCGTCCGACCATCGTCCGGTTTCCGAAGCAGAGGCGCGGGACGTAATTTCCTATATGCGTGGGAATTACGCAAGAAACACCAAGGGCTGCGTTTATCATCTGTGCCTTGCAGTCTGCGGCGCGGACGATCCCCGAACCATCATGGGATGGTGCGGCCTGGACGGAAGCAGGAGCCATACGGAACCCGAAATCTTTATCCTGCTGGACGAGGCATACCGCGGCCAGGGGTATGGTACGCAGTGCGTGAAGAAACTGCTGCGCATCGCGGCGGACGAGTTTTCGCTGCCAGGCGTTCACGGGGGCTGTGCCAAAGAAAACATCGCCTCCGCGCGGGCCATGGAAAAGGGCGGCATGAGGCAGTATGGCACGGAGGATAACGGAGACCCGCTGTTCAGGTTCCGTACGGGCAATGGAGGATAACAGAGCATGCGGTGCTGCAAAAACCAAAAATCCTTGCGCTTTCAAAGCGAATCCTGTATAATATCCATAAAATGGTTGCCAGCCGTACCGGAAGCGGCGATATGGATGGAAAAAGCTTTTGACGTATGCAAAGGAGCATTCATATGGGGACAAAAGACGCAGCAAGCAGGAAAAACAGGATTCTGATAAGCATCTATTCATCATCCATACGGCTTTCTTTGATCGCGCTTTCATTGGCGGCGGTTCTGGAAATCTTCATGCTCGTGTACTCATTCGCCAACTCCGAAATGTACGGCCCCTATTTATGGAAATACCGGGGCCTCTATTTTTCGCTGTTGACCGTGGCGGTTGCCGCCATGGCCCTGAGTTGCTACGTGGGAAAAGATGTCCCCCGCAGATTCAAAGCGCTGAATTATGCAAGCCCCCTTTATGCGGCTTTCCTTTTCGCCTGGGCGCTCGCCATCACCTATTTTGATTATCATATTACCGGCACAGTGGACCCCACGGTGTTCATGACCTTTTCACTGATCGTTCCCTTAAGCGCCTTTCTCTTCCCTTCCGTTTACGCGGTCATCGTTACGGCGGCGAATGCCATCCTGCTTTATCTTACCCTGTCGGCAGGGGGCGGAGTGGGCCAGTTGATTAACAGCTTTATCTTCTTCATCTTCCAGATCGTGCTGGGCATCAGCTTCCTGCAGCTGAAGATCAATCTCGCGGAACGCATGGTAGCAGAGCAGGAGAAAGCCCGTTTCGATGTGATGACGGGCTCTTTGAACCGCCGCAGCTATGAGGAAGACCTGCAAAGCTATCTGGCCGCTCCCCTTCCGGAAAACCTGACGTATATTGCCATCGATATTAACGGGCTGAAGGATATCAACGATCAATACGGGCATGACGCAGGGGATAAAATGATCATCGGCGCCGCGCGCTGCATTGAGCAATGCTTCGGCGACAAGGGCCGGGTGTACCGGATAGGCGGCGATGAATACGCCGCGATCCTCACGTCCCCGCAGGCGGGACCGGAGGAGCTGCTGAACGCCTTTGAAGAAAGCATGCGGGATTGGTCCGATCGCAGCGGTATACAGCTTACCGCATCCTTCGGCTGCGTTACCGCCTCCGAGCTTCCCGGCAAGGACATTTCTGTTCTTGCAAAAGAGGCAGACGCAAGGATGTACGAAAGAAAAGCGCTGTATTATCAATTGACCGGCCGTGACAGGCGCAGGTATATGCGGAAGTGAAATACGGAGAGGATTCCGGTACATCCGGTTTTCCGCTGAATGAATTGCAATTCCTCAAGGAGGCAGGCATGGCTGAGAGACAAACCATCATCATCCTGGATTTCGGCGGGCAGTATACCCAGCTGATCGCCCGGCGGGTGCGGGAAAACCACGTGTATTCGGAAGTAGCCCCCTGGAATCTTTCCGTGGAAGAAATCAGGCGGCGCGGGCCCGCTGGAATCATCCTGTCCGGCGGGCCGTCCAGCGTGAACGACCCGGACGCGCCGCACATTGACCCGGCGGTCTACGCTCTGGGCGTGCCGGTGCTGGGCATCTGCTACGGGATGCAGTTGACCGCCCATCTGCTGGGCGGCCAGGTGGAAAAAGCCAAAGAGCGGGAATACGGCCGCGTCACGGTGCGGATGCGGGAGCAAAGCGGCCTGATGAACGGCATGCAAGCGGCCTCCGCCTGCTGGATGAGCCACACCTGGCAAGTGAGCGCCTGCCCGCCCGGCTTTCATCCCACCGCGTCCACAGGCAACTGCCCCATCGCCGCCATGGCGGATGAGGAGAAGCGCATCTACGGGGTGCAGTTCCATCCCGAAGTGACCCACACCGACGAGGGAAAATTGCTGCTCCGCAATTTCCTGTACGAAATCTGCGGTTGCACCGGCGACTGGACGATGGACGCTTTCGCGGAAACGGCCATCCGGCAGATTCAAAAGGAAGTGGGCGAAACGGGCACCGTGCTGCTGGCCCTGAGCGGCGGGGTGGATTCCTCGGTGGCCGCGGCGCTGATCTACCGCGCCATCGGCAAGCGCCTCACCTGCGTATTCGTGGATCACGGCCTGCTTCGCAAGGGCGAAAGCGGGCAGGTGTGCCACGTGTTCAGCCATCTGTTCCCGGTGCGCTTCATCCGTGCCGACGCGGCGGATCAATTCTTTGCCGACCTGAAGGGCGTCACTGAGCCGGAGGAAAAGCGCCGCATCATCGGGCGGGATTTCATCCAGGTCTTCCGAAAGGAAGCTTCAAAGCTGGGCAAAATGGATTATTTCGCCCAGGGCACCATTTACCCCGACGTGATCGAAAGCGGCCAGGGCACCAACGCCGCCGTCATCAAGAGCCACCACAACGTGGGGGGGCTGCCCAAGGAACTGGGCTTTACAGAGCTGATCGAGCCTTTGCGGATGCTGTTCAAGGATGAGGTCCGCTCCCTGGGCGAAGCCCTGGGCCTGCCCCGGGAGCTGGTTTGGCGCCAGCCCTTCCCCGGCCCAGGCCTGGCCATCCGGGTCATCGGCGAGGTGACGCCGGAAAAGGTTCGCATCGTGCAGGAAAGCGACGCCATTTTCCGGGAGGAAATGGCCAAAGCCGGGCTGGAGCAAAAGGTCAGCCAGTATTTCACCGTGCTCACCGGCGTGCACAGCGTGGGCGTCATGGGTGACGAGCGCACCTATGACTACACCGTCGCCCTCCGCGCCGTCACCACCGACGATTTCATGACCGCCGACTGGGCCAGGCTGCCCTACGGCCTGATCGCCACCGTTTCCGCCCGCATCGTCAACGAAGTCCCCCGCGCCAGCCGCGTGGTGCTGGACGTGACGACGAAGCCCCCCGCCAGTATCGAATGGGAGTGAAATCAAGGTTTCCGGGGGAGTTTACGGCTGTTGCGATCAAACGGGAAGGCGATCGGCAATGTTTTTGCAGGAGGAACATTCTATGAAAATCTAGCTGGTACCTGTCCATGCTGATAACATGGACGCCGTCCTGGCCCTTTCCGCGCGCCAGAACCAGCCCTTCGTGGCCCCCAACGATGTTTCGCACAGGCAGGCCGAAAAGGCCAGTGCGGTGCAGCCGGGCATTGCGCGCCCGTTTGGGATCTACGCGGATGGCAGGCTTGGGGAGAAAGAAGATGCTTCCCACGGCTATCATTAATATCCCGAGCACGCGGCCGCCGGCCTTTGGACGACGCCCACGGAGTTGGTCAAGGTGGGGCTTGCGCTCTCCAAAAGCTACCGGGAAGGCGGCCTGCTCAAACAGGAGACCGCCCGGCGGATGCTGACGCCGGTCATGGACAATTACGGGCTATGCGTCTACAACCTCAGGGGTGATATCGGCTGCCACAGCGGCTGGAATGAAGGCTTTCTGACAGAGTGGTTCTTCTCTCTGCGGGAAGGCCTGTGCGTGGCCAGTATGCTGAACAGAACCGCTCAGGCGCTTGGCTGGGATCATGGCAAGGCTGCCTTGGCGCTGTTTCAGACCGCGGAGGAAGATATGGCCGAAGACCCGGACAAGACGGGCTGGGCAGCTTACTGCGGCCAATATGAGCAGCTTGCCCCCGCCTTGCGCCTAATAGAAGTCTATATGGAGGACGGCGCCCTGTACGCCAGGATCATGGGACAGGACGAAGCATTTTCCAGTAAGCTTTATCCCATAGGAGAAAAGGCCTTTGGCCGAAAGGGCGGCTTTGAAAAGATCATCTTCGGTGAAGGCTGCCTGACGATCAACGGCATTGCCTGTAAAAAGCTGTAACGGCAAAGAACGGGAATCCATTGTATTTTGACTGTACTGCCCCTTGACAAAAGGCTCTTTCCGGCATAAAATGCCATCATTCCAACAAGGCGCAAGGGTGTGCTGGACGCACCCGGCGCCTTTTTTGTTGGAAATTTTACGGAAACGGAAGTGAGAAAGATGACGTACTCTCCCGCGAACACGATCTGGGTATTGCTTGGCGCTGCCCTGGTGTTTTTCATGCAGGCGGGCTTTGCCATGTGCGAGGCCGGCTTTACCCGGGCCAAGAATACGGGCAACATCCTGATGAAGAACCTGATGGACTTCTGCATCGGCACGCCCCTGTACTGGCTGTTTGGCTTTGGCATCATGTTCGGCACGGGCACGGCGCTGTTCGGCTGGATCGATCCTTTCATCATGGGGGATTATGCAAGCATCCTGCCCGCCGGTGTGCCGCTTTGGGCCTACGCCATTTTCCAAACGGTGTTCTGCGCCACCAGCGCCACCATCGTATCCGGCGCCATGGCGGAGCGCACCAAATTCTCCGCTTACTGCGTTTATTCCGCAGCCATTTCCCTGTTCATTTATCCCGTCAGCGGACATTGGATCTGGGGCGGCGGATGGCTGGCGGAAATGGGGTTCCATGATTTTGCCGGTTCCACCGCGGTGCATATGGTGGGCGGCGTTTGCGCCCTGATCGGGGCCAAAATGCTGGGGCCCCGCGTCGGCAAGTACGGAAAGGACGGAAAGCCCAAGGCCATCCTGGGCCACAACCTGTCCATCGCCGCCCTGGGCGTGTTCATCCTGTGGTTCTGCTGGTTCGGCTTTAACGGCGCTTCCACCGTGGGCATGGACAGCGACGAGCTGATAACATCCGCCGGGCTGGTGTTCTTCAACACCAACCTGGCCGCCGCCCTGGCTACGCTGGTCACGATGCTGTTCACCTGGGTGCGCTACGGCAAGCCCGACGTGTCCATGACCTTCAACGCCGCCCTGGCGGGGCTGGTGGGCATCACGGCCGGGTGCGACGCGGTGAATCCCTTCGGCGCGGCGGTGATCGGCATTGCCTGCGGCATCGCGGTGGTGTTCTCAGTAGAGTTTTTTGATAAGGTTGTAAAGATTGACGACCCGGTGGGCGCGATTTCCGTCCATGGCGTTTGCGGCGCGCTGGGCACGCTGCTGACCGGCCTCTTTGCCACCGGCGTATCCACCATGAAGGGCGTGTTCTACGGCGGGGGCTTCAAGTTCCTGGGGGTGCAGGCCCTGGGCGTTTTCTGCACCATTGCCTGGACGGCTGTGGTCATCACCGCCGTATTCACCCTCATCAAAAAGACCATCGGCCTCAGGGCGGACGCGGCGGATGAAATCCTGGGCCTGGACCGTTCCGAGCACGGCCTGACCACCGCCTATGCCGGGTTTGCCATCATGCCGGACGGCAGCCTGATGGAAGCCGAGCCCGCGCCCATGCCTTCGGCGGCTGCTGAAAGCGGCGCGCCGGTCCATAAGGCCAAAGAGAAGGCCCCCGACGCGCCGGTCTATACCCGGGTGCAGATCATCTGCCGCCCCGGCAGCCTGGAGAGCCTGAAGGCGGCCATGAACAAGATCGGCATCACCGGCATGACCGTCACCAACGTGATGGGCTACGGCATGCAGAAGGGCAAGCCGGAATACTACCGCGGCACGCCCGTGGAAGTCACCCTGCTTCCCAAGGTGCAGGTGGATATCGTGGTCAGCAAGGTGCCGGTCCGCACGGTCATCGACACCGCCCGCAGCGTGCTGCATACCGGCCATATCGGCGACGGAAAAATCTTCGTGCAGGATGTGGAAAACGTGGTGCGCGTCCGGACGGGGGAAGAAGGCTACGACGCTTTGCAGTCGGACGAGTAATAACCGGAATCCCGGGCGGTCCGCAGCATACATTCAGATCGCCTAAACACAAATACTGTGATAACAAACGCCCGTCCTTCCGTTCGTGGGAGGACGGGCATTTTCGGGTGTCGACACGGTCGGAAATGGATATAGGAAGCAGCATTCTGTTGCCTGCCCGGGGCCTTCCGGCCCGCCCTACGCTGAAAACCAGCCCAAGGGCAGGTTTTCCGGGCGCTTCGGGCCCCGGCGACCGCCTTGGGCTGCCGCCCGGCCTACGCTGAAAACGGTACACTGTACCGTT
>JAFZOG010000150.1 GCA_017550745.1 Clostridia bacterium | reverse complement strand
TTCTGTTGCCTGCCCGGGGCCTTCCGGCCCGCCCTACGCTGAAAACCGGCCCAAGGGCAGGTTTTCCGGGCGCTTCGGGCCCCGGCGACGTACACGCCGCCGCCTGCGGATTACAGTCGGGGGAGTTCCCCCGACACCCCCGCTGGAAATGCTGCCTGGTTTCTCTAAAAAAGCTGAATAGTAACACTTCTAAAATTTGTAAATAGAAATATTCAAAAATTTCTATTGCTATTATGCAGAAGAATCTGTATAATGATATTTGGATATACATCCGCATATTATGAAGGAGGAAAAAACCATGAAGAAAATTTTTGCTCTGCTCCTGTCCGCTCTGCTGCTCCTGTCCGCCGTTTCCGCGCTGGCTGAGGGCGAGATCCTGCTGGGCCAGGTGGATTGCGCCGCCCATGGCACCGGCTGCTTTGCCGTGATCACCGCCGCCGTGCAGGATGACGTGATCGTGGCCGCCAAGATCGATGAATTCCAGTTCATCGGCAGCCGCGAAGACCTGGCCGCCGTGGGCGTGCCCAACAGCGACGCTTCCTTCGGCGAAAACTATCCCGAAGGCAAGGTGCTGGGCTCCAAGCGCGTGAATAACGAGCTGTACAGCCTGAACATGCAGCGCGCAGGCTCCACCGTGCAGATCGCCGCCAACTACAACGCCGTCGAAGCCTTCTGCACCGGCAAGACCATCGCCGAGCTGGAGGAGATCCTGGGCGGCTACACCGCCGACACCAAGGCAGACTTCATTGACGCCGTGTCCGGCGCCACCACCGCCGACAGCCTGGGCTACGCCCAGGGCATCCTGGCCGCCGCCAAGGCCGCGAAGGCGCCTACCGGCACCTACACCTTCTACAACAAGACCGGCGAAACCGTCACCGAGCTGTACCTCATCGACAACCTGACCGGCGAAAAGGGCGTCAACTACGCCGTGAACGGCTTTGCCGCCGACGCCTGCTGGACCATCACCCGCACCATCACCGCCGAGGAAAAGGAAGCCGGCTACAGCATGACCGTGTCCTTCAAGACCGAAAGCGGCTATGAAGGCCACTTCGACACCCTGCACATCGAGGTCGCCCCCATCACTTTGCTTTCCGCCGACGCCATGACCGGCGCCACCATGATCAGCTTCTTCGCTCCCGCGGAATAATCGAACAAATAAAAAGGGGCCGTGAAACAGGCTGAGAAGCGTCAGCAGTAATCACGGCCCCTTCATTTTATGATGATGGAAAAAGCTGTATTTCAGGCTGCAAAATGCCTGTATGATTTTATGTCGGCCTGCGAACCGGCGGAAAAGGCGGACTTGATCCTGGCGCTGGGCAGCCATGATTTTCGCGTGCCCGACCACGCCGCTTCCCTGTATCTCTCCGGCGCGGCGCCGCTGATCGTGTGTACCGGCGGATACGGCAAAATGACGGAAGGCGCTTTCCCAAAGCCGGAAGGCGTCCTGTTCGCGGAGCGATGCGCCGCCCGCGGCGTTCCCCCCGAAGCCATTCTGGTTGAAGACAGGGCCGCCAACACCGGCGAAAACTTTTCTCTTTCCAGGCAAATGCTCCGGGGAAAGCAGATCAAAAGCGGGCTCGCCGTCTGCAAGCCCTATATGGCGAAGCGCGCCTGGGCGGCCGGTACGAAGCAGTGGCCCGAGGTCAACTGGAGCGTCAGCGTTCCCAAGATCCCTTTTTCACAATACGCGCCGGACGAAGCCGCCCTGATCCCCGAAATCGAACTCATGGCGGGGGATCTGCAGCGGCTGATCCTGTATGCGGAAAAAGGATATCAGGCCCCTGTGCCGATCCCCCCGGAGGTGGAGCGGGCCTGGCATCTCCTGGTAAAAGCAGGATTTACCCGCTATGTGATCGTGTAGCATCCCTGCGTTGACCGGAGCTGTGCGGTCATCAGGATCACGGCAGCGTCGGCCAGAGAATACAATGATCCTTTCTCCGAAAGGACCATCCTTCTTTTCGTATCATGAGGTTCAGGGCTTTTTTCGATTCAGCCTGCGCCGTTCCATGGCGACCTTCATCATCATTTCGTTCTTTTTCGTTTTGCTCCATTGGTTTTCTTTTTCCAGCCTGCTGTAGGTTTCCCAGCGTTCGGGAGAAAGGGCGCCTTCCTCCAATGCCCGGCGAACGGCGCAGCCGGGCTCGTTCCGGTGCGTACAGTCCGAGAACGCGCACTGGCGGATCAGTTCCGCGATATCGGAAAACGTGCCCGCGATGCCTTCCTCCGCGTCGATCATGCCCAGCTCCCGCAGGCCGGGGGTGTCGATCAGGGATACGCCGTCCAGGTCGATCAGCTCCCGGTGGGTGGTGGTATGCCTGCCCTTGGCGTCCTCCTCCCGGATGCCGCCGGTGCGCATGATTTCCCGGCCCGCCAAGGTATTGATCAGGGTGGATTTCCCCGCGCCGGAGGAGCCCAGCAGCGCGATGGTCACGCCGGGCTGAAAGTATTCCTTGATTTTCCCCATGCCGTAGCCCGTGCGGGAGCTGATGGAGACCACCCGCAGGTCCTTGCTCAGGGCGGCGGCTTTTTCTTCCATCTCCGAAACGTTTGGACACAGGTCGGCCTTGGTCAGCACGGCCACGGGCACGGCCCCTCCGGAAACCGTCATGGCCGCGTAGCGGGCGATGCGGTTGACGCTGAAATCCCGGTTCAGGGAAGTAATGATAAATACATAGTCCATGTTGGCGATCAGGGGCTGCACCTGCATGGTTTTGACGAACCCGTCGGCATGGCCTCCCCGGTCCGGACGGCAGAACACCGTCCGGCGCTCCCGGATCGACCGGATCAGGCTGTCGCCGTAAGGATTCTCCGTGATCTCCACATCGTCGCCCACCACGGGAAAAATCTCCTGGTAGCGCAGGCTGCCTGCCAGGACACAGAATAATTCCTTTTCTTCCCTGCGCACAAGATAGCGGTCCCTGTGGGCCAGCACAACGCGGTATGTGTTTTCCAATCGTTTCTTTCTCCTTTTTTATCGGTATCCGGGATGATGCGCCGCATTCATTGCGTCGTTTGCCCTTTCATTTTTTTGTACAGGCGGACGGCAATGAAAACGATCACCGCCGTCCACAGAGCGGCCCAGACCTCCACCGACCATAACGGGACCGCGCCCCGCTGGTACAAAGCGGGGAAGGTATCCATCGCCATATGCAAAAGAATAGCCAGCGGCAGGAAGCCCTTCTTTTGGCTGATCACGCCGTAAAATACAGTGACCGTCAGGCCGATGTGAATCAGCATGGCAAAAAGCCGCTCTATGACGTTCATCGCCATCAGCGCGTAGTCAAACGCGGCGGCGGCCTGGACGGAGGGCAGCGCTGCTGCGGCGGTCTCCTCCGTGATTTTCAGCTGGTTCAGCGCTTCTTCCATGTTTCCCTGGGAAAACAGGATTGCGATGGCAAGATACAAAACCATGGAAGGCAGCAGGACAGCCAGTATCTCGATCCCGCCGTGGCCGATGCCGTACAGCACCGCGTTTTCCCGGGTGCGGTTCTTTTTCATGATGTATTTGAGCATGATATGCCTTCCGCATTCCTCGAAAACGCCGGCCATGACGGTGCCGTAAACCACGAAAGCGATTGTGCTCCCGTTGATGAACCGGGAAACGGGATTGTCCGCCATGATACAGAAATAATGTACGCCCAGCTCCAGCACCCGGGCGGAAACAAAAAACCCAACGGCCCCGGCGATGAGCCAGCTGATCTTGGTCTGTTCTTTGTGTTTCAAGCGCCAATAGAGGAAGAAGACCACCGGAATCGCGACCATCAGGAGGACCGTGACCGCCAGGGAAGGGATGCTGCTTTTGCCGATTACGATGTTTTCAAACGCCGTCATTTTTCGTCGCCTCCCCAGATCTCAACGCAGAAACCCTTGTGGCCGCACGCGGTACAGGTCAGTTTCCGGGCTGTGGGCGTATGGTTCGCCCAAAAGGCTTCTTTCAGCGTGGGCTTGAACACCGCGTGGCATTCCGGGCAGATGTATTTCACATGCCTGAAGTAGTACCGGCTGACCAGGATGCCCCAGGGAACGGCGATCAGCACCCAAAGGACGAAGGGCCACCAGACGCCTTGGACGATCCAGAAAATGATGGCAAACCATTGCAGCGCCGTGACCGGGATCCCGGTCAGGAGCATCGTCCAGCGCATGCTTTTCAGTTTTTTCTTTCCTTCCATAATCTTGGCTATGTCACCGATGGATTCGAGGGAGAACGCCGCCCGGTTTTTCAGCCCGTTTTTCAGCGCCCGGAGCTTTTCCAGCTTTTGCTGTTTCTGGGAGATTTCATCCGAAAGAACATGTTCCTGCTGTTCGATCAGCAAAGATATCACCTTTTCCGGATGCTCTTCCTTCAAAATCTGGGCGATGGCGTCGATGGGAAGATCCAGCTCCCGCAGGAAGCAGATGACCTTCATGCGCTTCACATCTTCTTCCGAATAGAGCCGCCGCCCGCCTTCGGAAAGCTCGCTGGGAATCAGGATGCCCCTGGTATCGTAATACTGGACTGTTCGGACCGTAACGCCGCAGAGCTTCGCAAGCTCTCCCGTCGTGTATTTTGACATAGCTTTACCTCCTTGCGCCATGGATTTTACATCATGACGCCGCGTAACAAGCAATACCTTACGCAGGGGGATTTTTTATTTTTGGGAAAAAACCGGATGGAAGGGGCCGATTGCTCTGTTTCAAAAGTACTGGTATCCGTCCGGGATGCGGATATAAGCCCGGATATGCTCATCCATGGCCCGTTCGATGATGCCGGAGAGGTTGTTCACATTTCCTTCCGCGGCAAGAAGCGTATGCCGCTGGTTCTTCAGGATGATCCCGATATGGTCGTGGGCTTTGTTCTCAAAAACCCTGTCGTAAATCACAATGTCTCCCGCATCCGGAACGAACCCTGCTGCGCCCCTATGGTATTCGATCCGCGGATCGCCGAGGGCAAACTCCTCCCACCCGGCGCATGCCGCCAGATGGCAGGTTCTGCATTCCTTGGGCCTGTAGGGGATATCGAAGCCGGCTTCCTTGCAGCAAAAATAGACAAACGCCGCGCACCACAGCCCGTCCGCTTCCTGGAGGGTCCATGCCGGAAACCATTGGACGATGGGCGCAAGATTGGACGCAAGCCCGTCCACCGCGCCGTGAAACGGAACCAGCGCCCTATCCTCCGCTACCTTGGCCAGATATTCTCTCGTTGCTTTTTTCATATGCTCCTCAGGAAATCCAAGCGGGACGGTCCGGTTCTTCTATGCCGCCGTGCTGAAACGGCATACGCGCCGCCCGCGTCCGGTTTTTTATTTCTTCCCTTCAAAGAAGCCGAATACCCGCCTGTTGAAATCCGGCGCTTCCTCGTATGCGGCGTGGCCGAGCCCGGGATACATGTACAGCTCGCTGCCGGCGATGGCGGCATGCAGCTCTTTTGAGCCTTCCGGGCCGACGGTTTTGTCCTCCTCGCCGCCAAGGATCAACGTGGGGCAGCGGATTTGCCCGAGCGCGCCGCGGGCGTCAAAGCGCAGGATCGCGTTTGCGTTGGCCAAAAAGCGCCTGTAGTCTTTGGGCTTGCCGATCAGGCCCAGCAGCGGATACAGCCTTCGATAGCTTTTGAGCTTTTTCTCGGAGTAACCCGACTCCGCCGAACCGATCATGATGGCTTTGTGGTCGCCGCGCCGCGCTTCCTCGATGCGCTGCTTGGCGAAGCGCTGCACGGTCTCGTTCGCGTAGGGCGCGGTGACGGCAAGCGCCAGCCGTTCTATAAGCTGGGGATGATCCCCCGCCAGATACTGGGCGATCATCCCTCCCTCAGAAACGCCCAGAACGCAGGCCCTGCCTATGCCCAGAAGCCGAAGCGCCTCCGCCTGATCCGCCGCCATCTCCCGGATGGAGCAGTCCTCCGCCAGTGGCTCCTTTCGGCTGAACATGTAGATCGTGAAATCACGAAAAAACCCGCGATAGGGCTGCCCCAGCAGCCGGGCCTTTCCCCGGACCGTGACCAGCCCGTCCGACAGCCCGGGAAGAAGGACCGCGGTCCTGGGCCCGGTTCCGAACCGGACATAATACATCTGCGCGCTTCCCACAGAAACAGATCCGTTACAGTACATGCTCCTCTGTCCTTTCTTACCCGCCTTGATCCTGCGGGTGCTTACGGCACGGCCTCCCGCGCTCTTTCCTCCAGGAGAAACAGGGCCTTCAGATAAGCGGCGTACCGTTCCGGGTAATTGAGGGAAAACTCCCCGTGAAAGAGGCGGGGGAGGATATGCCCGGCGCATCCGGGGATGCCGCTTTTGATCACCTCGGCGGATGTGAGGATTTTCCTGTTTTCTTTTCCGCCCGCAAGCACATGTACCCGCGCCGTGGTATCGGCAATGGACGCTTTCAGGGAATAAGCGGTGTTTGCCTTGAGAAACGCGATCATGTCCGCCTTGGCGATTTTGCAGCTGTCCCTGTAATACGCTTCAAAAAAGGAGGCGTTCATATGCAGGAACTTGAATTGCAGCTTCGCGAAACGCCTGTTTTTGACCAGCCCCCAGCTGCTGCCGAACGCCGGGCCGATCAGTGCGTTTGTCAGCTTCGACGGGATGACGCAAGCGCTTTCGATCAGCGCATAACGGCAGATATCCCTTCTTTGCGCCAGCATCTCCAGGGCGATCTGCGCGCCGAGGGACAGGCCGCCGATCAGCAGGACAGTTCCGCCCAGGGCTTCGTCGAGGTAAGCAATCAGCTCCGACGCGTTGTCCTCAATGGATGTGAAAGGCCGATCGCTGTCCGCGTGTCCGTCGAGAATCGGCAATACCACGTGATAATCGGTTTGCAGAATTTCCGCTTCCGCCTGATAATTCCACCATGAAAGCCCGCCGCCATGCAGCAGGAGGATCGTTTCCCTGTTTTCTGATCCGAATTCCTTCAATTTCATATTCGTCTACTTCCCCGATTCATCAGGTTCATCTTCATTCTACTGCAATCAACTGCCTGAATCAATAGCGCAAAAAAGACTTTTTTCGGCTGGGTGCAAAAAAAAGCTCCCCGCCGAGCCCTGATTATCCTGTGCCTGACGGGGAACCTGCGTCAAAGACGCTTCATGGCTATGAGAATGGTGAGATTCCTGCTTCACATCATCGGATCCCTGTTCACGATCCTGGTTTCCGCTTTACAACTGGCCTTACACCTGGTAATGAGCATCTTCTCCATCTTCATCATGCTGATCGTGAAATCCAACTGACAACAATGAAAACGCCGCTTCAGAAGGAGCGGCATTTTCATTGTTCGGAGAAAGAAGCAGACTCGTATATGTACGATTAACTTCCGAAATTGCTGACTATAACATAGCATTGGCATCTTTTAATCTTGGGAGTGTTCACACTGCCGCTCAAAGGCTGAATTCTGGTTGATTTTCCGTCATGCTGCGTTGCATTTCCTTGAAATACCGCCAGTATTCCTGCGGAAATGCGCCTTGCCTGACGAAAAATCATCTCAGAATCAGCTCTTT
>JAFZOG010000149.1 GCA_017550745.1 Clostridia bacterium | reverse complement strand
AGGCTGAATTCTGGTTGATTTTCCGTCATGCTGCGTTGCATTTCCTTGAAATACCGCCAGTATTCCTGCGGAAATGCGCCTTGCCTGACGAAAAATCATCTCAGAATCAGCTCTTTTCGGGTAGTGTGAACACCCCCTAGCTGACTTTCGATGGCATGGTGTCGACTTTGTCGACACCATGAAACCGCCCGGCAGTCAAATGCCGGGCGGTTGGAAAAGGAGAGGATGGAACAAACAAAAGGGAGAAAACGGAACACTCAGTAAGACATGGCTGTGATGATGCCGCCCATTCCGTTGTTGTCCATATTGTCGGTTGACACGATGATGTCCTGGGCGGAGCGGGTGACCTGCACAGTGGCGTCCCCGCCGTAGTACCCCTCGGTGCGGACGATTTCATATTTCAGCTCGCCGTCCAGGTACACCGCGATGTGGGGATGCTGGATGAGGTACTCGATGTATTCTTCCATGCAGAAGTCCATGATGTGCATCACCGCTGCGTTGGGCTTGCCGACATAGCGGTAAATGCTCAGCTTGCTGTTCTGGCCGGTCTTATAGGATTTATCCGTCACGGTGCTGTTGGGGTAACCCTGCACCGGGAAGCGGAAGATGATGCCGTATTCCCAGCTGTGCTCCAGCATCCAGTCGGACTGCGGCAGCTCATGGAACTTTTTGTCCATGATGGGGTCGCCCTTGGCGTAGCGGCCCATGCAGAAGGCCAGGCCGGATTCATATTCGCTGGTGCCGGGCACGCTGATGCCGGAGGCAACCACCTTTTCCGTCAGCGCGTCGCCGGAATAACGGTTGGCGTATTCCTGGGCGCGTTTGTCATACTTTTCCTGCTGTACTTCCTTCAGCCGGTAGCCTTCCTCCACGTTGTAGTGCTCCAGCCCCTCGGCCTTGGCGGCGGTGATCATATCGCCCAGGGCGGTGATGGCGGGGGAGAGCAGCTTGACGCTGTTGCCGGCGGTGGCGATGCGCTTGTCCGCGGTATGCACCACCATGAACTCAGCCTCGGAAAGGTCGTCCGGCACGGCGTGCCAGCGGTTGACCAGCAGCATGCCGCTGGTGATCAGCTCCAGGCGGGAAGCGTCGTAGGCGCGGGTATTGGTCAGCGGATAGTTGCTCAGATCCACCACGTCCCAGCCCTGGGGCTTCGGTTCCGGCCATTGGGTGGCGTTCCCCTGGGCTTCCTTGGCCTGTTCTTCCGCTTTGGCCTGCTGATACTGCGCCTCCAGCTGTTCGTTTTCCGTCTGCGCCCGGGCGTCGTTTTCCGCCTGCTGCACCTGGATGGACTGATCCAGCAGCACATAGCCCGCGCCGCACAGCGCCGTCAGAACGAACAAAATGATCAGGATGCCCGTCAGCTTCCGGTATGCGTCGGAAGTGCGTTTCTTCGCCATTGCTTTCACCTTCCACATGACGCGGACGCGTCGATCAGAATCATGAAGAATATCCTTCTTATTTATATCAAATTTATTACAAAAAGTCAACTGTTTTTTAATAAAAAAGCGCGTATTTTTAAACAAAAGCCAGAAATGTTACAATTTTGTTGCAAAATTGAAGCTGTCCAGCCGGGCCGCCTTTCCATGGGAAAGGGGTGTGGCTGGACAGCCGGTGTCAGCGGAGGCGATCTTTGGTCACCGGAGGGGCTTTGCCGCCGACTGGAAGCCGGCGACGGCCGCGTCCAGGGCCGCCATGGTGTCCGCGCCTTCGTCGGTGAGGTACTTGGCCGTATAAACCACCGTGCGGTTTCCTGTGGAGTCAAACACCCGCACCATGGTGACGGACTGGTCCTGCACGCGGTAGGTATACCGCCCGGCCGGCAGGAACCTGCCCCCGATGGCAAACTGCTGGTATTCCGAGTAATTGACCAGCTGGTCCCCGTACGTCTCCTTCATATGCGGCGTATACTGCTCTTTCATGTATTCGTAGGCTTCCACGATCAGGCTGCTGCTCTGGTACACGATCACATACGGAATGAGCCCCTGGGATTTGGTATACACCGTCATGCCGTTCTGGACGTCATATTCCCGGGGATAGGAGGGCTTGGCATAGAAGGAAAAAGCCTGGTCAGGGGCTTCGATTTTCGCCAGGTCCTGCCTGGACGCGGCAGGGGCCAGGGCGTTCCCGGTCACGCTGTACACCACCGTTTCCAGCAATGTCATCGCCGGATCTGGGTCGTCCAGGGAATAATACAGCTCGTAGCGGATCAGCCTGCCGTTCCAGCGGTCAAAGCACATCAGGTCGCAGCAGTCCCTGCCCGCGATGTGCAGCCGGAAAGGACGCCCCGTCATTTCCCGTCCGGCAATGACGCAGCGCTGGGTTTCGCCCTCGTCCAGCACCATGTTATAGCTCTTTCCGATGTAGATGGACCGCAGGCTGGGGAGCCAGGTGTTTTCAAAGTATTCGCTTTCCGAGAACCCGGACGGGTCGTCCGGCATCACCTTCACCCGGGCGTAGAACGTGGTTTTGTCGATCCCGGCGCTGATGGTCAGCCCGATTTCGTCCTTGTAAAACGCGAGGTACTGGGCGGGGATGGCAATGGTAATGTCCTCGCCCGGATAGGCGACGGCGCGCCGGAGGACAGGATCCTCCTTCGCCAGCGCCCCTGACCAGGGAAGCGCCAGCAGCAGGGCGATGAATAAAGCAATGATTCTGCGCATAAAATGACCCTCTCTCTTCTGTATATTTGGGATGGCTGTTCATCTGTATATTTGGGGGTGGCTGTTCATACGGTGGGCGGCATAGAGAGCAAATTAAATCACAAACGAACCGCCCATATTCGTCTTACGCCATGCCAAGCGCCATCCCCGCCAGCCTGACGATCAGCGCGGCGGTCCAGGCGATAGCGCACTGCCAAAGGATCACGTAGACGGCCCACCTGCCGCCCAGTTCCCGGCGGATGGAGGCGATGGCGGCGATGCAGGGGGTATAGAGCAGGCTGAACGTCAGCATGGTCACGGCGGTCAGGGAGGTCATCACGGCGGTCAGGCCCGCTTCGGAAGCGAACAGCACCTGCATCACCGACACCACGCTCTCCTTCGCCAGGAAGCCGCTGATGAGGGAGGTGACGATGCGCCAGTCGCCCAGGCCGATGGGCTTAAGTAAAGGCGCGATGAACCCGGATGCCGCCGCCAGGATGCTGTCGGGCTTTTCCACCAGGTTCAGGCGGAAGTCAAAGCTCTGCAGGAACCAGACCACGATGGTGGCGATCAGAATGACGGAGAAAGCCCGCTGGATAAAGTCCTTGGCCTTTTCCCATAAAAGCTGTATCACGTTCCGGGGGCTGGGGAAGCGGTAGTTGGGCAGCTCCATCACGAAGGGCACGGCCTCGCCCTTGAACATGGTCTTTTTGTAGAGCAGCGCCACCAGCACCCCGACGCCCACGCCCGCCAGGTACAGAAGCAGAATGATCCACCAGGCGGAGCGGGGGAAGAAGACACTGACGAAGAAGCCGTAAATGGGCATCTTCGCGGTGCAGCTCATGAAGGGGGTCAGCAGGATGGTCATCTTCCTGTCCCGCTGGCTGGGCAGCGTGCGGGTGGACATGACGGCGGGCACCGTGCAGCCAAAGCCGATGAGCATGGGCACGATGCTGCGCCCGCTCAGGCCGATGCGGCGCAGGGTCTTATCCATGAAGAAGGCCACCCGGGCGATGTAGCCGCTGTCCTCCAGCATGGAAAGGAAGAAGAACATGGTGATGATGATGGGCAGGAAGCTGAGCACGCTGCCCACGCCCTCGAATATGCCGTCCAGCACCAGCCCGCGGAGGGCTTCGTTCACGTTCCAGGCGGCCATGGCGTTTCCGGCCAGCTCTGCCAGGGCGTCGATGCCCGCCTGCAGCAGATCCTGAAAAAACGGCCCCACCAGGAAGAAGGACAGGTAAAACATCACGCCCATGATGAGGATGAACATGGGGATGGCCGTCCATTTGCCGGTGAGCACCCGGTCGATCCGCTGGCTGCGGATGTGCTCCCTGCTTTCCCGTGGCTTGATGACGCAGGCGGCGCACACCTTCTGGATGTAGGAAAAGCGCATATCCGCCATGGCGGCGCTGCGGTCCAGCTTCCGTTCTTTTTCCATCTGGAACACGATGTGCTCCAGGGCGTCCTTTTCGTTCTGGTCCAGCTTCAGCCCGGTGAGGATCTGTTCATCCCCCTCGATGACCTTGCTGGCGGTAAACCGCAGGGGCAGGCCCGCGTCCGCGGCGTGGTCCTCGATCAGGTGGCCCACGGCGTGCAGGCAGCGGTGCACCGCGCCGCCGTTGTCCGTGCTGTCGCAGAAGTCCTGGCGAAGGGGCTTTTCCTGGTATTTGGCGATATGCACCGCGTGCTTCACCAGCTCGTCCACGCCCTGGTTCTTTGCCGCGGAAATGGGCACCACAGGCACCCCCAGCATGCTTTCCATGCGGTTGATATCCACCGTGCCGCCGTTGCTGCGCATCTCGTCCATCATGTTCAGGGCCACCACCATGGGCACGTCCATTTCCAGCAGCTGCATGGTCAGGTACAGGTTGCGCTCGATATTGGTGGCGTCCACGATGTTGATGATGGCTTTGGGCTTTTCGTTCAGCACAAAGTCGCGGCTCACCAGCTCTTCGCTGGAATAGGGAGACATGGAATAAATGCCCGGCAGGTCGGTGATCAGGGTGTTTTCATGCCCGCGGATGGCCCCGTCCTTGCGGTCCACCGTCACGCCGGGGAAATTGCCCACGTGCTGGTTCGCGCCGGTCAGCTGGTTGAACAGGGTGGTTTTGCCGCTGTTCTGGTTGCCTACCAGGGCAAAGGTGAGCTTCGTGCCGTCGGGCAGGGGGTCGCCGCTGCCCTTGGGGTGGAATTTGCCTTCCTCGCCCAGGCCGGGGTGGGCGATCTTCGGCTTGTGCCGCCGGGATTCTTCCGCCGCGGCGGTTTTTTCCGCCATCGCCGCCGTGATCTTTTCCGCGTCGGCCAGGCGCAGGGTCAGCTCATACCCGTGGATGCGCAGCTCCATGGGGTCGCCCAGCGGGGCCAGCTTGATCAGCGTCGCCTCCGCGCCGGGGATCACGCCCATGTCCAGAAAATGCTGGCGCAGCGCCCCTTCGCCCCCTACCGTGATGATCCGCGCCGTTTGGCCGGCCTTCAAATCCTTCAGTGTCATACGCTCCTCCATTCCCGTTTCCATACCTTCCGAGTTTCGGATAAAAGCACATGGTTAGATTTATCTTACAAAAGATAGTATAGTTTAACCGCGGGCCGCTGTCAAGAGAAAAAATGACGGATTCCGGCGTTTTTTGCCAAGATTTCCTCCCGGGGACCGCGCCGTGCCGCGTGTTCCCAGCCACCTTTCCAAGAAAGCCATAAAGAAAAACAAACACAGTAGGCTGGGCCTTACAGTAAAAGCCTTTCCTTTTCTACAGCCTTTCTCGGAAGGGGACGAACTGTCGATGACCGCCTGTGGCGGAAATCTCATCGACGGTGAGAAATACCTGAGTCGTAACCGCCGCGTTTTCCCCTTATTCCATGCTATGCGCCGGGCGATTGATTTTTCAATGAAATGCCGGTATAATCATGGATGCAGAAAGCATTGCGAAGGAGAAAGCTGACCGATGTCCAATCATTCCAAGGCCCGCAGGCAGAGCATGATGATCGCGTTCTGCGGCATGGCGGTGGGCCTGTCCATGGTGATCATGCTGCTGGGCGGGGTGATTCCCGCCGCCGCCTACGCCGTGCCCATGCTGTGCGGGCTGCTGCTGCTGCCCATCCTGCTGGAGTTCGGGGAAACCGCCGCCTGGGCCGCGTTCTTCGCCGTGGCGGCGCTGGCGCTGATGCTGGACTTTGACAAGGAGGCCGCGTTTTTTTATCTGTTCATCGGCTATTATCCCATCGTGAAATGGAGGCTGGACAGGATAAAAAAGAAGGGCCTGCGCTTCCTGGTGAAGACGCTGCTGTTCACAGTGTCCCTCGCGGCGATGTACGCGCTGCTGGCCCTGCTGTTTCCCGCGCTGGCTGTGCTCAGGGATTTTGAGGAAATGGGCGCGGCCATGAGCGTCCTGTTTGCGGCGGCGTATTTGTTCTGCATGCTGCTCTATGACCGCCTGCTCATGGGCTGCGTGATGATCTACGCCAATAAGATCCGCCCCAGGCTGACGTTTTTGAAATGATCCCGGATCATCGGAGATGGGAAATAAGGGAAAACGCCGGGCGCTCCCTTTGCCGGATGGTCGATCGCCGGCCGGCAGCATGGCCGACGAATATATACATGGGGAAAACAACTCTAAGCTGAATGGGTTACGATGCAGGTATTCCTGGGGGGAACCGCTCTTTGGTGCCCAAAGAGCGGTTCCCCCCAGATATGCGAATGGTAAACCGAAGACTGAGCATGCTGAGCTGAAGGCTGAGCTGAAGCTGAGCCGAAGATGAATTTTTGTCTTGACATCTATCCTGTTTTATGCTAACATACTTTTGTTCGTTTTTTCGAACATGCAGCCAAGGAGAAGTCGCCTAGCTTGGTCGAGGGCGCACGACTGGAAATCGTGTAACGGGTAAAACCGTTCGAGAGTTCGAATCTCTCCTTCTCCGCCAGAGAAAGTCCAGGAATTTCAAGGTTCCTGGGCTTTCTTCTTTGTTTTGTACCCACTTTTGTACCCACTTTAGCTTTTTCATAGCGATTCGATGAACCTCTGCATCTTATCCGCGCTGTCCTTCATCATTGTTTCGGTAACGTGTCCATACCTGTCCATGGTGAAAGCGGTTGTAGCATGTCCAAGGTTGTTGGAGACAGTTTTTACATCTATACCGTTTTGTAGCGCTAATGAAGCATACCCGTGCCCTGATGGTATAATTGCGACAAAACGGAGAAGCCTTGTAGCATAAGGGTTTGAGCCGTTTGTCGCTGCAATTTCAATCCCTTTTCCAGCCTTGAAAAGCAGCGAAATACCGTCGCGGGAAGGAGGCCCGTTTCATTTGCGACAAAACATTTTCTGGAAATAGCAACTCAAAAATCCAGTGAAATGGCGTTCAGGACACGATTCTGAGCGCTATTTTTTTCGTTCATATGCCTGCTAATCATCGAGGATTTTAAAAAAGAGGAAAACCGAAAGGAGGATTGCATGACCGAAAGATTAGAAAACACAGGTAAACCCACTATCAAAGTCAACAAAAAATGGAAGGAGTTGACCCAATATCGAAAGGACTGGGTGCTGAAGAAAGCTCGGAGATTGTATGAACAAAAAGTAAAAATATCTCACCAACCATTGACCAACCCGGAGCGACGATGGCTGATCCATTCCGTGTACGGGATGATCAAATCCAGAGGAATCCAGATTCGCTACGAGGAAGTATATCGGATACTGTCATCCCGGATCAGAAAATGGAATGAGCGGGAAGCAAGAAAGCTGCTGACGCAGCATCCCACAGATGAAAAACAGAATAATCCAACCATTGAATAACGCGGCAGGCGACTGCTGGTTATAAAGGCGTTCAGAAATTTTGTTATCAATTTTTCTGAGCGCCTTTTTTCATTTCCAGAAAAAAGAAGGAGGAAGCGGAAATGAACGAACTGAGCAGGTTTCAGTTTCAGACAGAACAAAATGGCACCAACATGGTTTCCGGCAGGATGCTGCATCGAGCGCTGGAAATCAAGACCCCCTACCGGAAGTGGTTCCCCCGCGTCTGTGAGCAGAATAAATATGAAGAAGGTGAGGATTATGTAACGTCGGACAAAAAAGTCCGACGTGCGGATGGCGTCCACATGCCGTATGATCTGCACGATCACTGGCTGACCTTGAACATGGCGAAAGAAATCTGCCTGATGCAGCATTCCGACACCGGAAAACGGCTACGGAAACAGTTGATTGCGAAAGAGGAGGCGCGGTATCGGGCGGCAGAAATCCACGAAAAAGCCCTGCGCATGTGCCAGGATCGCTTGAGCGCCGCAGAAGCGGAGAATAAACAGCTATCCGCTTTTGTGACTGCACAAAAAGCAGATATGGAAGAGATGGGCAATCTGATCGAGCGGGCAAACAACGCGCTGATCATGCAGAAGGACGCCATGCGCCAACAGAACGCCAAGATCGACGAATTGAGCGGGAAGGTCAGGCGGCAGAGCAGCACGATTCGGAAGATGGTCCCGAAGGTTGAATACTATGATCGGGTACTGGATGCGCCGGACACCTACTGCGTCACGGTCATTGCCAAATCCTACGGCATGAAAGGCTGGCAGTTGAACCAATTTCTGCATGAGCAGAGGGTGCAATACCGGCTGCATGACGGCTGGGTGCTGTATGCCAAGTACGATGGGAAAGGTTACACCCGTACAGTAACCTGCATTCATAAATATAACGATGGCACGGAAAAGGTGCGGGTCGTTACAAAGTGGACGCAGAAAGGCTGGCAGTTCATCGACAAGCTGCTGCAAAAAGCATATGGCATGGAAGGGAGCGATTTATAATGGAAGATACCTGCGTATTCTGCGGGCAAGTCATCCCGGAAGGGCGGCAAGTATGCCCCGTGTGCATGAAGAAATATGACTCATCCTCGCAAGGTTGGTTCCCAACCTTTGCTCTGGAAAACGCAACCGAATATCTCTCACGGCACAAAAAGGCGTTCAGACCATCATTTTTAGATTCTCTGGACGCCTTTTTTCATTTCAAGAAGAAGGAGGAACGGAATGAACGCACCCACCATTATCGCGCTGTCAAATCAGAAGGGCGGCGTGACCAAAACCACTACCTGTGCCAATTTAGGCATCGGGCTGGCAATGGCAGGGAAAAAGGTTCTGGTGGTTGACATCGACCCCCAGGCCAGTCTGACCATCAGCCTGGGCTATCCCCAGCCGGACACGCTGCCCGTTACCATTACCGACCTGATGAAGAAGGTCATTCTGGACAAGCCGATTTCGCCGGGAGAAGGCATCCTGCACCAGAAGGAGGGCGTGGATCTATTGCCTGCCAGCATTGAACTGGCTGGGCTGGAAGCGTCCATGGTGAATGTCATGAGTCGGGAAACGATTCTGCGGCAGGTGCTGAACGAGATCGGGAAGCCTTATGACTTCATCCTGCTGGACTGTATGCCCTCCCTTGGGATGCTGACCATCAACGCCCTGGCGGTGGCGGACAGCGTGCTGATTCCGGTACAGGCACAGTATTTGTCCGCCAAGGGCCTGGAACAGCTTTTGCAGACCATTGCGAAGGTGCGGCGGCAGATCAATCCCAACCTGCGGATTGAAGGGATTCTGCTGACGATGGTGGACAGCCGGACGAATAACGCCCGCGACATCAGCAACCTAATTCGGGAAACCTATGGCGGGAAAATCAAGGTTTTCGGCACGGACATTCCCCTGTCCGTCCGGGCGGCGGAGATCAGCGCGAAGGGCAAAAGCATCTTCGCCCACGACCCCAAGGGCAAGGTCGCCGCCGCTTACAAAGAATTGACCCAGGAGGTGCTGGCAAATGCGAAGCAGCGACAGCGGCAGAAACATCAGCCTGACTTCCTACGATGATATTTTTTCGACGGAGGAATCCCGCGCCGATTCTGGACGGGAGAAGATTGTTGAAATCCCACTTTCCGAGTTGTATCCCTTCAAGAACCATCCTTTTAGGGTAGTAGATGATGACCGTATGAAGGAAACGGCAGAAAGTATCCGGGATTATGGGGTGTTGGTGCCTGGCATCGTCCGTCCCCGGCCAGATGGCGGTTATGAGATCATAGCTGGACATCGGAGAAAGCGAGCTTCAGAACTTGCGGGAAAGGAAACAATGCCAGTGATTATCAGGGAATTGGATGACGATGCAGCCATTATCATTATGGTTGATAGTAATTTACAGCGTGAAAACATTCTTCCCAGTGAAAGAGCCGCAGCATATAAAATGAAAATTGAGGCTATACGCAGAAAAGCAGGCAGACCGTCAAAAGAAAATTCGTCCCAAGTTGGGACGAATTTTCGAGCAGATCAGATGGTTGCTGAACAAGCTGGTTCAAGCAGAAATCAGGTTCAAAGATACATTCGCCTGAATAATCTCATCCAACCGCTTTTAAACATGGTAGATGACAAAAGAATAGCGATTAACCCTGCTGTTGAATTGTCTTACCTGAAACCGGAAGAACAAATACAATTAGCGGATGATATTGGGAAACAGCAAACTACCCCTTCTCTTTCTCAGGCCCAGCGGATGAAGAAACTCAGCCAGGAAGGACGACTTACACCTGTCCATATTTCATCTATCCTTTCGGAAATAAAAAAGCCTCAAAAAATACCAAAGGAGAGTACAGAAGTCATGAACCCATCCCCGATCACACCCATGCAAGCTATCAAACAGGAAGAAAAAGGTTCTTTGTTTGCAGACGGTTTCATCATGCTCCCCATCGAGCCCTTTCTCAAATTCCTGCCCAAGTCCCTTTTCCAGAATCCAACCCCGGAAAGCCAGGAAAAGATGACCAAGCTGTTTTTGAGGATGGCGGAACTGTACAAAAAATACATCACCAGAAAAAAAGAACAGCAGCGATAAATACGAAAACATTCTGGCCTAATCAGGCCGTATCTTGCCCATCGGGGCTATTTTTTTGCCCCGAAATCAGAAGGAGGAAAATCCGATGGCAGTGTTTCGTGTGGAAAGAAATCGAAATTTTACCGTGATGGCGAATTACCACCTGAAGGACAAAACCCTTTCCCTGAAAGCCAAGGGGCTTTTGTCCATGCTCCTGTCCCTGCCCGATACGTGGATTTATTCGATCAAGGGCCTGGCCCGTATCTGTAAGGAAGGCGTGGACGCGATTCGGACAGCGCTCCAGGAATTGGTCAAGGCGGGCTATGTCATTTGCTCCCGGAAGCGTGACGCACGGGGACAACTCAAGGGCGCTGACTATACGATCTATGAAAAGCCCCGGACCGCGGAACAGGCGGAAACCCAGGAGGAAGAAACGGCAGCCCCGGCCCCTGTTTTTGCTTTGCCTGTGTTGGATGAACCTGCGCAGGAATCGCCTGTGTTGGAAAACCCAATATTGGAAAACCCGCCCCAAATAAATAAGAATATATTATCCCCTGCGGGTAGGGATAACCCTTTCTCCGTAACCCCAAAGAAAAAAATAAATAAAAAAACCACCAAAGAAAATCCGTATCCATCGAATCCTTATCAATCACAGGCTGCATGGGTTTGCCAGATGCCTGTGCCTATGCGTGGCGGCATGGGCAGCATGATGCCCGCCCTGCGCATGGAGCGGCAGGCTAATAAAACAGTTGCTGAACTCCAGGATGAAATCGAGAAGCGAATCGGCTATGAGGCCCTGTCCCAGGAATACGGACGGGAAGAGATGGATGAGATCGTGGGGATCATCATGGGCGTCATGATGGATCAGGGGCATTCCGTTCAGCTCAAGAACAGCATATACCCGGCTTCCTTTTTGAAAACGCAGTTTGAGCGTCTGAACAGCCAGCACATCATTGATGTTTTCGACAGCTTGAAAAAAACTGGCTCCGACATTCACAATACAAGAAAGTATCTGACGGCCTGCCTGCTGAACTCCGCGCTGTCCCTGAGCAATCATACGGACGCAAAGATGCGGCATAACGATTTTTGCCAAGCGGAAAGTGCTCGTTTCAAGGCGGAAGAAGCCGCCTTTGACGCTTTCATGGACACTTGCACCCCGGAATTTTGGGAGGAAATCAAACGTGAAGCACACGGAACAACAAGAACAGAAACGACAATTGGCAACGGTGTTTTGCCTGCTTCTCCTGCTTTTGGCGGGTATCGGGATCATGGCGTACTCGGTTATTGCGCAGGATAGGGGCTTTCTCCGGGATATGGAGGAATATGCGGAACTGGCGAAACAAGTGCAGGAAAACGGGCTTGCCATCACATCAACGGACGCCTCGATTGCTGATGCCCCTGGGATTCCATTGAACGGAAGCACAGAAAAAACCACGGTTATGCCGTATGAGATCCTGCCCGCAGAAGAATACTGGTCAGCCATAGAAATAGCGGAAAACGGAACGGAAAGCAGCCAGGAGGAAAGCGGGGCGGCAAGCAGCGCTGGCAGCATCATCGTGATCCTTCCCGGTTCAGCCGATCATCCTGATAGTCAGGACAATCCTGCGTCTGACAAAGCCCAGCAGCCATCGCATGATTATGGCACCGGACAGCAGACAAGGCCGCAAAATATGGACAAGTCTTCCGAGCCATATGAATCATCCCTGCCTCTGGTTTCGACAGCGCAGCCGACCATTCAGCCGGAACCAACCGTCACCCCCGCGCCTACTCCCCGTGTCGGGAAAACCGGCGTTGACCTGGACGCCTGCAAAGCGCAGAATGATGATTTTGTGGCCTGGCTGAAAATCCCCGGCACAAAGATCAATTATCCCGTGGTGTGGACGGACAATGTGGATTATTACCTGACCCACACCTTTTCGGGTAAGGAAAGCAAGGTCGGCACGCTGTTT
>JAFZOG010000013.1 GCA_017550745.1 Clostridia bacterium | reverse complement strand
GCAGCGGTGATGTTGGAAATCATGTTTGGGATATTCTCATGCAGTACCAGGACGCGGACCGCTTCGGGTTCGCCCAGCTGCACTTCAGGATAGTTCACGCTGTTATGGATGCTGCCGTTCTCCAGGTAATCCCTGATTTCCGCAGCCGCCATGCTGGCACAGTTCTCTTCGCTCTCAGGCGTGCTGGCACCCAGGTGAGGAATGCAGACCACATTGTTCGCACCGATGATATCATCGTTCGGGAAGTCGGTCACATAGCGTCCGATTTTGCCGCTTTCCAGGGCCGCCAGCATATCAGCTGTGTTCACCAGTTCGCCGCGGGCGAAGTTCAGGATGCAGGCGCCGTCCTTCATCTTTGCGAACTTCTCAGCATTGATGGAACCACGGGTAGAATCATTCAGCGGAATATGGAAAGTGATGAAATCAGCCTGCGCCAGGACCTCATCCTCAGAAGCCGCACGATGAACGGAAGTACTCAGGCTCCAGGCGCGTTCAACGGAGATTCCCGGGTCATAACCGATGACGTTCATACCCAGGCCGCGGCTGGCGGCATTGGCTACGATAGAACCGATAGCGCCCAGGCCGATTACGCCCAGGGTTTTACCCCGGACTTCAGCACCGACAAACTGGCTCTTTCCCTTTTCAACCAATTTGGCCACTTCATCGCCCTTGCCCTTCAGGGTTTTCACCCATTCCAGGGCATCCGCGATTTTCCGTCCGCACATCATCATGCCGGAGATCACCAGTTCCGCCACCGCATTGGCGTTGGCACCGGGCGTATTGAAGACCACAATACCTTCCTTGGAGCAGCGGTCGATCGGGATGTTGTTGACACCGGCGCCGGCGCGGCCGATGGCCAGCAGTTCCGGTCCGAATTCCATATCGTGCATGGCGGCGCTGCGTACCAGGATCGCGTCCGGCACGGGCTCGTCCTTGCTCACGGTATACTTATCAGCGCTCAGCTGGGTATGGATGATATCCGAAATCGCATTCAGCGTCTGAATCTTATACATCGGTTTTTCTCCTTCAACGTTATTACGCGTTTTCAGCCTCGAACTTCTTCATGAAGGCAACCAGCTTCTGCACGCCTTCGATGGGCATTGCGTTGTAAATGCTGGCGCGCATACCACCGACGGAACGATGGCCCTTCAGGTTGACCAGGCCTTCAGCGGCGGCAGCCTTTACGAAGGCAGCGTCCTTATCGGCATCGCCGGTCACGAAGGTGACATTCATGCGGCTGCGGTACTTGGGCTGGGCAGTAGCCTTGAACAGCTTGCTGTTGTCCAGGAAGTCATACATCATGGCAGCCTTTTCGATGTTCACTTTTTCAGCAGCCTTCACGCCGCCGATGCTCTTCAGCCACTCGAAGGTCAGGCCGGCCAGGTAAATACCCCAGGTGTTGGGCGTATTGTACATGCTTCCCTTTTCCACCTGAACCTGCCAGTTCAGCAGCTTCGGGCAGATATCCATGGCGTGGCCGATCAGGTCATGCTTCACAATCAGAACGCACAGGCCGCTCGGTCCGATGTTCTTCTGGGCACCGGCATAGATGGCACCGTACTTGGTCACGTCCATTTCCTCG
>JAFZOG010000012.1 GCA_017550745.1 Clostridia bacterium | reverse complement strand
CCTCAAGCAGTATGAGAGCATCGGCCCGGACGATTTAAGAAAGAACTTCAAGTACTTCCTGGACGCGGTGATCCCGGTATGCGAAGAAGTGGGCGTGCGCATGGCCTGCCATCCCGACGACCCCGCCTGGCCCATCTTCGGTCTGCCCCGCATCACCCACAGCCAGGACGACTTCGACAAGATGGTGAAGCTCCACGACAGCCCCGCCAACACCCTGTGCCTGTGCACCGGCTCCCTGGGCTCCAATCCTGACAACGACATTCCCAAGATCATCCGCCATTTCGGCGAAATGGACCGCATCGGGGCCATGCACGTGCGCAACGTCAAGTACTTGGGCCACCATCATTTCCGGGAGGCGGCGCACCTGTCCTGCACCGGCGACCTGGACCTGTACGAGATCGTGAAGGCCATTTATGACACCTGCCCCGACACCTACATCCGCCCCGACCATGGCCGCATGATCTGGGACGAGCAGGGCCGCCCCGGCTACGGCCTGTACGACCGGGCCCTGGGCGCGGCGTACATCAACGGCCTGTGGGAAGCCATCGACAAGGGACAAAATAAATAAAAACGGAGGGGATAATCATGCTGAACCTGAATGTAAAGCCTGCCAATGAATGCAAATACGACGCCGTATCCCTGGGTGAAATCATGCTGCGCCTGGACCCCGGCGAGGGCCGCATCCGCACCGCCCGGGAATTCAAAGCCTGGGAGGGCGGCGGCGAATACAACGTGGTGCGCGGCCTGCACAAGTGCTTCGGCATGCGCACGGGCGTTTTGACCGCCTTTGCCGACAACGAAGTGGGCAAGCTGCTGAAAGACCTGATCGAGCAGGGCGGCGTGGACACCAGCCTGATTTATTGGAAAAAGACGGACGGCATCGGTCGCGTCTGCCGCAACGGCCTGAACTTCACCGAGCGGGGCTTCGGCATCCGGGGGGCCGTAGGCTGCTCTGATCGCGCCAATACCGCCATTTCCCAGGCCAAGCCCGAGGACTTCGATTTTGAGTACGTGTTCGGTAAGCTGGGCGTGCGCTGGCTGCATACCGGCGGCATCTACGCGGCCTTGTCCGAGCAGAGCTGCGAAACCGTCATCGAAGCCTGCAAGATCGCCAAGAAATACGGCACCATGATTTCCTACGACCTGAATTACCGCCCCTCCATGTGGTCGGCCATCGGCGGCCTGGAAAAAGCCCGGCAGGTCAACAAGGAAGTGGCCCAGTACGTGGACGTGATGATCGGCAACGAGGAGGACTTCACCGCGTGCCTGGGCCTGCAGGTGGAGGGCAACGACGAAAACCTGAAGGAACTGAACCTGGACGGCTATTACAAGATGATCGCGGAAGCCGCCCGGCAGTATCCCAACTTCAAAGCCATCGCCACCACCCTGCGCACTGTAAAAACCGCCACCGTCAACGACTGGAAAGCCATCTGCTGGGCGGACGGTCAGGTGCATATGTCTAAGGAATACAACGGCCTGGAAATCCTGGACCGCGTGGGCGGCGGGGATTCCTTCGCCTCCGGCCTGATTTACGGCCTCATCACCACCGGGGATCCCGAATTGGCCGTCAATTACGGCGCGGCCCACGGCGCGTTAGCCATGACCACTCCCGGCGATACCAGTATGGCCAGCAAGGAAGAAGTGGAATCCATCATGAAGAACGGCAGCGCCCGGGTGAAGCGCTGAGCCATAAGGAGGGAGAGACCATGGCAAACGCCATCGTAGGACAGAGCGGCGGCCCCACCTCCGTGATCAACGCCAGCCTGGCGGGTGTATTTCAGGCGTGCCAGACCCGTGGAGCAAAGCACGTATACGGCATGCTCCACGGCATCCAGGGCCTGCTGGGTGAAAAGGTCTGCGACCTGACGGAACGCCTGCAATCCAATATCGACATTGAACTGCTCAAGCGCACGCCTTCTTCTTTTCTGGGCTCCTGCCGCTACAAGCTGCCGGACCCGGAAACGGACGAAGCCACTTATGAAAAACTGTTCGCTATTCTGAAAAAGCTGGATATTCGCTGGTTCTTCTATATCGGCGGCAACGACAGCATGGACACCATCAACAAGCTGGCCCGGTACGGCAAGCAGGTCGGCAGCGAGATCCGCTTCATGGGCGTGCCCAAGACCATCGACAACGACCTGATGCTCACCGATCATACCCCCGGTTACGGTTCCGCCGCCAAGTACATCGGTGTGGTCATGAAGGAAATCATCCGGGACGCCACGGTGTACGGCACCAACTATGTGACCATCGTGGAGGTCATGGGCCGCAACGCGGGCTGGCTCACCGCTGCCGCAGCCCTGGCCCGGGGCGAGGACTGCGAGGGCGTCGATCTCATTTGCCTGCCTGAACTGCCCTTCCATACCGACCGCTTCCTGGAAAAGGTGGAACGGATGCAGAAGGAACGGGAAAGCGTGGTCATCGCTGTTTCTGAAGGCGTGAAGCTGCCGGACGGACGTTTCGTATGCGAGCTTTCCGACGACGCCCGCAGCGTGGACGCTTTCGGACACATCAATCTGACCGGCACCGCCCGATACCTTTCCAATCTGGTAGCCCGGAACCTGCCGACCAAGACCCGTGCTGTGGAGCTCAGCATCCTCCAGCGCTGCGGGGCGCACCTGGCCTCCCGCACGGACATTACAGAGGCGTACCAGGTGGGCGGCGCGGCAGCCAAAGCGGCTTTCGAGGGCGTTACCGCCAAGATGGTGGCCCTGAAACGCCTGTCCGACGATCCCTACCAGTGCACGACTGAATTGGTGGATATTGACAAGGTAGCCAACTTTGAAAAGAAAATCCCCGTGGAATGGATCAACGAAGCCCGCACGGATATGCTGCCTGAATTCCTGACCTATGCCCGTCCCCTCATCCAGGCGGAATTGACGCCCATCTATATCAACGGCCTCACTCAGCACATCGTGGAAGCATGAAAGGGGCAAATGCTATGAGAAAGCGTGAGACCCTGAACCAGGGCTGGCTCTTCATCGGGCCGGACAAAAAGGAAATACCCGTCAATCTGCCCCACACCTGGAACGCCGTGGACGGCCAGGATGGCGGCAACGATTACTGGCGTGGGAGCTGCGTATATTCAAAGACCTTCGACGCGCCTGCCTATGACCCGGACACTGAATGTGTATACCTGGAATTCCGGGGCGTGAACGCCACGGCGGACGTATCACTGAACGGCGAAAAGTGCATTCATCACGACGGCGGGTATTCCACCTTCCGCAAGGACATCACCTCCCTGCTGCGGGCAAAGGAAAATACCCTGGTGGTGATCGCCGACAACAGCGTGAACGACCGCGTGTACCCCCAAAAAGCGGACTTCACCTTCTACGGCGGCATTTACCGGGACGTGTACCTGATCGTGGTAAACAAAAAGCACTTCGATATGGATCATTTCTCCGGCCCCGGCATCCAGATCACCGCCAAGCCCTGCGAGGGGTACAAGCGGGGGGACGTGGAGATCAATACCTGGACGAACTGCGAAGAAGGAACCGTAAACGTCAGAATCCTGGACGCGGATCATAAGCAGGTGGCCCAGGGCGAGGGAAAACAGCTTCATTTGGACATCCCCGACGTGAACCTGTGGAACGGCCTGGAAAGCCCATACCTGTATACCGCCGTCGCCACCCTGACGGTGGACGGGGAAACCGTGGACGAAATTTCCAGCCGCTTCGGCGTGCGGGATTTCCACTACCATCCCAAGACCGGCTTCTATCTCAACGGCAAATCCTATCCCCTGCGGGGCGTTTCCCGGCACCAGGACAGAAAGGGTGTGGGCAACGCGCTGACGAAGGAAATGCACAAAGAGGATATGGATCTGATCTGTGAGATGGGGGCCAACACCATCCGCCTGGCCCATTACCAGCACGATCAATACTTCTATGACTTGTGCGACGAACGCGGCATGGTGGTATGGGCGGAGATCCCCTACATTTCCGAGCACATGCCCAAGGGCCGGGAAAACACCATCAGCCAGATGAAGGAACTGATCATTCAGAACTATAACCATCCTTCTATCGTGTGCTGGGGCGTCAGCAATGAAATCACCATTTCCACCAAGGATAAAAAGGACATGCTGGACAACCATCATGTGCTCAATGACCTGGTGCATGAAATGGACAAGACCCGGTTCACCACCCTGGCCTGCTACGCCATGTGCGGCCCCTTCAATAAAGTGGCTCACATCACCGACGTGGTGAGCTGGAACCTGTATTTGGGCTGGTATGTGCCGGGCCTGTGGCTCAACGACGTATGGATGCGCTTTTTCCATTTGGTGTATCCCAGCCGGTGCCTGGGGTATTCCGAATACGGCTGCGAGGGGATGCCCAACCTTCATTCCCCCCATCCCCGGCGGGGCGACCACACCGAAGAATACCAGGCCATTTACCACGAATACCTGCTCAAGTGCTTTGAGCGGAATCCCTACATGTGGGCCACCCACGTCTGGAACATGTTCGACTTTGCCGCCGACGCCCGGGATCAGGGCGGCGAACCCGGCATGAACCACAAGGGCCTCATCACCTTTGACCGCAAAACGAAGAAGGACAGCTTCTATCTCTATAAAGCCTATTGGAGCAAGGAGCCCTTCGTGCATATCTGCTCCAAGCGCTTCGCGGACAGGACGGAAAGCAGCGTGACCGTGAAGGTATACTCCAACCAGAACGAAGTAACGCTGTACCTGAACGGGCAAAAGAAGGAAACCAAGTACGGAGGGAACGTGTTCACATTCACTGTGCCCCTTGCCGATACCGCAAAGGTTCGCGTCACCAGCGGCGAATGGAGCGACGAAGCGGAATTCAGGCACGTTGCCCAGCCCAATCCTGCCTATACGCTGAAAGACACCGGCGATAAAGGCGCGAACTGGACGAAGTAAATTCAGAGAACAGAGTGCAGAGTACAGATTGATCTTGCAAAACCAAATTGTTGGATAACAGGCATTGTACACTATATCATCTGAACTCTGTACTCTGAACTCTAAAACGAACGAAGGGAGTTTTCCCCATGGCAAAAGAATCCTCTCCCGCCCCTGCCGGGGTGAACCGCGCCAAAATGTACCAGCTGGCCCTGTTCCCGCTGAATAACGGCGCGACGAACGTATACTTCGTGCTGATCCTGTCCTATGTGGCGCAGTTTGGGTCAAGCGTTTTGCAATTGGGCATGTTCGCGTCCCTGATGGTCACGTTCATGCGCGTGTTTGACGCCATTACCGACCCCATCATCGGCGCGCTCATGGACCGGACCAGCACCAGGATCGGCAAGTTCCGTCCCTTCATGATCATCGGCAGCGTCATCATGGCAGTCAGCGTGATCTGCCTGTATGTGCTTACGCCTCTGATTCCCGAAACCATGATGTGGCTGCGCTATGTGGCTTTCGTGGTGGTCTATGCGATCTGGGTCATCGGCTATACCTTCCAGACCTCCGTCACCCGCGCGGGTCAGACGGTGCTGACCAACGACCCCAACCAGCGCCCCCTGTTCACCATCTTCAACACCGTGGGCTCCATGCTGGGCATGGGTGTGATGCAGGTTTTGATCCCCATGATCAAAAAGAACTACAACATCCTGGACGAAGCGGGCAATGTGATCGTATCCGGTTACGCCCGGCCTGAGCTGTACCGCATTATCACCCCTATCGGCATTGCCGTGTCCGTGGGGCTGACCATCCTGGCCATCATCGGCATCGCCGAAAAAGACCGGCCCGAATTCTATGGTCTCGGTGGCACCCAGGAGAAGGTCAAGTTCTCCGAATACGCCGAAATCATCAAACATAACAAGCCCATGCAGCGCCTGATGGTAGCCGGCGCGGGCTGCAAGCTGGCGCTCGCCATCGCTACCAACACCACCGTACTGCTGGCCCTGTACGGCATCATGATGGGCAATTACGACAGCCTGTTTCTGCCTATGATGATTTTGGGCTATGTGTTCGCGGTGCCCTTCTTCCTGCTTTCCGTGCGCACCAGCCAGAAGCAGGGCCAGAAAGCGTCCCTTACCCGGTATGTGGCCGTGGCCCTCATCAGCTATGTGGGCGTGCTGGCGCTGCTGATCCTGTCCAACAACCAGAACCCGGCCATGACGCTGTCTTTCCCCTTCAACGGCGGCGGGGCCATCAACCTGTACACCGTCCTGTTTATCCTGTTCTTCGGCATCGGCTACGGCGCGTACTACGCCACGGCGGATATGCCCATCCCCATGGTGGCGGACTGCTCGGACTATGAAACCTACCGTTCCGGCAAGTACATTCCCGGCATCATGGGTACGCTATTCTCCCTGGTGGATAAGCTGGTATCCTCCCTGGCGCAGACGCTGGTGGCGTTCATTTTCCTGATCTTCGCTGGCCTCAGCGAATTACCCACCGACGCGACGCCCTTCTCCGGCGGGATCAAGGTCGCCGTCATCGTGATGTTCTGCGTGATCCCCATGCTGGCGTGGATCGCCACCCTCTGGGCCATGCACGGCTACAGCCTGACCGGGAAAAAGATGAAGGAAATCCAGGAAGTGAACAGTGCCCGCAAGCAGGGCATTGCCGAGGGCATGAGCATCGAGGAGGCCATGGAGAAGTGGCCCAGCAAGGATTGAGAGTACAGAGAACAAAGTGCAGCATTTGAAAGGAGTGAATTTCTATGAATCTACCCCTGAACGTGGATTTTACCGGTAAGGTAGTAGTGGTAACTGGCGCGGGCGGCGTGCTGTGCGGCGACATGGCCCGGGCTTACGCCCAGGCTGGCGCGAAAGTAGCGGCGCTGGATCTGAACGAGGAAGCCGTCAAGAAATTAGCGGATGAATTGAAGGCCCAAGGTTACATCTGCGAGGGCTACAAAGCTAACGTGCTGGACGCGGAAGCGCTGGAGCAGGTGCATCAGCAGGTGCTGAAAGACCTGGGCCCCTGTGACATCCTGGTGAACGGTGCGGGCGGCAATAATCCCCGTGCTACCACCGACAACGAATACCAGCATGAAGCCAAGGAAGGCCAGAAGACCTTCTTCGATCTGGATGCCTCCGGCGTGGATTTCGTGTTCAAGCTCAACTTCCAGGGCACCCTGCTTCCCACCCAGACCTTCGCCAAGGACATGGTTGCCAAGCAGCACGGCTGCATCCTGAACATTTCCTCCATGAACGCTTACATCCCGCTGACCAAAATCCCCGCCTATTCCGGGGCGAAAGCCGCCATTTCCAACTTCACCCAATGGCTGGCGACCCACTTCGCGGGCAGCGGCATCCGGGCCAACGCCATCGCCCCCGGCTTCCTGGTGAGCAACCAGAACCGGGCCCTGCTCTTCAACCCGGACGGCACGCCTACCGCCCGTTCCGAAAAAATCCTGAACGGCACCCCCATGGGCCGCTTTGTGGATTCCGAAGAGTTGCTGGGCGGCGTGTTCTTCCTCACCGACGATAAGGCCGCTTCCGCCATCACCGGCGTGGTGCTGCCCATCGACTGCGGCTTCGCGGCCTACTCCGGGGTTTAACAATTTTCTGGGGGAAACCGCTCTTTGGAGCCAAAGAGCGGTTTCCCCCAGACCCCCATCCGAGAAAGCTATAAGGAGTTTATTTCTTAATAGCATATATTATCACAAGCTATAAAAACGGGAAAACCGTTTGAAAAAAGAAAGGAAGTATCTACGATGAAAAAGATGTTCGCTCTGCTCCTGGCCGCTCTGATGCTGGTCTCCTGCGTGGCTTTCGCCGAAAACATCCTGGAAGCCGACCCCGAAGAAGTGATGACCTTCAACCGGAAAGCTCCCATTACCGATTGGGAGGGCGAATGGGTGCTGGCTGCCGCCTACATCGGCGAGGACTTTGCCGATGAAAACGACATCGAAGTCAAGGGCCTCATCGCCGTGCCCGAAAAGGCGATTACCATGACCGTGAAAGCTATCCTGGACGGCAGCGCCACCGGCTCCGACGCGGGCGTGATGGTGGATCAGGCCGCCTATATCCATACCCATGTGTATGACATCGAAGCCGTATTGCAGTTCGACGCTTCCATCACCGACGACGAAGCGAAGCTGAAGCTGCCCTGGGATGGCTGGGACTGGACCAAGGACGAAGAATGGACCGGCTGGACAGAAGGCGGCTCCTATACTTCCAAAGGCGTGGGCAAGCTGAGCAAGGTATCCGCCGATGACAAGAGCCTGTATTTCTGCCAGGTGTCCGGAGTGGATAACGAAGCCATCTCCGATGAAAACATGAAGTACATGGGCATGAACGAAGCGGGCCAGCTGATCGTGTGCTACAGCGACGATAACATGGTCAAGAAGGACGGCGACGTGGCCTTCGCCTACATTTTCGTCAAGGCCGAATGATCCGCTGAATCACTCCCTTGACACCAGACGAAAAGCCTGTCCCATCAATCCGGGGCAGGCTTTTCATTGGACGTGAAACAGCGCTTTGATCCATTCACGATGGAAAAATGCCCAGTTACGATGTACCTATTGAAAAAGGAAAAGCGGTTTGGTAGCTTTTTCTTAAAGATAGAACAGGGTAAACGGGAACAATCATGACACCCAAGGGGGCAAACGGTATGCTGAACATCGTGATTTTAGAGGATCAGGCGGATCAGGCGGAAAGGCTGACCCGGATGCTGGAAAAATACGCTTCTTCCCATTCGGATTTTGCTTATACCCTCAAACGTTACGAACGTTCCATTCCGCTGCTGACGGAATACAAGTGCGACGCGGACATCCTGTTTCTGGATATTCAGGTGCCGGATATGTTAGGCATGGAAGCGGCGAAAAAAATCCGGGCCATGGACAACAAGGTGATGATTATTTTCATTACCATGCTCACCCAGTACGCCATCGAGGGGTATTCGGTGGGAGCGTTCGATTATGTGTTAAAGCCTATCCGCTATGAGGAATTTTCCACCAAAATGGATCGGGTGTGCCGGATGCTGGCCCATCAAAACACCGCAACAACCCTGGAAATACGCACAAAAGAAGAGATCCGGCGGGTGAACGCCGACGATATGACCTACATCGAAGTGGCGAATCACGACATTCTGATCCACACGGACGGCGAAGTTATCCGCCAGTGGGGAAATCTGAAAACCTACGAGGATAAATTGGCCTCCGCCCATTTTGTGCGCTGCAACGCCTGCTATCTGGTGAACCTGAAATATGTGCGGGGCATCAACGGCGATACGGTGATGGTGGACAGGGATGAGCTGGCAATCAGCAAAGCCAAACGAAAGGATTTCCTCATCGCCGTGGCGCAGTATAAGGGGGGCAGCCGATAATGGAATACATGCCGGAATGGTATAAACTGACCCGAAGCGCCATTTTACTGCTCCAATCCCTGATCGGCGTGCTGCTGGTGTCCTACCCGCTGAAGAAGCGAAATCGGTTTATGATCCGGCTGGTTTTGGGCGCGGCGCTTGGCTTCGGCCTGATATGCATAGCAGGGAATACGCTTTATCTGCGGGGCTATTCCCCCCTGGCAATCGTGACCCACGCCCTTGTTGCCCTGATCGTTTATCTGCTGCTGATCGCCATCGTCTGGTTCTGCTATGATGAAACCATCTGGACGGTGCTGTTTACCGCCGCTACCGGCTACATGGCACAGGACATCGCGGGAAGCGTGAAAACACTCTTCCGGCAGATCGAAGCGGTCGACGCTTTTTCCCGGACGAACGGGGATGTTTTAGCGGTGGACATCGTATGCTACGGGCTGGTTTACCTGCTGCTCTTTTTCGCCCTGCGGCCTTTCGTCAGGAACAGGGAATGGAATTTCGACAACAAGATCAAAGCCATGTTCTCCGCCGCTGTGCTGGTTCTGTGCGTGGGCATGGCCCGGCTGACCCAGGATAACCCCGTCAGAAACCAGCAGGCCGTGATTGCCGAAGCCATATTCCAGATCGTGATTGATGTGCTGGTGATCGCCTTGCAATTTGGCGTGATGGAGCAGGCGCGGCTGACCGGCCATGTGGAAACCATGCGGGAGCTGGTGCACCAGCAGCGGGTGCAGTACGAGGCCAGCAAGGAAAGCGCTCAGATCATCAACGAAAAGTATCATGATTTGAAGCACCTGATCAAATCCTTCCGGGGCACCGTGCCCCAGGAGCAATTGGATCAGCTGAAGCAGTCCATCGCGGCTTACGAACGCCCCGCCAATTCGGGCAACGAAGTGCTGGACGTGCTGCTGGCGGAAAAAATCGGCGTATGCCAGCAGAGGAGCATCGTGCTGACGTGCAGCTTGGGGCAGACGGATTTTTCCTTTGTGGAGGAGCTGGATTTATATTCTCTGTTCCAGAACGCCCTGACCAACGCCATCAATGCCGTGTCTGCCCTGTCGGAGGGGGTGGAGCGCTTCATTTCCCTATCCTCCTCCCGAGACGGCAACATGCTCACCATCCATATGGAAAACCCCTGCGGGGAGGACATTGCCTTTGTGGACGGCCTGCCCCAAACAAAGGATGACCCGGACTGGCACGGCTTCGGCATGAAGAGCATGAACCGCATTGCGGAAAAGTACAACGGGATGCTTACGGCAGAGCAGCGGGGCAGGATGTTTTTCCTGGATATCCTGCTGCTGGCACCGGATAAATAAATCGAGTTTCCCCCAGTTACGATGTAAAAACGGATAATTGCGCGGTTGGCCTTGCGGCCGACCGCTTTTTTTGCGACACTGTTTTTAGAATATACGCTGAAAAAGGAGGAATGATCCCAATGAAAAAATGGACTGCTTTGCTGCTGACGCTGCTGCTCATGGCGTCTGTGTGCGCCCAGACGGAAAACATCCCGACCGTATATGATACACTGGTTTCCCTGATCGATGGCCGCCAATTTACCCTCATCGTTACGGCGGAAGGTTCTGAAGAACTGGCTGACGTGATCGCGCCTTATGGCACGGTAACTTGCGTTCTGCATCAGGAAAACGGCCAAATCACCCTGACCGCTTCCTGCGAAGGGGACGCGTACCTGAACGCATGGGCTACGGCGGAAGCGGTGAGGTTTGACACCAACCTGCTGGAAAACGGCTCGTTCACCTGCGATTGGGCCGCGCTGGAACCGAAGCTGTCCGCAGAGGCTGAACAAATCACCATCACCATGACCGGTCCCGACCATGAACTGATTTCCTTTTCTTGCAAAATTGCCGGCGATGATCCCTCTGATTGTGAGGCGGAGATTCATATTGGGTTTATCACCGGCCCCGGCAACGTACACAGCCTGTGGGACGGTATTACGAATGCGGACGGTGAAACGAGCCGGGAATTTTATTTCACTTTTTCCGAAGAAGAGTACGCCATCGAGGGTGAAGGAACCAACACGATGGAAACCGCGGAAGACGGCAGGATGATTCTGCTCCGGGAAGAGGAATGTACCGTAACCTACAATGAGGACGAAATTGGCACTGTAATTTTCCGTTCCACGCTCACGATCCAATAAGACGAAACCAAAGAACAACCCTTTCCCAATTACGATACAAAATATCCCAGTTGCGCGGTTCATATGGAATTAGGCCGTGCTTTTCTGTAGGATAAAGTCACAAAACATCCTGCAAAGGAGAAGAGGAGGATCATGAAAATGAAGAAAATCGTTGCCCTGCTCCTGGCGCTGCTGCTGGTTTGCGGCCTGGTTCCCGCCTTGGCGGAAGAGCGCGTCGCCCCCGAAGACCGGAAAGAAACCGTCACCGAACTGGACGGCGGTTATGAATCCCATTTCCGCAACTATGCCCCGAAATTCTGGGAAGCTACCTGCGACCATCCCGGCGTCATTGAGCGCTTGGACTACACCACCGATGTGTACGGCGAAACGCTGAACCAGTGGGCCAACGTGTATCTTCCCTACGGCTACGACGCCGCCAATCAGTACAACATCATTTACTTCTTCCACGGCACCAATGAGACCCAGGAAAGCTTCATCTGCGATGAACTGGTAAAAAACGCTGTGGACAACATGATCGACATGGGCATCTGCGAACCCTTCATCATGGTGTGCCCCACCTATTACTATGACTACGAAAATCGCGCCACCAACCATGCTGTGTTTGTGGACGAAGTGCGCAACGACCTGATGCCCGCCGCCGAAACCAAGTATAGTACCTACGCCCCCACCGCCGATGACGCGGGCTTCACCGCTTCCCGCGAACACCGCGCTTTCTCCGGCTACAGCCAGGGAAGCGGCGTTTGCTGGACGGTTTCCTATCGGATGCTGGATTGGGCGAAGTGGTTCATTCCCATGTCTGTCGCCAGCGTGAACAATTTGAGCCCCCTTAAGGAGGCAATGGGTAAGAGCGAATTTGGCAATGACGTATTTTTCTATATCTGCACCGGCGGCAAGCGGGACTTGGCTTATGAAGGAACGGTAGAACTGGCGAATGCTATGATCGCGGATCCTGATTTCAGCTTTGGCACCGACTCCGCAGTGAATAATTTCTACGTCGCTATTTCCAAGGAAATCCACCAGACCCTGAAAGGCCGCTTTAATCTGTATAACGTATTCCAGGATGTGCTGTTTAAGTAATTCCCAGTTACGATGTAAAAAAGCACAGTTACGATGTACGCCTTGTGATTGAACCGGCCATTTGATACAGTATACCCGAAAAGACGACCTGCCAAGGCAGGCGAAGATTAAAGGAGGATTTCCCCATGAAAAAGTTTCTGGCTCTGCTGGCCGCGCTGGTGCTGGCCCTGTCCCTGTTCTCCGTTGCTTCCGCTGAAATCAAGAGCAGCTACAACCTGAGCGACAACAACTTCATCGAAGCTGTGGGCTGGTATGCCACCAAGGACGCTTCCCTGATCCTGCGCGACGACACCCACTACGAGCTGTTCTATCGTGAATATTACTTCGGCACCACCGACCCCGGCCTGAAAGCCAACAAGCTGATCGTGTACCGCGGCACCTATTCCATCACCGAATCCGCTGACGACGAAGCCTGCCATTTTGACATCACTCTGGACACCTGCGAAGGCATTTACTTTGAACAGCACGGCAAGGGCTACGGTCGCACCCCTCTGGGCTTCGCCATGGTGCTGGACACCGACAACTGGACCGATGAAATGACCGACATCGCTTTCCCCGATGGTTCTGACGACGGCGCTGCCGAATTCCTGGCCAATCACACGCTGGAAGGCAAAATGTTCACCGTGGAAGACCTGCGCGAAGACCTGGACGACGTGACCCTGCAGAACAGGATCGTCGCTCTGCCCGAAGGCATGGAGGCTGTTGAAGCTCTTACCATCACCGAAGGCTGATTTCCAATCAACTGACCTGACAAAAAAAGGCCGCCGTGCGAAAAGTGCGGCGGCCTTTTCCCAAAAGCGGAAGGAGTACACGTATGGCAAAGAAAAACAACGGCAAGCCCAAGGGCAAGCTCATCTGGAAAATCCTCTGCGGGGTTTTCGCCTTTTTATTCGCGTTTCTCATGATCGGCGGCCCCATCGCCAACAACTACGCCACCATCATCAACATGGTACTGGGTATCGAAGGCAGCACCATCGTGGGCGATGCGGCGGAAGACCTGCCGCCCCGGTTCGTATCTGATTATGAAACCAGCGCGGAACAGGCTGCCGCCGCTGACCTGATCTGCGAATCTGTTGTGGCCAACGGCGCGGTGCTGCTGCTGAACCGGGGGGACGCCCTGCCCCTTTCCGGCAATGAAAAGGTCAGCCTGTTCGGCACCTCCTCCGCCCGTTTCGTTTATGGCGGAACCGGCTCCGGCGGCATGGACAACAGCAAGGCCACCAGCCTGAAAACCGCCCTGGAGCAGGACGGCTTCACCGTGAACCCCACCCTGTGGGCCTTCTACACCGAGGGCAAGGGCAAGGATTACGGCCTCAAGGACGCGGGCGGGTCGCTTAACAACTACATCTTTAAGAACGAAGAATTTGCCGTCAACGAAGTGCCCCAGAGCGCGTACACCGCTGCCGAATGGGATTCCGTAGCCCAGTACGGCGACGCGGCCATTGTAGTCATTGGCCGCCGTTGCGGCGAGGGCAAGGATTTGCCCGTGGTGGGTGCGTCCGATGCTAACGGCAACATGCTTTCCATCAGCCAGGAAGAACGCGCCATGTTCCAGAAGCTGGCTGATCTGAAAGCCCAGGGCGTGGTAAAGAAGATCGTGGTGCTGCTGAACACCGCCAACGCGGTGGAGGTGGACGTGCTGGAGCCTGCTGTCTGCGGCGTAGATTACGGCATCGACGCCTGCCTGTGGGTGGGCAACGTGGGCCAGAGCGGCATCCGGGCCATCGGCGATCTGCTGAATGGCAAGATCAATCCCTCCGGCCGTCTGGTGGACACCTACTGCTTCGACAACACGACCTCTCCCGCTGTGCAGAACGCTTATGTGACCTCCTACACCAACGCAGCCCAGGCGGGGCTGGCCTTTTCCAAGACCAACAACGAGTATTATGTGGTCTATCAGGAAGGCATTTATATCGGCTACCGCTACTATGAAACCCGCTATGAGGACATGGTGCTGGGCAACGCCAACGTGGGCGATTACGATTACGCCAAGACCGTGGCCTTCCCCTTCGGCTATGGCCTGAATTACAGCAATCTGACCTACGGCAAGCTGAACATGAAGGAAAGCGGCGATCAGTTCGTTTTCACTGTAGACGTGACCAACCCCTCCGGCCGGGACGCCCGGGAAGCCGTGCTGATCTACATGCAGAGCCCCTATACCGCTTACGACAAAGCCAACGGCATTGAAAAGGCCGCTGTGGAGCTGGTGGGCTACACCAAGATCGACGTGCCCGCGGGCAAGACCGCCACCGCCACCGTTACCGTGGACAAGAGCGAAATGCGTGCTTACGACGCCAACGGCGCAAAGACCTACATCGTGGACGATGGCAACTATTACTTCGCCACCGGCAACGGAGCCCATGAAGCCCTAAACAACATCCTCATGCAGAAAGCCGCTCAAAATGACACGGCCAACGGCACGGTGGATACCAGCAAAATGATTGGCACGGGCAATGCTGACCTGGCCGTGGTCTACAAGCAGGCCAAGCAGGATACGACTACTTACGCCGTCTCCCGCACGGGCTTTGCCATCACCAACCAGTTGGATCACGGCGACCTGAACAAGGTGGACGCCGACGCCAGCAATGACGTGGTTTACCTGACCCGTTCCGACTGGGCGGGCACCATGCCCAAGGCCGACCTGAGCAGCGGCGTATACAAGGCCGCCGTGCAGATCGCCGCCAACGACGAACTGGTGAAAGCCCTGAACACCATCATTGACTCCGAAAAGAAGGGCACCATGCCCACCCTGGGCAAGGAAGGCGAACTGACCCTGGCTCACTTCATCGGCGTGCCCCTGGACGGCTCCATTACCCTTCAGGACGGCAAGACCTACACCTGGGACGACCTGCTGGATCAGGTGAAGTTCAACGAAATGGCCAAGCTCATCGGCCAGACCTACCACGCCACCGCCGCGGTCAAGAGCGTGAGCAAGCCCGCGACCAAGGATGAGAACGGCCCACAGGGCATCACCGCCACCCTCACCGGCGGCTCCTCCTCCACCAGCTACACCAGCGAAGACGTGATGGCCGCTTCCTTTGATACCGCCATCGCCGAAGCCGTGGGACGTTCCATGGGCAACGACTGTCTCATGGCCAACCGCAAAGCCTATTCCGGCATCTACGGCCCCGGCGCGAACATCCACCGCACTCCCTATTCAGGCCGCAACTTTGAATACTATTCGGAAGACCCCTTCATTTCCGGCAAGACCTGCGCCGCCGAGACCGCCGGCATCCAGAGCAAGGGCGTGTATGTGTACAACAAGCACTTCTGCTTCAACGACCAGGAAACCGGCCGCGACGGCATCTGCGTGTGGACCAACGAGCAGGCCGCCCGCGAAATCTACCTCCAAGCCTTTGAATATCCCATCACCGACGCCAACGCCTACTGCGTCATGACCTCCTTCAACCGTTTGGGCACGATCTGGGCCGGCGGCGATTACAACCTGATCACCAACATCCTGCGCGGCGAGTTCGGTATGCCCGGCTTTGCCCTCACCGACTTCTCCAACAACAACAACTTCATGGACGTGATCCAGGGCCTGCTGGCTGGCGGCGACGGCTGGGACTGCAACGACGCGGCCAAGTGGACGGACAAACTCAAGACCTATACTGACGATCCCCAAGTGGTCACCGCCATGCGGGAAGCCACCAAACACATCCTCTACACCGTCGCCAATTCCAACGCCATGAACGGCATGGGCTTCTCCCCGACCTGGATGGACAGTACTTCCTTCCTGCCCTCGCAGTTGATTCCCAGGATAACGTATGCTGCCAGCTTCCGAATCACATTGTTGTCACGAACAGAGTAGTGAATGGCGTCAATGAACACTACCGGATAGATT
>JAFZOG010000148.1 GCA_017550745.1 Clostridia bacterium | reverse complement strand
GTTTTCCGGGCGCTTCGGGCCCCGGCGACCGCCTTGGGCTGCCGCCCGGCCTACGCTGAAAACGGTACACTGTACCGTTTTCCGGGCGCTTCGGCCCCTGCGGATTACAATCGAAGGGCTGCGGCCCTTCGATGCATCCCATAGTTTTTTTAAAATGATAACAGCGGGCGTTATGCCCGCTGTTATGTTGATATAGAGATTATTTATCGAAGTTGACCACCAAGGAGAAGTCGGGCGCTTTCAGGGACGCGCCGCCGATGAGGCCGCCGTCGATTTCGGGCTGCGCCATCAGGCCCTTCACGTTCTTGGGGTTCATACTGCCGCCGTACTGGATACGCACGGCATCGGCCACTTCCTTGCCGTACTTGCGGCAGATGGCGGCGCGGATGACGCCGATGGTCTCATTGGCCTGTTCGTCGGTGGCGGTGAGGCCGGTGCCGATGGCCCACACGGGCTCATAGGCGATGACCAGGTTCTTGATTTCATCGTCAGTCAGGCCGTTCAGGGCGATCAGGGTCTGGTATTCCACCAGCGCGTTGGTGTAGCCCGCTTCGCGTTCTTCTTTGCGTTCGCCCACGCAGATGATGGGGATCAGGCCGGCCTTCACGGCGGCCAGGGTGCGCAGGTTCACGGTGGCGTCAGTTTCGCCGAAATACTGGCGGCGCTCGCTGTGGCCGATGATCACGTATTCCACGCCCGCTTCCTTCAGCATGGCGGCGGAAAGCTCGCCGGTATACGCGCCGGATTCTTTGAAGTGTACGTTCTGGGCGCCCAGGTGGATGTTGCTGCCGGCGATTTCTTCTTTTACGGCGTAAATGTCCACGGCGGGAACGCAAACCACGACGGTGGCCTTTGCGTCAGCGACCAGGGGCTTGAGCTCCGCTACCAGCGCTTTCGCTTCCGCGGGGGTCTTGTTCATTTTCCAGTTACCGGCGATAATGGGGGTGCGCATGGGAATCACTCCTTCTTTTCTCTTTTTTTTCTGGGGTTTTTCCCCAGTTCCCTTTCTAAGAAAGCCGTAAGGAGACAGTTTATCCCGTTTCGAAAAATTACAAGGGAAAGTATTCGCTCAGGAGAAGGAAAGAAATATCCCTCAGAGGCTTTCTTTGGAAGAGGCGAGAAACCTTTCTTTCTCCTGAAAGAAAGGTTTCTCGCAAAAACTCCGTCTTATTTCTCGTCCAGAGCCGCGACGCCGGGAAGGATTTTGCCTTCCAGGTATTCCAGGGAAGCGCCGCCGCCGGTGGAGATGTGGGTCATCTTGGCAGCCAGGCCCATCTGTTCCACAGCCGCCGCGCTGTCGCCGCCGCCGATGATGGTCACGGCGTCGCTGTCCGCCATGGCCTGGGCCACGGCCAGGGTGCCCTTGGCCAGGATGGGGTTCTCAAACACGCCCATGGGGCCGTTCCATACCACGGTCTTGGCGGCCTTCACGGCATTGCCGAACAGCTCGGCGGTCTTGGGGCCGATGTCGCAGCCCTGCATGTCGGCGGGAATCTTATCGGAATCCACGACTTTGGTTTCGATTTCGGCGTCGATGGGGTTGGGGAATTCCTTCACGATCACGGTGTCGATGGGCAGAAGCAGCTTCACGCCTTTTTCTTCGGCCTTCTTCATCATGTCCTTGCAGTAGTCCAGCTTGGTTTCGTCCAGCAGGCTCTGGCCGATTTCATAGCCCTTGGCCTTGAGGAAGGTGAAAGCCATGCCGCCGCCGATGATCAAAGTGTCGACTTTTTCCAGCAGGTTGTTGATCACGTTCAGCTTATCCTCGATCTTCGCGCCGCCGAGCACCGCCACGAAGGGACGGTCGGCGTTCTCCAGGGCCTTGCCCATAATGGACAGCTCTTTGCCGATCAGGTAACCGGCCACGTTCGGGGAGGTGAACTTGGTCACGCCCTCGGTGGAGCAGTGGGCGCGGTGGCAGGAGCCGAAAGCGTCATCCACATAGCAGTCCGCCAGGGAAGCCAGCTCCTTGGAGAAGTCTTCGATGTTCTTGGTTTCTTCCTTGCGGAAGCGGGTATTCTGCAGCAGCACCACGTCGCCCTCTTTCATGGCGGCGACGGCGGCCTTGGCGTTTTCGCCGACCACGCTGTCATCATCTGCGAACACGACCTTCTTGCCCAGCAGCTCGCCCAGGCGCTCCGCGGCGGGAGCCAGGGAGAACTTGGCTTCGGGGCCGTTCTTCGGCTTGCCCAGATGGCTGCACAGGATCACTTTGCCGCCGTCAGCGATCAGCTTCTGGATGGTGGGCAGAGCCGCCTGGATGCGCTTGTCGTTGGTGATTTTGCCGTCCTTCATGGGCACGTTGAAGTCAACGCGAACCAGGACCCGCTTGCCTTTTACATTGATGTCGTCGATGGTTTTCTTTGCCATGGTTGATGCCACTCCTTTTTCTTCATGAAAATTCTTACGGGAATTGTATGCCAAGGCCCGATGGGCCGTGGTACCGTCATTTGAGCAGGGCCGCGATCTTCTGCGCCGCCGCTTCGTCGGTGATGAGGGAATCGTGCTTTTCGTGGCGGCAGGCGGCGATGATGGCCTCTGCCTTGCGTTCGCCCGCAGCGACGGCAACGATCTTGCTTTCTTTGTAGTTCTTGCCGAGCCGGACGGTCACGGTGCTGGTTTTCAGGACGGTTTTTCCTTCGCTGTCGAAGAAATCGCCGAACGCCTCGCCCACTGCCTTATTTTTCCGCAGGAGGTCCAGGTCGTCCGCCGGCAGCCGCCGCCGCTGGGCCATGGTATCCGCCCGCCCGATGCCGTGCACCACCAGGTCGGTGCGCTGCAAAAGCTCCAGGGTTTCCCGCACCTCGGGCAGCTTCATCATCTCCTGGAGCGCTGCCGCGTCCAGGGAATCCGGCAGGTGCATCACCCGGTAATGCCCGCCGATGCGCTTGGCGATTTCCGCCGCCACGGTGCTGGCCTGGGTCTCCACCGAGGAGCCCACGCCCCCGCGGGCAGGCACCACCATCACGTTCATGGGGCTGGCGGACTGTATCCCATGGGCCATTTCGCTCATGGTGCGCCCGCCGGTCACGGCCAGGGTCATACCGCTTTGCAGCAGCTTGTGCACCCGGTGCGCCGCCGCGCGGCCTACCTCCCGGAGCACCTGCTGGTCGCTGTCCGCGTTGCCGGACACCACAATGACGTGGGGCACGTCCAGCAGCCTGGAAAGCGCCTGCTCCAGCTTCGTCAGGCCGAACATGGCGCGGCTCAGGTCATGGGCCCCGGCCAATACCTCGATGGCCTGGGGGGTCAGCTGCATACCGGCGGCGTCCATGGAGATCAGGCCCTGTTCCTTCAGCGCAGCCGCCGCGGCGCGCACCTCGCGCTCCGGCAGGTTCAGCCGCGCGGCCAAAGCCCGCCTGCCCACCGGCTGCATGCTTTCAATGGAGGAAAGCACCTGCGCCCGCCTGCCGATATCCGCCATCAAATCCGGGGCAATACGGTGCAACACCGTCATTTCGTCCAGCATCCGCAGCCCCTCTCTCCTTCTGATTGGACAAACCTTGCCCCACTGGGCAGATGATGTCCCGCTGGATAGTATACCATAGCGGAAATAAATTGTAAAGCAGGAAAGAAAGCGCTTGGACGAAGAAATCGCCCGGGATTAAAAAGTTTACCGTTTCGTCATAATTCAGTTAAGCCGGCCCGCATCAGCGCGAACAGGCGCACGCCGCGCATCCCGGCGGAAAGGTAGATGGACCGGGCGGGATTGTCCGTCCCCGTAAACAGGGAGGTATAGGAAGCGCCTGATTCGGCGAAGGATTGCAGCAGCATGTGAAACAGCGCTTTTCCGATGCCGCGCCGCCGGTAGGCGGGATCGACGCAGATGCCGGTGAACCACCCTCTGCCGTTTTTTTGCACGTCAACAGGCCCGGTAAAGCCGATGATTTCTCCTTCATGCGCGGCAATGAGCAGCGGGCGGGGGCCTTTCGGGGGAATGCCGTCCGCCCAGAGCGCGGGATCAGCGTTGGGCGTTTGGGTCTTCCAGGCGGCGATTTCCGTCCGCAGCACGAAGCGCCAGTATTCGCTTCCCACGCGGTCGCACATGCGGTCAAACCCATAATCCCGGGCAGGGTCGTACCTGCCGGTATAAATCCCTTCTGAAAGCAGGCGCTGCCGAAGGTCCTGCATCGCCGGATCGATCTGGCAGCCGGCCAGATTCAGGTACATGGCTTCTTCCCGGCAGACCGTCTCAAATCCCTGGCTCAACAGAAAGCCAAAGCCGTCCGCCGCCATATCCGCGCCGGGCATGTTGTTGTGCCCGTGTCCCGGCGTGCCGGGAATACGCCAGCTCAGGTTCACGGGATTCACGCTGGAAATCCACAGGGATTCCGCGTTCAGCGCTTTCATGCGGCGCTTCAGATCATTCACCAGCGCCCGGCCGATGCCCAGCCCGCGGAAGGAAGGCGGCACCATCACCACGGTCAGGTAGGCCCGGCCAGGCTTCGCGCCGGGAAATGTTCCCGGATACGCGGCATGGGCAAACCCGGCAAACCGGCCCCCGTATTCGGCTGCCGCCATGACCCCGGCAGGGTTGAAGAATTTGTGCCGGAATTCCAGCCTGGTCATGGGAGTATACAGCGTTTCACCTGCTTCCGCGCAGCCGTTCCACAGCTTGACCGCGTCCGTGTCCTCCTGCACCCGGATGCGCCGGATCAAAATGTCCTTCATACGGTCCTTTCTGCGTCCAGTACGGCCCCGGACAGCGCGCCGCCGGAGGCATAGATCAGCTTCAGGGAAAAGCAGTCCTGCCGCGTTTGCAGCAGGGGCAGGAACACCCGGTCCCCCTCCCATAAGGGAAGGGCGGCGACGCTTTCAACCGGAATCCATTTGAGCGTTCCTTCCGCGCATTCCGCCACATGGCTGCTGTCGGCCTGCGCGGTATACAGGAAGGTCAATTCGTTGCCCCAGTCCGGCAGGATGAAGGTGATGATGCCGCGCAGCCGCAGGTTTGTCACGTTCAGTCCCGTTTCTTCTTTGATTTCCCGCAGCACGCATTCCTCCGGGGATTCGCCTTCCTCCAGGTGGCCGCCCACCCCGATCCATTTTCCTTTGTTCTCGTCGACGGCCTTCTTGTCCCGGTTCAGCATCAGCCAGCAGCCCTCATGTTCAATATAGCAAAGCGTGGTCAGGCGCATCTCTTCTTCACCTCAAGCGCGATAAAAATCCGCGCCCGGGAAAACCGCAGGCGCGGAAGGGAAATCAGAAACCGGGAATATTCTCAAAGAAATCGTTGCCGGCTACGTCGTAACCGACCATGGAATAGGCCAGGCCGAACAGGTAGCAGCTGTATTTGCTGTCCCGGGGTTCCACGATAAAGTATTCAAACTTGCCAGTTTCCGGGTTCTTCTGGCCCGCTTCGTGCTGGGAAACATGCCACTGGTAGCCCGCTTCGGCCACCTGATAGCCCGTGCGCCCGCCGAAAGCGGACAGCGGCTGGTCCCAATCCATTTCGATCTGGTTCTGGCTGTACATATGCAGGTACAGCTTCTTGACCTGCCAGGCGCCGTACTTCTGGGCGGAATCGCTGTAATTGGCGGCCTCGGCGGCAACGGGGATGCAGTGCATCATCACGTCGGCACACACCCGGTGGATGCCGTGGCCGTATTCGCCGTTCACGTCATGGGTGACGATGACTTCGGGTTTATACTGGCGCAGCAGCTCCACCATGGTCTCCTGCACCTTTTTCTTGCCTACGGCTTCATAGCCGGTCTCCAGTTTCTTGGAAAACTTGTCCCAGAAATCATAGATCACGGGATAGTTTTTCAGGCCCATCTCCCACAGGCCATTGAGCAGCTCGCTGCGGCGTCCGGTGACGCGGTCGTTCTTGATCAGGTCGCTCATGTTGCCAGCCGTGAGATACGCCACCACCACCTGCATGTTCCGTTCGGCGGCGTAATAAGGGATCGTGCCGCCGAAGAAGAGGATCTCATCGTCCGGATGGCCGGACAGCACCAGCAGATCCACCTTCTCAGGGGCCTTCTGCCATCGCTGTACATAGGAGGGGGTATCGCCTTCGCCGAAGACAAACAGCTCGCTGACAGCCAGCACCGCCTGCTTATCGCTGTTCAGCCGCACGCGGATGTCCGTTTCTCCCTCGGGCAGCGGGGCGTACTCATGGGCAAATTCGCCGTCGCTCTGGTACACGCCCACCCATTTGCCGCTGCGCTTGGCTTCCACGACCCAGGGAACCAGCTTGCCGCCGAAGCAAACATACACGCCGTACATCGTCTGGCCTTTGGGCGCGGCGATTTCGATGCTGGCGTTTTTCTGCTTGTCGCTGATGAAGCCGGTCAGGTAGTCCCGGTCGCTCATCCGGGCAGCGCGCTTGGATTGGGACGAAACCGTGATTTTGCACTGGGCGGTGATGTCCTGCGCTTCCTCCGCCAAAGCGGGGACGCAGGATAAAAGGAGAAACAGAAGAAGAAGGGAAAAAACTTTTTTCATAGGAAACCTCCGGGTTATTGAGAGTACAGCGTTTGGCTTGGATCATGTAATCTGATGTGATGCAATTGCACGCGTCAGCACGCTGCGCTCGGGAAAGAAAACGCCGCGCCGCAGTAATGCGGGCGCGGCAGGGGATACAGAAGGGTTATTCAGCGTCGGCGGGCGCTTCTTCAGCGGGGGCAGCTTCTTCGGCAGGAGCAGCCTCTTCAGCGGGGGCAGCTTCTTCAGCAGCGGGCGCTTCTTCAGCGGCAGGCGCTTCTTCCGCTTCGCCGGGGATTTCCAGGTCGCCGTTCTCCAGAACGGTTTCGTCGGCCAGGGCTTCACGGATGCTCAGGCTGATGCGCTTGGCTTCGGGATCAACCGCCAGCACCTTCACCAGCACAGTCTGGCCTTCCTGCAGCACGTCTTCCACCTTCGCCACGCGGGTGGGAGCACACTGGGAAATGTGCACCAGGCCGTCCACGCCGGGCTCCAGCTCGATGAACGCGCCGAAGGGACGGATGCGCACCACGGGACGCTCCAGGATGACGCCTACGGGATACTTTTCTTCGATATTGTCCCAGGGCTTGGGCTGCAGCTCTTTATAGCCCAGCTGGATGCGTTCGCGTTCGCGGTCCACGCTCTTGATCTTCACTTGCACTTCCTGGTTCACCTGCAGCACGTCGCTGGGATGATTGACGCGGCTCCAGGCCAGGTCGGTGATATGGATCAGGCCGTCCACGCCGCCCAGGTCAACAAACGCGCCGAAGTCCGCGAAGCGGCGAACGATACCGGTCACCACAGCACCCACTTCCAGCTTTTCCCAGGCCGCTTCCTTCTTGGCCTTGTTTTCTTCCTCGATGACCTGCTTGCGGCTGGCCACGATGCGCTTCTTCTGCTTGTCCACGTCGATGATCTTGAGCTTCATGGGCTGGCCCACGAACTGGCCGATCTTTTCCACGTAGCGCTGGGCGAGCTGGGAAGCGGGCACGAAAGCGCGCACGCCGCCCTCGACGCTGGCGAGCAGGCCGCCCTTGACGGCTTCCTTGCCCACGGCGTCGATGTATTCGCCGTTTTCAAACTTCTCCATCAGCGCGTCCCAAGCCTTGCGGTTGACGATATTGCGCTGAGAGAGCAGGACGTTGCCTTCGCCGTCGTTGACCTTGACGACCTCGACCTCAATCTCGTCGCCGAGTTTCACGTCCTGATCCACCAGGTCGGAGCGCTTGATCAGCCCATCGGACTTATAACCGATGTTGACGCACACTTCGTCCTCGGTGATTTGTACCACGGTGCCCGTAACGGTTTGGCCCGTGCGGATGCGAACCACGGTCTTTTCGATGTCTTCCATGGTGAGCGCCTGGGGCTCCTGGACTTCCTGCTCAACCTGGGCGACGGGTTCCTGCTGGGTTTCCTGGTCGATGTGTTCCATGTCGTTCATGCGTGTGACAACCTCCTTAAATGACCAATCCGGCGTAGAGGCGCCGGCGGCTATTCCTATGTGATGATTGTGGATATCGATAAAGTCCGCTGGGATTTCAGCGGCACGTTCCACCAAAATGGTGTTGGGGCAGATGGCCCGGCAAACTTCATACAGCTTTCGGGTGTTGGCGCTGCTTTTTCCGCCCACCACCACCATGGCGTCCACCCGGGCGGCCAGCTCCTGCGCTTCCTTCTGGCGCATCTGCGTGGCGGGGCAGATGGTGCACCGGACATCCAGGCGTTTAAAGCGCTTTTCCAGCCGGGATAAGATCTTTTCCCATTCGCTTAGGGAAAACGTGGTCTGGGATACAGCCAGGGCGGCATCCATTTCCGGCAGCGCGTCCGCGTCCTGTTCGCTGCGGATGATGTGGCACGGGCCGCTGCACCAGGCAGCCGTTCCCTGCACCTCGGGATGGTCCGGCTCTCCCACCAGGATCACCGGCACGCCCCTTTCGCCGCTTTCGCGCACGATCTTGTGCAGCGCCTGAACGGAGCCGCAGGTGGTATCCCGCACGATCAGGCCCTGGCGGCGGCATTGCTCCTCCACCTGGGGAGACACGCCGTGGCTGCGCAGCAGGATGATGCTGCCGCTTTCCGCTTCTTCCACGCTGCTGATGGGCAGGATGCCTTCCCGCCGAAGGGCGTCCACCGCTTCGGGATTGTGGATCAGCTCCCCCAGGGAGTAGCAGGCGACGCCCGATTCCCGCGCTTCGCGGGCAGCCTGGAAAGCGATCTCCATGGCCCGGCGGACGCCGGAGCAGTAACCGGCATAGCGCGCGATGGTGTACGGCATACGGATACCTCTCCATAGTAGTGGCTATTTTCTCATTGTTCGCCGCATCTTTTTATTTTCCTGCTATTTACAAAATTTTTTTCAAAAAATATTTTTTGCCATTTTCATTGATGGGGACACGCTTTTTCCGGCCGGGAAAGAGGCGGGTGCGGAGACTGAAAATTTTTGCTTTTTTCCCGCATCCTGCAAGAAAACCGATGAAATCTGTGTTATAATGATGGAGAACTGATGGAAAGGGGCTGGAAAATGGGGCGAAACAGGTGTATAATACCTATGCTCTTCCCGCGTTCCGGGCGGGGGAAAGCCGCGGCGGCCGCGCTGCTTATGCTGCTGGCGGCGGGAGGCTGGTTCCTTTTCCATCGGCCGGCTGCTGTGAAGGTCAGCCCGGCATTGCGCGCCGCCTCGGAGGGGCTGAACGATTATGAAATCACCCTGCGCCTGCTGCCGGAAGAGCAAGCGTTGGCGATCTCCGAGACCGTCCGTTTCCGAAACGGTACGGGGGAAACGCTGGATTCCCTGGTGCTGCGCCTGTGGCTCAACGCGTTTCAAAAGGAAGAAACCAGCCCTGCGGCGCTGGACGCGCTGTACGACGCCTGCTATCCGTCAGGCTTCTCGCAGGGGGGCGTCACGCTGTACGACGTGCGATGGAACGACGCGCAGATGAAGTATTCCCTGGAAGGGGAAGATGGGACTGTCTTACGGATCGAGATCCCTTCGCTTCCGGCGGGGGAGGAAGGCACGCTGTTTCTGCGCTGTGTCGCCCGGATCCCCTCTTGTGCTTACCGCACGGGGACCGTGGACGGGCAGTACCAGCTGGGAAACGTGATCCCGCTGCTCTCCTGCTATACGGACGGCGCGTGGCGGACGGACGCTTACCACCCCATCGGCGATCCGTTCCTCAGCGAATGCGCCAACTTCCGTTTGACGCTGGATGTGCCGCAGGAATATACCCCCGCCTGCTCCGCATATCTCACGCGCGGGAAAAACGGCCTCTGGCAGGGGGAATTGCCAGCGGCGCGGGACATCGCCCTGGTGCTGTATAAAAACCCGGCTGTCGCGATGGGAAGCGTGGGGGAAACCAAAGTGTATTCCTACGCGGCGGCGGAGGCGGAGGCAAAGCAGGCGCTGGCGTACGCCCGGAAAGCGCTGCAAGCGTTTTCCGATCTGTACGGGAATTATCCCTATCCCGTTTACTCCGTGTGCTCCGCGGCTTTTCCTTTCAGCGGCATGGAATACCCTGCCCTGAGCATGATCGGGCGGGAATACTATGCCAAAGGCCAGGAGGACAGCCTGGAGCTCATCGTGGCGCACGAAACGGCGCATCAGTGGTTTTACGCCCTGGTGGGGTCGGACCAGGCGCTGTCCCCCTGGCAGGATGAAGCGCTGTGCGAATACGCCATGCTGCGGTATGTGCGCAGGCAGTACGGCCAAAGCAGCTATGAAACGCTGAAATACCTGCGGGTGGAAGCGGCCGTGATGGAGAGCGTTCCGGGGGGGCTGACCCCCGGCACCCCCATTTCCGATTTTTCCGACCTGGACGATTACCACGCGGTGGTATATGACCGGGGGGCCGCGCTGCTGCTGGCGCTGGACGAGTTTTTGCCGGGCGGCGCGGACGGCTTCCTCCGGGCCTATGTACAGCGGTTTTCCTTTCACATGGCTTCCCGGGCCGATTTTGACGCGTTTCTGAACGCGTACGCCGGGCTGGACGCAGGGCCGCTGCTGCTGGATTATCTGGACACGAAAATGGATTGAACAGAAGAAACATCCGTCCCTCGGATGCAAGCGAAGGAGACACGTCATGAAACCACAGGAATGCTGCGTTCTGATTCCCTCCCTGTCCCCGGATGAACGGCTGCCCGCTTATGTCAAGGAGCTTTTGGCGGCAGATTTTGGCCTGATCCTCGTGGTGGACGACGGCTCCGGCGCGAAATACCGGAAGATTTTTGACGAAATCGCCGGATGGGACCGCTGCCGCGTGCTGCATCACGAGGTGAACAAAGGAAAAGGCGCGGCCCTTCGCACGGGCTTTTCCTACCTGAAAAAGCATACCCGGCTGAAGGGCATCATCACCGCCGATTCAGACGGGCAGCATACCGTGCCCGATACCCTCAAGCTGGCGGCGGAGCTGGGAAACGGCGAAAAGGAGGAGCTGCTGCTGGGCAGCCGGGATTTTTCGAAGAACAATCCCAACGTGCCGCCTAAATCCCGCTTCGGCAACCGTTTGACCAGCGGCGTGTTCCGGGTGCTTTACGGCCAGTGGCTGCCGGACACCCAGACGGGCCTGCGGGCGTTCCCCAGGAGCCTGACGGATTTTATGCTGTCTGTCTCCGGCGACCGGTTCGAGTATGAAATGAACATGCTCATCCAGGCCAGCAACCGCAGGATCCCCATGCGGGCCGTCACCATCGAAACCATCTACCATGAGGAAAACAAGGGCACCCACTTCCATCCCATCCGGGATTCCTGGCGCATCTATAAGCTGCTGCTGGGGAACTTTTTCCGCTACAGCGCGGCCAGCGTGATTTCCTTCCTGGTGGATTATCTGATCCTGTCGCTGATGATGTTCTGGGTGTTCAAGGACGAGCCGGACATCACCCTGCTGGGCATTCCGTTCAGCTTCAAGGCGCTGGTCGCCACACCCATCGCCCGCCTTTGCTCCGCGCCGGTCAACTTTCTGCTGAACAAAAATTATGTTTTCCAGTCCGCCAATTCCCGGGGAGCGGTGGGGCGGTATATCATCCTGGCGATATGCTCGCTGGTGATTACCACGTTCGTCTTTGGGTTCCTGGATCATTACGTGCATACGAATTTTCTGCATCTCCTGCTGAAAATCGTCATTGACGTGGCGATGTATGTGATCAATTACCGCATTCAAAAGGCCTGGGTGTTCCCGGCGGAAAAACTGAAAGGAGAAATAAAAAAATGAAATTGCCCGTTCGTATTTTTCTGACTGTGCTGTGCGCCGCGCTGGCGCTTTCCGCAGCTTTTGTGATTTCTTCCCCCGCGATCCTGGAGGACGCCCGGTGGGAAATGCAGGATGAGCTGGACAGCAGGGATGCCGCGCTTTTGCGCCTGATTCCCGCCGCCTGTGCGGAGGAAGCGGAATACAGCCTGCCTGTGGATACCTCCGCCGGCATGAAGCCGGATCCCGCCCTGTTTACCGAGGGCGGCTATGAGGACGCCTCCATCCGCGTGCAGATGGAGACCCGGGAGGAGAACGGCGTGGTGTGGCGCATCGCCTGGGTGGAGGTGGCGTCCCCCACGCAGCTGCGCACCGCTTACGCCGGGAAAACCATCAAAAAGGACACCACCGGCTTTGTCACCGCCATGGCGAAAAAGCAGAATGCCATCGTGGCGATCAACGGCGACAATTATACCAATGAACCCGCGAAGCACAGCTTTATTTACCGCATGGGCGAAAAGCGCCAGGCCAAGCTGAATAAGCAGAAGGACATTCTGATCATTGACGAGAACGGCGATTTCCATACCTTCATCAAGTCCGCGGGGGCGGACACGTTTGAAAAGGACACCGGACATGTGATCGTAAACGCCTTCATGTTCGGCCCTGCCCTGGTGCAGAACGGCGAAGAACTGAAAATGGATAAGGATTACAATTTCAACCCCAACGGACGCGAGCCCCGCTGCGCCATCGGCCAGCTGGATACCTTGAGCTACGTGATGGTCATCGCCGACGGCCGCGGCAATTCCGGCAGCGACGGCGCCACGCACCAGGAGCTGGCTGATTTCATGGCCTCCCTGGGCTGCCGCGAAGCCTATAACCTGGACGGCGGCAACAGCGCCATCATGGTCTATAACAATGAAATCTACAACTATAAAGCAAGGGAGCGGGACGTGGCCGACATGATTTACTTCGCCAGCGCCGTTCCCGCGGAGGATTGACCGCCGTGTTCGTTTTGCGTGAGGACGCCGCGAAGACCACCTTCCTGGGCATTGAATTCTACACCTTCGGGCTGTACGTGGCGGTGGGCATTGCGCTGGCGCTGGCTGCCCTGGCGCTGTTGATGCGGCGGGCGAAAGTGAAAGCCGGAACGGCGCAGCTTTCAGGTCTGCTTGCGCTGGCCTGCGGCTTCGTGTTTTCGCGCCTGTTCTTCGGGTTTATGGATGAATCCCTGGGCCAGACCCTGCCCCTGTGGGCCATGCTGCGGGTGGATACCGGCGGGTACTCCATGATCGGCGCGCTGATCGGCGCCAGCGTCGGCATGGTCATTTCCGCGAAGATCACCGGGCAGCATCCCGGCAGGATGCTGGATCTGCTGGTTCCCTGCCTGATGCTCTTCGTTGCCTGCGAACGGCTGGGGGAACGGTGGATCGAGGAATTCGGGGTCAGCCGCTACCTGTCTGACAACCTGCTCCAGGGTTCCTTCCTGACGTCGGAAGGGGATTTCGGCCTGCGGCTGAATACCTATTACCTGGAGTCCGCCGTTGCGTTGGCGCTGGCAGCCGCGCTGTATTTCGATCTTTCGCCCCAGCGCAGGCCGGGGGATACTTTCCTCAAATTCCTGCTGCTTTTCGGCGGAACGCAGATCCTGATGGAAAGCCTGCGCTATGATCAGCATATGACCGTCAAAGCTTATGTGAAGCTGCAGCAGGTGATGGCGATGATGCTGATGGGCGCGGGGGTGATCGCGCTGGCCTGCAGGTGCTGGCGAAAGCGCCGGGGGCTGTCGCTGGCCGCGTTCATTTCCCTGCCCGTTGCCGTTGGCATCGGCGTGGGCATCGAGTTCATGATCGACCGCACCGCCGTGAGCCATTACCTGCTTTACGCCATGTTTCTGGCCGTGGTCTGCGTGCCCGTGGCTTTGGGACTGATGATGCGGAAGGAGACAGCGAAGCGTGAATAAACAGGACATCGAACGGATCAACGAGCTGGCGCGGAAGAAAAAAACGGTGGGCCTCTCTGCGTCCGAAATGGAGGAGCAGCAGCGCCTGCGCCGCCAGTACATTGAAGAATTCAAGGCCAACCTGAAGGACACCCTGGACCAGGTCTACATCGAGCGCGAGGACGGCACGTACGAGAAACTGAAGAAAAAGCCGCCGGTCAACTGAGGCTGTATACGGAATCATCACGCAGGCGCCTGGTGATAGGAAAAGCGCCTGGTTACCATTCACATATCTGGGGGAAACCATTCTTTGAAGGCCAAAGAATGGTTTCCCCCAGACCCCTTTCCAAGAAAGCCATAAAGAAAAACAAACATAGATAGTAGGTTGTTTCTTACAGTAAATTGTTTCCCTCTTATAGCCTTTCTCGGAAGGGGGCTGGGGGAACCGCTCTTTGGGCATCAAAGAGCGGTTCCCCCAGGAATACCTGAATCGTAACGGCGCCTGCGGTTTTTTCTGTTTTCCCTCCGGGCTTGTGATTGACATTCCCGCCGCTTTGGATTATCATGTTAAAGGAATGCTTATGCTTTCCCGGCGGTATGCTTTTGCCGGGAAACGGACGCGATAGAAAATGGAGGCTCGGTGTATGCGCGTGTTACCAAAGCGAGGATGGATGTTTTTGATTGCCTGCCTGTTGCTGCTTTTCCTTGGCGCGGCCGGGGCTGCGGCGGAAGGCCAGGTCAGCGGTACGGTCTGGGTGGAAAAAAACGTTGACGGCAGGTATGAAAGCGGGGAAAACGGCTACGGCTTCGGCGCGAAGATCACGCTGGAAAAGCGCTATCCCTCCGGCCAGAACGACCAGTATATCAATAAAATGTCCGACCAGGCCGGCGCGTATGTTTATACCGGGCTGGCCGCGGGCGAATACCGGATGCGCATCGAGGTGACGAGCGATTACCGCTTCACCGTCCACGGGGCGGACAGCTGTATTCTGCCTTCCCAGGGCAATATCGGTTATACGCCGTATTTTACCGTGCAGGACGGCATGAGCCTGACGATGAACGTGGGCCTGACCAAAAACTACTGCGCCGTTTCTTTGATCGCGTTTGTGGATGAAAACGCAAACGGCGGGCGCCTGCAGCAGGAGCCGACGGTGCAGGGCGTGCAGGCCGAGGTGCTCTACGAATACGCGGGGGAGACGTATGTGGTGGCTTCCGGCACCACCAACCTGCAGGGCGAGGCCGTGATCCGCGACCTTTCGCCGGGCACTTTCAAGGTGCGTGTGACCCTCCCCAATAACCTGGTGATCGGTCCCATGGGCCAAAAAATCAACACGTTCTACAACTGCTTTTATGCCAATGCGGATAATACCGGCATTTCCGACGCGTTTACCCTCTCCGCCAAGGAAAGCATCGGCCTGGGCATCGGCCTGGTGCGCACCGGCTCGCTGACCGGCAAGGTGTGGTATGACGCCAACTTCAACGGCGTCTGGGACGCCGGGGAGGGCGGCCTGACACAGGCCGTGGTGACGCTTTATTCGCCAATGCTGGGCCTGACCCGCACGGCTTATCCCAATGAGCAGGGCGACTATGTGTTCCAGAGCCTCCAGTCCGGCGAATACCAGCTCAGCTTCCAGCTGCCGGAGGGCATGATCTTTACCTATCCCGGCGCTTCCATGATTTCCGAAACGGCCGGCCAGGCCACCGTCAACGTGTCCGTACAGGTGGGCGTCACCACGAACCTGGGCAGCGTAGGCGCGATGCCCAGCGCAGGGCTTTCCCTGTATCTGTACCAGGACGCGGATCTGAACGGCCTGCCGGATGAAACCGACCTGCCCGTTTACGGGGCGCAGGTGACAGCCTTCCAGGGCGGCAATGCCATTGAAACCGCCTTTACCGATCAGGAAGGCCGGGCGGTGTTCCACATGCTGCGCGGCGGCGAAACGCGGCTGAGCGCTTCCCTGCCCCAGGGCTATGTGTTCAGCGCGGACCAGACGCAGTTGTTCCGTTTGTCGGGCGCGGGGGCGCAGAATGTGGCGGAAACCACGGTGTTCCTGGACGGTTCCCAGACAGAGGTGTCCTACTCCGCGGCGGTGACGGTTCCCGGCGCGGTGAGCGGAAGCGTTTTTGAGGATGCCGCCAATGCGGGCGTGTACCGGGAGGGAAGCCAGCCGGTGGCGGGCATTGCGGTGCAGGCCGTTGACCAGAACGGCAGCGTGCAGGCCCAGACCCAGACCGACGATACCGGCGTTTATAGCTTTTCTTCCCTGCTGCCCGGCTCGTATTCCCTGCGCTTCCTGCTTACGGGCGATTATGTGGCGTCTTCCTCCCCCGCTGAGCCCCAGGGTATGTACAGCCATATCGTGTCCCAGACGCCAGAATACGGCCAGACCGAAACGTTCACCCTCAGCCCCGGACAGACGGTGTCGGGCATGGACGGGGGAGTGTTCCGCGCGGGCCGGGTGGACGGCTATGTGCTGATCGACGAAGAGTTTGCCCCCGCCGGCACCGGCCTTGCGGGCGTAAGCGTGGTGCTGCTCAACGAAAACGGCCAGCCCGCTTCCGCCTACAGCTACGGCGCTACCGACGATACCGGTTATTTCTACATCAAGGGGGTGCTGCCCGGCACCTATTCCATCAATTATGTCATGCCGGACAACGGGCAGTTCATTTCTCCCCGCACCGCGGATAAGCAGTGGACCTCCCCGGCGTTTGCCAGCGAAAGCGGCTCCGAAACCCATATGGCCACGCTGTTCGGCGTTTACACCTCCACCCTGTCCGGCAGGATCCTCTATGACGGCATCGGCACCGACGAAAACTTCAGCGCGCTGATCTCCCTGGTGGGCCAGCGCACCCGCCAGGCGTTCCAGATTCACGCCCAGCCCGACGGATCCTATGCTTTTAACAGCCTGAAGCCTGACACCTATGTGATGCAGGTGATGCTGCCGGAATATCTGGTGTTCGGCGAAACGGAAGGCTCACCCGTGGCGCCTACTGCCGATTCCACCGCCACCGCTACGATCACCTTCGCCATGGGCGAGCAGCGAACGGACGCCAACATCCTGGCTTCGCTGCCGGTGACGGTTTCGGGCGTGGTGTTCTATGACGACGATATGTCCGCCTCCATGGATGAAAACGAATACGGCGCGGAGGGGCGCAGCCTGTCCCTGTGGCGCAACGGAGAGGAAACGGCTTTCGTATATACCGATGAAAACGGCCAATTCACCATCGAGCACCTGATCCCCGCGGATTACGAGCTGCGCATCGGCATGGACGAAAACGAAGTGCTGGTGAACGTGGACGGCGCGATGCAGCAGGCAGAAAGCTGGATCGTGCCCCTGTCTGTCCGCTCCGACAGCGAATTGACGCTGCCCATGATGCGCTATTCCGCCATCTCCGGCCAGGTGTGGAGCCTGGACGGCTCCATGTCCGGTGTTAACGGGCTGTATGTGGGCCTGCTGGATGAGGATGGGGCCACCGTCGCTTCCACCATGACCGATGAGACGGGCGCATATGAATTTGTCCGCCTGCTCCCCGGCGATTACACCCTGACCGCTACGCTGCCCATGGGCCACCTGTTCGCCCGGGCACAGGACACCGAGAACCGGGAAAGCTATATCCAGGGCAATCCTGACGGCTCGCCCAGGGCCATTCCCTTCACCCTGCCCATGGGCGAAGAACTGTCCGGCGTGGACATCGGCATGGGCGCGATGGGCGGGATCGGCGACCGGGCGTGGCTGGACGAAAACGGCAACGGGATGCAGGACGTGGGCGAGCCGTATATGCCGGGGATCCAGATCGCCCTGTACCAGCACGGTGAAAAAATCGCTGAAACCGTCACCAACGAGTACGGGAAATACCTGGTCACCGACGTTTATCCGGGTGAATATGAAATGCGCGTGACCATGCATAAAGAGCTCAAGGCTACCGTGCATCAGACTGAATTCCCCCTGGTGGCCAGCATCATGCCGGAGGAAAAGGGCACCACCGTCGTCGTTCCCTCGGTGGTCGTGCCCAGCGGCGGCCGGAACCTGCACTGCGACCTGGGCTTCCAGCTGAAAAAGAAGGGCGTGTATCCCGACGCGATGAACGATATTCCCGTGAAGGACTGGCGCCCCTACTCTGAAAGGTAAGCAGGGGTGCCGCGTCCGGTTATAACAGAACATCCAAAAGCGCGCCGTGAAAACGCGGCGCGCCTTGCTGTCTTTTTTGCGCTGATCCTCTGCGCGGGTGTTTTCCTGTTTGAGGGGGTTGAATACGCCTTGTCTTTTCTTCGGGCGTACACTGCTTTGAATGCCTCCGGGGAATACAGCGCACGCCTCCTGCCGGACGGCGCGGAGGGAAAAGAGGACGTCAACCGGGCGGACGCCGCGGATTTCCAAACCGTTCCGGGGATCGGCCCCGAGCTGTCCCGGCGCATCGTCGCGTTTCGGGAGGAGCGGGGCGGCTTTTCCTTTCTGGAAGAACTGACCGATGTGCCCGGCATCGGGGACAAGCGCTTTGATGTGCTGAAGGATTACTTCTTCTGCCCGCTTCCCGCCGCTTTCCATTCGCCGGCCTTCTGATTCAGCTTGCTGTAGACGCGCTGGACCATCCATTTTTCCACGCTGCTGTTCAATGCCTCGTCCGGCGTGAACCAGCGCACGGCGGCATTCTCGTCGGCTTTTGACCGGAGGGCTTCGTTTTCATCCGCCGCCAGCAGATAGGTAACATTCAGATGCAGATGGCTGGGCACATACCGTCCCCGTTTTTCATGCCCGTCCACCGTGAGGATTTCCAGGGAAAAGATTTCACCCGTCATGGGAACGGCGTGAACGCCTGTTTCTTCCCGCGCCTCCCGGACGGCTACGGCCAGAAGATCCCGCTCCCCGTCCGCGTGGCCGCCTGTCCACGCCCAGGCCTGGTAAATATTGTGGTAGGCCATCAGCACCTTCGTAAAGTCCCGGTTCACGATCCAGGAGGACGCGGAAAAGTGCATCACTTCGTTTTCCCGGGTGAAAGGATCCGGGCGCGCGTCCAGCGCCGCCAGCATGATGTCCCTGTCCCGCGCTTCCTGTTCGTTCCAGGGCGTGTACGCTTTCAATGCCGCCGATACATCGTATCCCATGGAGATTTCCTTCTTCCTTCGCTTTCTGAAATGATTATATCAGCATGTCACAAAATCCGCAAGCGCGCTATCGCCTGCGGATTTTGATGTTCAGGGTCAGCCAGTCGCCGTCCTCGCCTGTTTCTTCCAGGGCCTCCAACCCGGCGCAGCGCATTTGGCGCACGATGTCCCGGATCGCGTTGAGGTACAGGCGCGGCTCCCAAACCATGGAAATGACCTTGCGCCGGGGCGGCGCGTCCCCGATGAGCGCTTCCGTTTCCCGCGGCGACAAGCGCAGATGCGCCGCCTTCCGCGCGATCCTCAGCTGCTCTTCCGGGCCCGGAACGCGCAGGATGGCCTGGGCGTGGCGTTCGGAAAGGCCGGCTTCCCGAATATAATCCCGCACGTCGGGGGCCAGCCGCATCAGTTCCAGCTTCCGGCTGACCCACAGCGCGCTTTTCCCCGTCTGCCGGGCGATGGCTTCCGGCGACGCGCCGCGTGCGGCCTGGGCGGAAAACAATTGGGCCAGGTCAAAATAATGCAGCGGTGTCTGCTGGATATTTTCCAGCAGGGAATACAGCGCCGCCTCCTGCTCCCCGGCTTGCAGCACAAACGCGTCGATGTAGGAAAAACCAAGCAGGATGCAGGCCCGCAGCCGCCGCTGGCCCAGTACGATTTCATAGCCGTCCTCCACTGCCCGAACAGTCACAGGCTGCAAAAGGCCGTACTGCCGAATGGACGCCGCCAGCTCCAGCAAGCCGCTGTCGTCTTCGCCGCCTCGCGCGGAATAAGGCCGGGGGCGAATCAACGCCGTCGGTACATAGCATACCGCCCGATAGCTTGGCTGTATATTCCGCATCACGCTCATGGATGTTCCTCCGGTAAATCATTGCTTTGGCAGGGATCGGTTTATTCTCCGCGCGGAAGGAGCGCGTCCTTTTCCGGGCTGCATGCCCCCTTCGTGCAAGCCGAAAAAAGGAACGGCGCTCTGCAGGGGGTATTCTGCGCGCGCAAAAAAACCTCCTGCCCGAATGCGGGCGGGAGGGGCGGAAACCGTCGGACAGGAAACCGCAAAAACCGGGAGGAAGCCTGCCGTTATTTGTCTTTTTTCAGGGGACGCTTGGCGGGGATGCCGTTTTTTCGCGGATATTGGGGAAGGGTTGTTTCCGTTTTGCGGATGGGGAGCAGCAGCCGTTCGGCTTCCCGCAGCGGGAGGGTGACGGGCGTTTCCGGCGTTCCGCCCAGCTTCCGCGCGGCGGCGGCGCCGTCTTCCATTTCCCCGGCCACGGCGGGGCCCTTCCAGCAGAGGGCATAGCCGCCTGCCTTCACAAAGGGCAGCAGGTATTCGCACAGGATGTTCAGCGGCGCCACGGCCCGGGCCACTGCCAGGCCGTAGGCTTCCCTGTGCCCCTCCGCATGGCCCAGCACCTCCGCGCGCTCCTGGCATACGGCCGCGTTCTCAAGGCGCAGTGCGCCGCACACAGCCTGCAGGAAGGCGCAGCGCTTTCCCTGGGCTTCCAGCAGCGTGACCTGCAAATCAGGCCGGGCTATGGCCAGGGCCAGGCCCGGAAAGCCCGCGCCGGTACCCACGTCGATGAGGCGCGCGCCCTGGGGGAAAAAATGATCCAGCGTAAGCGGCAGCAGCGAATCCAGGAAATGCCGGGCCGCAACCTCCGCGTCCGGCACGCTGGTCAGATCCATGCGCCGGTTCCAGTCCAGCAGCATATCGTGATATACGTTCAAAGCAATGATCCGGTCTTTTTCGATGGGGATGCCCGCGTCCATCAGCAATTGCGCCATATCAGCCATAACGGTTCGCCTCCCGCATGGAAAGGATTTGCAGCATGACCTTTTCCAGTGATCCCGCTTCCATCAGCCGGCCGGACTTGACCTGGTATTCCGTATCCAGGCACAGCCGGGCCATCTCGTTCAGCTGCGCCTGGGTATATGCCCTGGCAGCGTCCAGCAGTTTTCTGACCACGAAGCCCGGCAGGCCCATTTTTCCGGCGATTTCTCCCTGCTGCGCGCCGCCTGACGCCATGGCCTTCGCGTAGCAGAGCTGGCGGCACTGGCGGCCCAGCAGCGATATAAGCATCAGCCGCTCCTCGCCGTCCTTCAGCAGCGTTTCCAGGATCCGCAGCGCTTTCGCGCCCTGGCCGGACAGCAGGATGTCCGCCATATCATACACCTTGTATTCCGTAGACTGGACGCACACCGCCGCGATGTCATCCTCCGTCACTTCCTCCCGCTCCCCCGCGTAGGCGGCCAGCTTGCCGATTTCGTTGGAGAGCAGCGTCAGGTCGCGCCCGGCGGAGAACCAGAGCCTTTGGCAGGCGGACAGCGAGATCTTTTTGCCCTCTTTTTTCAGCGAGGCGGCGATCCAGCGGGCCAGTTCCTTATCGTCCAAGGGATCAAAGGCCACGATCCGGCCCTTCTTTTTGATGGCCTGGTACAGCTTTTTCCGCCCGTCCGCTTTGCCGCGCGTAAAGAACACGATCACCGCCGTGTCCGGCACCTGGCCCAGGTAGGCGTCCAATTCCTTTGCCGCGCTGTCCTCGTCATATTCCTTGGCCTTGCCCGCGGTCAGCATGGCGCTGTCCCGCACCTCAATGAAGCGCCGGTCGCTCATGAAGGGCAGGGTTTCGGCGGCGGCGATCAGCGCGTCCGGGGCCGGGTCGATGAGCCTGGTATCGTTCATGGCGGAAAAGCCGCCCCCCGCCACTTTTTCCCGCAGCGCTTTCAGGGCGGAGCGCTTCGTGTATTCCTCCTCGCCTTCAAACAGGTAGCACCCGCTGATGTCTCCCTGCTTTAAAGCGGCAAAAAACTCACTGTGATTCATGGCTGTTCCTTTTCATTGATGAAGGTGGCGATGTGGGCTTGTCCTTGCCATACCGTGACCGTAACGGCCCCGGTATGGCCGGTTTCGTAAATAAGCGCGCCGGTGGCTTGCAGGCGCTTCAGCGTGTCGGGGTTGGGCAGGCGGGCGCTGAGCCGGTTGGAGGTCAGCAGAATGGCCTGGGGAGAAACGGCCTTAAGAAAGCCTTCCCCCGAGCTGCTTTTGCTGCCATGGTGCGCTGCTTTCAAAAGATCCGCGTCCAGGGCGGCGTAGCGCTCGTAAGCGCCGGGAATATCCGAGCAGGCCAGCAGTTTCACGCCGTCCAGGTCGCACAGCAGGCAGAGGCAGTAACGGTTGGCGTCCTGGCCGGGAGGCACCGTGCCGCCCACCGGCCAGGTGACGGTGAGGGTGGAGCGGGGAAGCGAAATTGTATCCCCGGCGGAGAGGTGCACGATGGGGATCTCCTTGTTTTTGAGTTCATCCAGCAGCAGAAGGCAGGCTTCGTCCACCTGCTGTTCTTCCGCGCCTTCGGGAAGGTATACCCTTCCGATGGGAACCTCGTTTTCCAGCAATTGCGCCACGCCCGCGCAATGGTCGGTGTGCAGGTGGGTCAATATCAGATGATCCGTTTTTCTGCCGGTGGACAGCAGATAGGATGCCAGGTCGCCGCCATAAGACCCCGCGTCGATCACGGCGGTTTCCGTTCCGTCGGCCAGCACGGCGGCATCCGCCTGGCCCATGGCAAGCTGGATGTACTGAACCTCCCGGCACAGCGTCAGCCGCCACACACCGAAGGAAAAGGCCAATGCCAGGATGCCGCACAACAGCTTTTTCTTTCGGGGCCAGACTGTGAAGCGGGTCAGCAGGATGAGGGCGCATGCGATGGCAAGCACGCAGTACCAGGGCAGCATGGGGACTTGCACGGTGGAAAAGGGCAGCCTGCCCAGCCGCGTGACCACATCCAACACGCCCCGGGTGACGGGATTCAAAAGACGCGCCAGCCAAACGCCGCCTGGCAGCCAGATGCAGCCAGCCGCCGTTACCAGCAGATAGACCGGCAGCAGGATGGCAAAGAACGCGCACGCGAAAGGATTCACCAGCAGACCGATCACGGAAAACCGGTGGAACGTCTGAACGGTTGGCAGGAACACGCCGAGGGTCGCGGATACGGTCGCCTGCCATGCAAGCAGCACGGTCCCGCCGAAAGAACGCTTGTCCAGGCGGGCAAAGAAAGGAGAAAGACCGATCATGCCCAGCACCGCGCAGAAGGAAAGCTGGAAGCTGGCTGAAAACAAATCCAGCGGGCGGAACAGCAGGATCAGAAGGAACGCGGCGCACAGCGCGGTCAGCGGATCCGGCGTGCGGCGGACGGTCCGCCGCCATGCGCCGATCATGATGAGCACAGACGCCCGCAGCACAGGCGCGGAGAAGTTCAGCAAGGCGCAATAGAAAAACAGAAACGTTCCCAAAGCCAAGAGCCGCCGCTTCGGGTCCAAGAGCCGCCTCAGGGGGATCATCAAAAGGCCCGCCAGCAGGCCCGCGTGCAGCCCGGAGACCGCCAGCAGGTGCGCCGTGCCCGCATCGGAAAAGCCGCGCTTGGTTTCCTGGGGAAGCTGTTCGCGCTGGCCCAGCAGCAGCGCTTCCGGCAGCGCGCTGTCCTCGCCGAAGATCAGGCGCACCTGCTCCGCCAGCTTTTCCTTGGCATGATAAAGGACGGAGGCAAGGCCGCGCCCCTGGCGGCTGATGAGCTCCGCGTTCCCCGCGCCGGTAACGCCTGCCCGCACGCCCTTTTGCAGCAGGAACATGCGGAAATCAAACCCGTAAGGATTCACCTGTCCATCAGGATGGTACAGTACGGCGTCGAAAGCAGCTTGATCTCCCTCTTTCGGCAGGAAGGGCGCTTCACTGTCCGGCGTGTATGTCCAGTACAGCTTTCCAACGCTGATTTTGCTGCCTTCCGTTTGAAGCCAAGCGCTGTCCAGATAGCCCGCGGCGGTGCCGTCTTCCCGCAGCACGGCATCGCAGGCCATCACGCCGGTGACGCGGTATTTTCCCTCGGGCGGCAGCGAAGGGTGGCTTTGCCAGCCGCCCAGCAGCATGCCGAGAAACAAAAAGCAGGCCATGAAACCGGCGGTCCTTCTGCGCCCGGCCCGGGGCAGCAGGATGGTGGCGGCCACAGCGGCGGCAAAGGCCGCGCCGTACAAAAGCGGGCGGTAGACAAACGAAACGCCCGCCCATACCCCCAATCCGTAGGCCAGCGCAATGCTGACCAACGGACGTTGGTGATGAAACGGGCGAACACTCACAGCGAGATCACCAGTCCCGGAAATACCGCCTGCGCGCCGGGATATACCGCCTGCGCCTCCTTTACCAGGGCAGCGGGTTCATGCCCAACCGGCAGATGGGTCAGAAACAGCGCTTTCACGCTGGCTCCCCGCGCCAGCCTTGCCGCGCCGGAAGCGCTCATATGGGGCTTGGCGTCCGTCCATTCCTCGTCCAGGAAAGCGGCGTCCGCCAGCAGCAGGGTGGCGTTTTGGGCAAACGCGCCCAGGCCGTCGCAGTCGTTGGTGTCGCCGGTAAATACCAGCGACTTTTTTCCGTCCGCCAGCCTGATCGCCCGGCATGGCACAGGATGGCGCACCGGCAGGGTAGTGACGGTGAGCCCGGCGATTTCCAGGGCTTCGGGATAAGGCCGCACGTCAAAGGCGGGCGCGGTCAGCAGCGAGAGGAAAGCGCTGTCATCCTCCGGCGGAACAAAGACGGGCAGGGTCCTGCCGGCTTTCTCCAGATAATACCGCATCACCAGCAAATCGCTGGCATGGTCAAAATGCAGGTGGCTCAGCAGGATGCCTTCCAGGTCCGCCGGGTCGCACAGGCGCATGAGGCGTCCCATGTTCCCCGCGCCGCAGTCCATCAGCAGCAGCTTTCCGCTGTTCTCGATCAGGTATCCGCTGGTGGTTCCGCCCGCCGGAGGGAAAGGGCCGTGGCAGCCCAATACATGCAGCTTCATACAACAACCTCATTCTATTTCAAATTTTTTGCTCACCCGGTCCCGCCAGGCCAGGCCCAGGTGAATGTCCTCGCCCGGCTTTACGCCTGCCCGGGTCAGAATATCGGTATGGGTCTGGAGCGCCAGCTCGGGGGTGTTGTTTTCCCCGCTCAGATGGCCCAGCAGCACTTCCCGCACCCCCGATTCCAGCAGCGCCAGCAGCGCTTCCGCGCTGGCCTGGTTGGACAGGTGGCCGTGGTTGCTCAGGATCCTCTGCTTCAGGTAAAGGGGATAATGGGGGTTCAGCCGGAGCAGCTCGGGATCGTGGTTGCTTTCCAGCAGCAGCACATCCACCCCGGCCAATGTCTTGATCACGTTCTTCCTGGCATAGCCCATATCCGTGGCTGTCGCCGCGCTTCGCCCGCCGTAATACACGCGGTAGCCCACCGGGTCGGCGGCGTCATGGGGGATGGAAAAGGGATGGAGGGCCAGATCGCCGATATAAAAGTCTTCTTCGTCCTCGAATATCCGGCGGTTTCCCGGATGGATCTCTCCGACGCTCCTGGCCATGGCGTTCCATGTGCGTTCATTGGCATAGACGGGCACGCGGTATTTCCGGCTGATGATGCCGACGCCCTTGATATGGTCGCTGTGCTCATGCGTCACCGCGATGCCGTTCAGCGTTTCGGGCAGCACATGGATCTCCCGCAGCGCTGCTTCGATGGCTTTTCCCGTCATCCCCGCGTCAATCAAAATCCGTGTGTTTCCCGCGCCGATAAACAGCGCGTTTCCGCTGCTCCCGCTGTACAGCGGGCAAAATGTAAAGCGCATGTACGTTCCCTTTCAGCATACTCAAAACCGATTCATTTATATTATAACCGGAATTGGGCATTCTTGCAAGCCTGTGCGGAAGAACAATGGAATGCCCCACTTTTTACATACCATTCATTACAAATTTGTTGCAATTTTGGGGAAAATCTATTACAATATAAACGCTAAGCAGCGGAAGGAGGAAGAAACGATGGAGTACCTGATGGATAACCTCGCTGCGAACCTGACTGATTTTGCGATTTATCTGGCCATCGGGCTGGTGATGCTCACGGGGCTGGTAAAGTGCGTATTTCCCCTGTCACGGGGCTCCCGGAGGCTGCGGCGGGGCATTCACCTGCTGGAAACCAGCACGGGGGAGGGCCGCCCGGTATGGCAGGACGTGCTGTTTTTAGGCAAGGAGCTGCAGGGCCCCTGGCGGCGTTTCCTGGTGAACGCGGAGCAGCTGGACGCCCGGGGGCTCAACTGCAACGTGGAGGATTATATCAACGACGACACGGTGATCGGCGGCCTGGGCCATTTGCAGCTGGGCGAGGTGGTTCCGTCCCTGCTGACCAGCCTGGGTATATTGGGCACATTCATCGGCCTGATGCGCGGCCTGAGCGGGCTGGATATGACCGACGCGGCCAAGACCATGGACAGCATCCCCCAGATGATCAGCGGCATGACGTTCGCGTTCATGACCTCCATCGCCGGTATTTCCTGCTCTTTGGTCTTTAACATGTTCAACCGCATGGCCTACGGCAGCGCCACCAGCGCGATCGACGATTTCACCGACGCCTTTGCCGACCTGGTGATGCAAAAGCCCCTGGAGGACAACGTGCAAATGATCTGCCAGCAGGAGGACCAGGCTTTGCTTCTGCGCCAGGTGAGCGCGGATATGGGCCAGCGGGTCAGCGAGGGCATCGTTTCGTCCGTGCAGCAGAGCCTGACGCCCGTTACCCAGAGCATGAACAGCTTTATCATGGGCCAGACCCAGGGCCAGCTGGAGGGCATAGCGAATATCGCCGGACAGTTCGTCAACCATATGAACCGGATGCTGGGCAACCAGTTCGCCCAGCTTGGCCAGACGCTTTCCCAGGTGAACCAGGCGCAGGCGGTGTCGTTTGAATCCCTGGACCGCGCGATGCAGGCGTCGGAGGAAATCCTCAACGGCATGCATCAGGTGCAGGACACCACCAAGCGGGTGATGGAAAAGTTTGAAAGCTACGTGGAAACCATTGAAAAGACCACCGACGCCACCGGCGCGTTCCTGACCCACGGCAGCCAGGTGCTGTCCGGCATGATGACCGCCAACCAGGAGCAGACCGATTTCATGGCCGACCTCAAGACCGCCCAGCAGGAGGTGCGCGATTCCATGCGCGGGTACGCGGACTGGAGCGGACGGGTGATGAAGGCGGTGCAGGAACAGGCGGAGGGCGCGATGAACGTGACCGCCAACATGACCGCCCAGATGGACGCCAGCAGCAAACGGCTGGCTGAAACCTATACCAGCTTTGTGCAGAACCTGTCCGGCGGTTTCAGCAAGGCCATGCATATGTTTGACGAAAACATCAGCGGCGCGCTGAAAGCCATGAACGAGCGGCTGGAGGAAATCCGCCGCCTGAACGCCGACAATCCGGCCCAGACCGCTCAGCTGCAGGAGGAAGCGAAAAACTGCGTACAAGCCCTGGGGCAGCTGCAGCGCGCCGTCGCCGCCATGACAAAGGAGCTGGAAGCGTCCGCTAAGCCCGCGAAGGAGGCGTAACATGCAGTCTCGCAGAAGAATACGCCGCGCGCCCGGCGGCGGGGACAACGGCGCGCACTGGATCTCCTATTCGGACATGATGGCTTCCTTGCTCCTGGTGTTCGTGCTGGCGGTGGTGTACAGCGTGTACCAATATTACAGCATGCTGGAAATCAAAACCAAGCAGCTGAATGAACAGCAGGCCGAGCTGGACCGCGCCACCATCACCCTGGTGCAGCGGGAGGAGGAGCTGGAAGCCGCCAACGTGACCCTGATGGGCAAGCAGGAGGAACTGGCCGCTATTCAGATCCAGCTGGACCAGCAGGAAAATGAGCTGCACGCCGCCCAGGACGCGCTGAAAACCAAGGAAGAAGAGCAGGCAGCCCTGCAATTGCAGCTGGCCACACAAGCCGACGCCCTTGCCGCCATGCAGAGCGTGCTGGAAGCGCAGCGGGCCGAGATGCTCACGTACCAGCGGCGCATTGACGATATGGTGGGCGTCCGCAGCAGGATCATTCAGGAGCTGAGCCGGGCGCTGACGGACGCGAACCTGGGCGCCTCCGTGGACAAGACCACCGGCGACATCGTATTGGAAAGCACTGTGTTCTTTGATTCCAATTCCTATAATATCAAAGAAGAAGGCAAGCAGTTGCTTTCCCGCTTCCTGCCCGTTTACCTGGGCGTGCTCACCAGGCCGGAATACGCGGACTACGTGGGCGAGATCGTCATTGAGGGCCACACGGACACGGCGGGCTCTTACCTGACCAACCTGCGTTTGAGCCAGAACCGCGCGCTTTCCGTTGCGGAATACTGCCTGCAGCTGCCGTCGCTCTCCCGCATCCAGATCACGCAGCTGCAAAACCTGCTCACGGCGAAGGGCCGCAGCTATTCAGACCCCATCTATAAAGCGGACGGCACCGTGGACATGGACGCCTCGCGCCGCGTGGAATTCAAGTTCCGCTTAAAGGACGCGGAAATGATTGAGGAAATGAACCGGATCCTGACCCAGATGGAGGCGACGGGAACGAATTGAAATCCGCAGCGATCATTTTACTGGTGCTGGTGCTGGCCGCGGGCGGCTGCCTGGGCTACGCCCTGTTCAACACCGACCTGCATGTGGTGGGCAAAAGCCTGGAGGTCCTGCCCGCCGCCCAGCGCACGGCGGAGTTTGACGCGCTGAAAACCGCCGTACAGCGCCAAAGCCTGCTGGGCACCGTGCTGAAAACCGGAGAGATCGGCGCGGCGGAGGACTACACCTATTACATATATACCCTGCGGCTGGAAAACAAATGCCTCATTCCCGCCGAGATGGTGGAGCTGCAAATCGCGCCGATGGACAGCGACGTGCTGTTTTACTGCGACACCGGGGAAACCGTTATTCCCGCCGGGGAAACGCGGGACGTATGGTGCGTGCTGCTCACCCGGGGCACGCCCCACGCCGTGCGGGAAATCTATATTACCTACTATCTGTGGGGACATTCTCAGGAAGTGAAATACACCTATGATGCGTTCCGATAAGCTGCTTTGCCGCGGGATTGGCGCGGCGATGTTCGCCTGTTTCCTGTTTTCCTCCGCCTGGGCGGAGGAATTGCCAGAGCCTGCATATGAATTGCCGGATGGCTTCTGCTATGTCCATGAAGCCATCCCCGATGTGCTCCTGGACATTCGGTACGCCGGGACGCACAATTTTGTGGGCGACCCGATCGACGGCTATGAAGCTCCCTTCGCCATCCTTACGAATGAGGCGGCTGACGCCCTGCGGGAAGCGGCCGATGAATTTCGTTCCCTGGGTTTTCGGGTCATGATCTTCGACGCTTACCGCCCCCAAAGCGCGGTTCGCCATTTCGTGCGCTGGTCGAAGATTGCCGACGACATGCGGATGCGGGAGGAATTCTACCCGGAGTTCAAAAAGAAAAGCCAGCTGGTGGACCAGGGCTACATCGCCCGCAACTCCGCCCACTGCCGGGGCAGCGCTGTCGATATGACCATCACCGATGCGGACGGCAATCCCCTGGACATGGGGACGGGCTTTGATTACTTCGGCAAGCTGGCCTGGCACGGCGCAAAGGGCGTCACCGCGGAACAGGCCGCCAACCGGGAGCTGCTTCGCGCCGTCATGGAAAAGCACGGCTTTAAGGCATTTGAAAAGGAATGGTGGCATTACCGCCTCGTCAAGGAGCCGTACAAGGATGGGTTTGATTTCCCGGTGAAATAAACCCGGCTTTGCCGGAATGGCGGCTTTTGGGCGTATCGTTATCATGATCGGAGGGAATACTATGCAGGCAATGGAGGCGGCCAAGGTATTGGCGCAGGCCATTCAGGAAAGCCCGGAATACCGGGAATACATACAACTGAAAAAGGAGATCGACGAGGATGCCGGGATCAAAGCGCTGATCCAGGAGTACCGCAAGCTGCAAACGGACCTGCAGATGCGCATGCTTTCAGGCCAGGGTATGGACAGCGAAAAGACGCAGCGGTTTCAATCCCTGAATATGCTTTTGTTCGCGGACAGCCGCACGTCGGGCTTCCTGATGGCGGAAATGAAAATGCAGCGCATGATGGCTGAAATATTCCAGACGCTCACCCAGGCGGCAGGCATGGAAATCCCTGTGCCGGGCATGTGAGCTTTAGCAGGAGGACGCCTTGAAAAAGTATCGGGAAGAACGGGATTATACGCCGGAGGAACTGCACAGGGAACGGGAATACGGCGTATTCTGGTACAGCTGGCTGTGGACGGCGCTGCGGCCGCTGCTGCTGATTGTGTGCGTACTCATCGTGGTGGCCGGTGTGGCGATGGGGGTATGGAACTGGGTCAACCGCAATTACCTCGCCCCGGTCAATGCGGAGGACGAGACCCCGGTCACCTTTGTGGTGTCTTCCGGCAGCAGCCTGACCCGTGTGGCGAATAACCTGGAGGAAGCCGGGCTGATCCATAACCGGACGGTCTTTAAATATGTGGCGGACTTTCTGGGCTACGGGCAAAAGATCCAGTCGGGCGAATACAAGGTGAACCGCAGCATGAGCATGCGGCAGATCATGGAGCTGCTTACCACCGGCGACGGGAACCCCATCACCCGGAACATCACCATCATTCCGGGCTGGACAGTGCAGGATATCGCGCATTATCTGGCGGAGGAGCAGGTGATCGGGGATGAGGCCGTTTTCCTGAGCCTGTGCAGAACTGGCACGGATTTTTCCGCCTATTACTATATCGCCGACGTGCTGGCCAGCGCCAACGCCGCATCGCGCCTCTATGCGCTGGAGGGCTACCTGGCCCCGGACACCTATGAAATCTACACCACCGCCACGGCGGACGATGTGATCCGCAAGCTGCTGAGCCAGACGGAAGCGGTGTTCACCGAGGAATACCATGAACGCGCGGAACAGCTGGGCATGACCATGGACCAGGCGCTCACCTTGGCGTCCATGATCGAAAAGGAAGCGAAGAACGCTGACTTTGCCAAGGTATCCGCCGTGTTCCACAACCGCCTGAAGAGAAACATGAACCTGGGCAGCGACGTGACGGTCAAGTACGTCAGCGGCGTCAGGCGCATGGCCCTGACCGACAGCGATTTGCGGGTCAATTCTCCCTATAATACCTATCTTGTCAGCGGTCTGCCGCTGGGCCCCATCTGTTCCCCCTCTCCGGCGGCCATCCGTGCCGCGCTGTATCCCGACGAGCAGTATGTGCAGGATGGATACCTCTACTTCTGCTCCAAGGATCCCAACACCGGGGAACTGCATTTCAGCCGCACATTGCAGGAGCATGAGCTGGCCGTGAGCATTTATTCCCCGCTGTGGCAGGCGTATGACCGGGAAAAGGGACTGTAATTAAACAAAACAAAACAGAGCGTTCATCCGCATATCAAGGAAGCGGGTGAACGCTCTGTTTGAATAAGAAGGATTACTGCGGATCGGCTTCGTACTGCTGGATGCCGGCCAGGAATTTCTGGTAAAGGGCGTCCGCTTTTTCCAGCATGGCTTTTACCTCCGCGTCGGAATGCCTGCGGGGGGAGCCGGGACGGAATTCCTCGGCGATATCGCTGGCAGCCTGGGACAGCGCGTCCAGCCCCAGATTGGCGCAGACCCCCTTAAGGGCGTGGGCGGCTTCAAACAGCTGCGTCGGATCCATGGCTTCGCCCGCGGACATCAGCCGGCTGTGGGCCGGGTTGTCCTTTAACTTCAGCAGGTAGCGGCTGATCATCTTATCCATTCGCATGATCCGGATCGCCTGATCATAGTTTCCTTCGATGCGGGAATATAACGCTTGCACCGTCATTTGACTGACTCCCTTCTTTTGACTGTCATGTATTCTTCATCAGTTTGATTTCGCGTTTATTATACAGGAACGGAAATGGAAATGCAAGATGGATTTTGCGGAGCGAAGGGTCAATAATCCGCGCCGTAAGGGAAGACCGACACGATTTTATCTTCGATATAGACGATGGTATACAGCGAACTGCCGTATTGCAGATATGTGTTCATGAAGGTGAATATATTATAGGCGCGGATGCAGCTGGCTTTTGTGCCGTAATAGAAGATGCAGTTGGGGTCCACCTCGTAATCATAGTGTTCCACCTTGTTGTTGGTAAAAGTGGAAAGATCGCCGCTGGAATAGTCGGTGCCACTGTATTTGACGGTCACCAGATCGGCGTCGATGTGCCAGGTGGTGCCTTTCAGGTAGATATTCTGAATGTAGCCCGCGGAAACGCGGGTGCGGCGCTCGCTGGGACGGCGCTGGAGATAAACCGTATACACGGTGGAACCGGTACCGTTCCGCACCTCGATGGTCACGGCCTGGGGCTGGTCCGTCATGGGGATCACCTGGCTGGTATCCCCGCTGCGCACGATCTGGCCGTTGACCAGGATGACCGCGTTTGGATCCATGGCCACAGGGGTGAAGGTGGGGCGGGAAACCCAGCTGGCCACTGTCAGCAGGTATGTGGTCTGGTAGGGGCTGAACGTTTCCGGCAGCATCACGCCGGTGTTGGGGCAGTTATGGGTCAGGCTGCGAAGCAGCGTGGTGCCGGGCTGATAGCTTTCCGCGTGAACCGGCATAAATAAACAAACGAGCGACAGCGCCAGCAGAAAGGGCAGCAGGCGCCGGTGAAGGGCTTTTGCCAAGCGGATCATTGTCTTTCGCCTCCTCTATCTGGAAAATCAACCATAAAACGTTGCGGGGAAAAGGAATCTTGCGGATACGGCGGCGATTTTTACATTTCATCCGCCACGGCAAATTCCCGATACGTTTCGCCCTCCAGGTTTTTCCAGCGGAACGTCTGCTCCACGAGCGTCATATATCCGCGGGGCGAGTTCTCCTTGGGAATGGATACGGAACCGGGATTCAGATAGATGTGGGAGGCGTATTCCCGGCAGGCGGGCACATGGGTGTGGCCGTGCAGCAGGATGTCGCCCGGATGCAGGGGCGGCAGACGCGAGCTGTTGTAGGTATGGCCGTGGGTGAGAAATACCATGCGTCTGCCCAGCGCCAACAGCGCGTAATCCGCCAGGATGGGGAATTGCAGCACCATCTGGTCCACTTCGGTGTCGCAGTTGCCCCGCACGCAGAGGATATACTGACGCAGCGGGTTCAGCATCTCGATCACCCGCTTCGGCGCGTATTCCTTTGGCAAGTCGTTTCGCGGGCCGTGGTACAGGATATCGCCTAAAAGAAGGAGGCGGTCCGCCTTTTCCCGGGCATAGGCTTCCAATAATTGGGCGCAGTACAGGGCAGAACCGTGTATATCGGAAGCAATCATCCATCTCATTGCGGCTGTACCCCTCTGAATCTCTTGATTTCTACCATATATTGTAGACGATCGCGGAACGCGTGTCAAGGCGGTTATGACAAATTCGGACAAATATGGATAAACAGACACTGTCATCCCGATGGAAGCCGGTATGACAGTGCCTGTATACTTCAACGCGTTTATTTATTTATCAGATGCGGAAACAAACTGCCATTGCAGTAAAGCCATGTCCGCCTGGGAAAAGCGGAAATACAGGTCATGGACGCCAGTGATGGGTTCGGGCAGGTCGAACGCCGCTGTTTCCGAAAGGGCAGGCAGGGCGATCCTCGCGGCAGGGCTGTTCTCCGGGCTGTCCAGCAGGATTTCTATGGACGCTCCTTCCGGGGCGGCATACGTCAGGACAACACGGTTCGCTCCGTCCGCGCCGAAATCCGCGCCTGCAATGCCGATCCAGCCGCCCGCCACGGTGCTGACCGCCATCATCTCCCCGGTGCCCGCCGCCTGATCTTCTTCATGAACCAATCTGGTATCCGCCCCGGCAAGGGAAGCCAGCGCCGCGCCGGATACAGGCCGGCAGGGATCAAAGGGAATCAGCTGTTCAACGCCCTGATACGTGCCTTCAGTCAGCGCGGGAAGCCCCCCTTCGTTCAGGTTAAGCTTGTCCACGAAGGTGCTGCGGTAGCCCGCGTTCCAGCCCATTGCCTTGTCCACCGTGGCGGCGTGATAGGTGATATAGTACCGGCCCTTGAATTCAAACATGCAGTGGTGGTTGTTGCCGCCCACGCCGAAATACACGCCGGGGTTTTGCAGCACGCGCCCCGTATAGGTGAAGGGGCCCATGGGCGATGCGGAGGTCATGTACACGATCTCGCCGCTCATGAAGCCCTGGGCGCTGCCGGAGGCGGGCACGTTGAAATTGGAGCAGTAGGAATACACGTAGGTGTCCCCGATCTTATTGATGCCGGAGTCCTCAAACAGCCAGGGGGGATTGATCACCGCCGGGTCTCCGTCCAGGCTGATCATATCTTCTCCCAGCTTTACCACCCGCGCGGTGCCGGGGTCTTCCGCCTGGCCCCCCGGAATGCCGCCGCCAAAGTACAGGTAAGCGCTGCCGTCGCCGTCCACCAGCACGGCAGGGTCAAAAAGCCAGGTCACTTCCGCGCAGGTGGGGGTGGAACGGCTGATGAGCGCCTTGCCCAGGGGGTCGGTGAAGGGGCCGGTGGGACTGTCCGCTGTCAGCACGCCGATGCCGCCGCCGCTGTTGGCGAAATACAGGAAGAATTTGTCCTGCCCGCCGATGTTCTTCCAGGCGGCGCAGGGAGCCCAGGAGTTATTTGCCCATTTCGCCGCGCCTGTCTTTCCGGCCGCGTTCACGGAGCCGTGATCCTGCCAGTTCACCAGATCTTCGGAGGACAGCACCCGCAGGGCGGTGATGTTGCTGTAATCGTTGGTGCGCGGTTTACCGTCCGGGCCCAGCATGGGCTCGTCGCCGGTCATATACAGGTAGACCCTGTCCTGATATACCATCGCCCAGGGGTCGGCCCCGAAGCGCTGCACCATTACGGGGTTATGCTGATCCAATGTTTTATACACGGGCGTTTCCTCCTGCGCGTTGATTTTATTCAGCCCCAGCTGATCAACGGCCTCCTGGAGCTTTGCCTCCCCGGCCGTCATGGGGATGGAACTGTCCTGCAAGGCTCCGAATAACGCGGGCTTGCAGCGGTATGCCTGATCGAACAGCAGCGGGTATTTCTTTTCCGATGCGGTGTTCAGCCAGGACTGGTCGTCCCGGATGCCCCAGAAGGTGACGCTTTCGATATCGTATCCGGCCTCGGTTTTCAGCCTTTCCAGCAGGGCGAACAGCCCGCGGTAACGGACCGCCAGGCGCATCTGGCCCAGGGCGGAAGGGTCGGCCGTGCCCACGTCCAGTTCGGTCACATGGATGGTGATGCCCAGGCGGGCGTACAGGCTCAGGGCGCTTTCATACTCGGTCAGGCTGGGGGAGTCGATACCGATGTGGCTCTGCATCCCCAGGCCGTCCAGAATGCCCTGGTCGTGCAGCTTTTTCAGCAGCTTGCGCAGCGGCGCGGCCTTCAGGGAGCCGGTGCAGCCGTAATCGTTGTAGAACAGCTTCTGCCCTTCGGCGGCGTATTTGCGGGCGAAGGTGAAAGCCAGCTCCACCCAGTCGTCCCCCACGGTTTCATACCACAGGTTGTTTTCCGTCCGGAGGCCGTCCGGGTGGCCGTTGGCGGGCTCGATGGCCTCGTTTACCACGTCCCAGGCGTACACCAGGCCGGGATACTTGGTATTGATGTAATCCATTTCATCACGGATATAGTTTTCCATGCGCAGGACCATGGTGTCCCGGTCCGCCAGCGGCGCGTCCTTCCTGTCCGACCAGTTTTCGGTGAAAAACCAGCGCGGCGTCTGCGCGTGCCACACCAGCGTATGCGCCCGCACCTTCATGCCGTGCTCCTGGGCAAATTTCAGCACCGGCGCGGCGCTGGAGAAATTCAGCTTCACCCGGGTGCTGTCTCCGCTGCGGAAGGTGGCTGATTTGTCCATCACGAAGTCGGCCTTCATCTGGTTTTCGCAGGTCAGGGAATTGAACTGCGCGGCCACCAGTGCCGCGGCCTTTTCGTCCCGCAGCGTTTCGTGCGAAACGGCGACGCCGACGGCGAATACGCCTTGATACCGCCCGGCCAGGCTGGGCGCTTCTTTGCCCGTTAGATACGCTTCATACGCAGTCATGGTTTCCTCCGCAGCCGCGATGTTCATCCCGCCAAACAGCGTGAGCAGCCCCAGCAGCAGGGCGGTCGTTCTTTTGATCCGCACCGTTTTTCCTCCCTCATCCATACGGCGATCCGCAAGTAATACCGCAGTGTTTTCCTTTCTCCGCAATCGGTCAGCGGGCTTGATGACCCGCGCATCCTGAAGGATTTCAATGATAGTTTTTATTGTACGGGCGTCGGTCTTGCTTGTCAATCTGTTTTTCGTTTTTCTTTGTTACAGCGAAGCACCGTTCGGAATACACGCGCCATACATGATTGTGGCAGTATTTCTATAAAACTTTGGGGAAAAATATGATTGACATATACCCTATAGGGGTATATAATCAAAATACCCCAACGGGGTATCTGTTTGGAGGAAAGCGAATGGAAGAAGTAAAATGCTGCTGCGGGGAGATAAGATCAGAGGAAGCCGTGGCCTGCTCCCACAAAACCAAGCAGCGAAGCGAGGAAGAGTATAAAAAGCTGATCCACCGGCTGAACCGCATCGAGGGCCAGATCCGGGGCATCCGGGGCATGGTGGAAAAGAACGCTTACTGCACGGATATTCTGGTGCAGGTGGCGGCGGTAAACGCGGCGCTGGCGGCTTTCAACCGGGAACTGCTGGGCGAACACATCAAAACCTGCGTGAAGCAGGACATTCTGGCCGGCAGGGACGAAACCATCGATGAGCTGCTTGCGACCCTGCAAAAATTGATGAAATAGGGGAAGCGTCTATGAAACAGTATACCGTCACGGGCATGAGCTGCGCGGCCTGCAGCGCGCGGGTGGAAAAAGCGGTTAGAAAGGTGCCGGGGGTGGAGAGCTGCTCGGTGAGCCTGCTTACCAACTCCATGGGCGTGGAGGGCGCCGCCAGCGAAAGCGACATCATCAAGGCCGTGGAGGAGGCGGGTTACGGCGCTGCGCGCAAGGACGCGGCGGCGCGGACGCAAAGTGCCTCCATGGACGAAAAAGCATTGGAGGACAGGGAAACCCCAAAGCTGAAAAAACGCCTGGCAGTGTCTTTGTGCCTGCTGCTGCCGCTGATGTATCTTTCCATGGGGCACAGTATGGCAGGCTTCCCGCTGCCTGCGTTCTTCGACGGAAATCATGTGGCGATGGGCCTGGCCCAGATGACGCTTGCAGCGCTGGTCATGGTGGTCAACCAGAAATTCTTTATCAGCGGCTTCAAAGCGCTGTGGCACAGGGCGCCGAACATGGACACCCTGGTGGCGCTTGGGTCGGCGGCCAGCTTTGTTTGGAGCCTGTACGTGCTCTTTATCATGACCCGCGCCGCGGCGGATGGAAATCATGAGGCGGTGATGGCCTGCATGATGGACTTCTATTTTGAATCGGCAGCCATGATCCTGACCCTGATCACGGTGGGGAAAATGCTGGAAGCCAGATCCAAGGGCAAAACCACCGACGCTTTAAAAAGCCTGATGAAGCTGGCCCCTCAGACCGCTACCCTCCTTCGGGACGGCCGGGAAGTGACCGTTCCCATCGCCGAGGTGCAGGTGGGGGATATCTTTGCCGTGCGTCCCGGCGAAAACATCCCGGCAGACGGCGTGGTGGTCAGCGGCGAAAGCGCGGTGAATGAAGCGGCGCTGACGGGGGAAAGCATCCCCGTGGACAAAACCGTGGACGACCGGGTGTCCGCCGCCACGGTGAACCAGAGCGGTTACCTGCAATGCCGCGCCACCCGTGTGGGCCAGGATACCACCCTGTCCCAGATCATCAAAATGGTCAGCGACGCGGCGGCGACAAAAGCGCCCATCGCCAAGATCGCCGACCGGGTGTCCGGCATATTCGTGCCGGTGGTGATCACTATTGCGGTCATTGCCCTGATCGTCTGGATGATCGTGGGGAAGGAATTCAGCTACGCCCTGGCCCGGGGCATATCCGTGCTGGTGATCTCCTGTCCCTGCGCGCTGGGCCTGGCGACGCCGGTGGCCATCATGGTGGGCAATGGCCTGGGCGCGAAGCACGGCATCCTGTTCAAGACCGCCGTGTCCCTGGAAGAAGCGGGGAAAACCGAGATCGTGGCGCTGGACAAAACCGGCACGATCACGGAGGGACGGCCCAGGGTCACGGACGTGCTGCCCGCTGACGGCGTAAAGGAAGAAGAACTGCTGTCCGCCGCCTTTGCCCTGGAGGGAAAAAGCGAGCATCCCCTGGCCAAGGCGATCGTGGAATACGGAAAGCAGCTGAATCTTACTGCGCCTGAAATCACCGGCTTTACCGCCCTGCCCGGCAACGGCCTGACGGGAACGCTGGACGGCGCTGCGCTGATGGGCGGCAGCCAGAAATTCATGATGACCCAAGGAGCGGTTTCCGCTGACCTGCAAAAGCGGGCGGAGCAGCTTTCCGACCAGGGAAAGACCCCCCTGTTCTTTGCCAGGAACGGACAAACGCTGGGCGTGATCGCGGTGGCGGACACCTTGAAGGAAGACAGCGCCGAGGCCATCGCCCAGCTGCGGAACATGGGTGTCCGGGTGGTGATGCTCACCGGCGACAACCAGCGCACCGCGGACGCCGTCGGCAAGGAGGCGGGGGTGGACCAGGTGATCGCGGGCGTGCTGCCGGAGGGCAAAGAGCAGGTGATCAAAGACCTGAAAAAGAAGGGCAGGACCGCCATGGTGGGCGACGGCATCAACGACGCGCCCGCCCTGACCCGGGCTGACCTGGGGATCGCCATCGGGGCCGGGGCGGACGTGGCCATCGACGCGGCAGACGTGGTGCTGATGAACAGCAGGCTTACCGACGTGGCCGCCGCCATCCGCCTGAGCCGCGCCACCCTGCGGAATATCCGCGAAAACCTGTTCTGGGCGTTCTTTTACAATGCCATCGGCATTCCTTTGGCGGCAGGCGCGTTCATCTCTCTTTTCGGCTGGACGCTGAACCCCATGTTCGGCGCTGCGGCCATGAGCCTGTCCAGCTTCTGCGTGGTATCCAACGCGCTGCGGCTCAATTTCTTTGACCTGTACAGCGCGAAACGGGATAGAAAAATCAAAGTGAAAAAGGAGAAGAAAAAGATGGAAAAGACAATGAAGATCGAAGGCATGATGTGCATGCATTGCTCCGGCCGGGTGCAGAAAGCCCTGGAAGCCGTCGACGGCGTGGAAGCCGCCCAGGTGAGCCATGAAACCGGCACTGCAGTCGTCACCATGACAAAGGCTGTGCCGGACGCTATGCTGGTCAAAGCCGTTACCGACGCCGGCTATACGGTGGTGGGTTAAGCGCTCCCTTTGCCGGAATATTTATAGCTGCATAGCATAATAAAACACTGCCATCCCAACCGCCGTGTTCGGGATGGCAGTGTTTTATTTCTCTTGGCTACGACAGCAGCATCCGATCGTTTTCCAGGTCGCCGCCGGCCTTTTCAAAGAGGGCGATGAGGTCAGACTTATGGAGGGATTTCTTTTCCTCTCCGGAAATCTCAATGGCGATACGGCCTTCGCTCATCATGATCAGGCGGTTGCCCAGGCGGATGGCGTCGGACATGTTGTGGGTCACCATCAGGGTGGTCAAATGGTTTTCTTCCACCAGCTTCTGCGTCAGATGCAGCACTTTGGCGGCGGTCTTGGGGTCCAGGGCCGCGGTGTGTTCGTCCAGCAGCAGCAGCTTCGGGGGCTTCAGGGTGGCCATCAGCAGGGTAAGCGCCTGGCGCTGGCCGCCGGAGAGCAGGCCCACCTTGTCGGTCATGCGGTCTTCCAGGCCAAGATCCAGTTCGCGCAGCAAATCCCTGTACCGGGCCCGTTCCGCGCCTGTGACGCCCCATTTGAGGGTGCGCCTTTGTCCCCGCCGATAGGCCAGGGCCAGGTTTTCCTCGATGTTCATGTCCGCCGCGGTCCCCATCATGGGATCCTGGAAGACCCGGCCCAGATACCGCGCGCGCTTATGCTCGGACAGCTTCGTCACGTCCTGCCCGTCCAGGAGGATCCTGCCCCCGTCCGTGGGGAAAACGCCCGCCACGCTGTTGAGCATGGTGGATTTGCCCGCGCCGTTGCCGCCGATGACGGTGACGAAATCGCCGGGGGCCAGGCGCAGGCTGACCTTTGACAGGGCTGTTTTTTCATTGACGGTGCCCGGGTTGAACACTTTGGTCAGGTTCTGAATTTGCAACATGTTACACGCCCTCCCTGCGCAGTGACTTTTTAAACGTCTTCAGCATGGATTTCCCCTGGGGAAGCCACAGGGCCAGCGCCACGGTGATGGCAGTGAAGAGCTTGAGGTCGTTGGGGTTCATGCCCATCTCCAGCACCAGGGCGATGATGAGGCGGTAAACCACAGCGCCCAGGATAATGGCCACCAGGCGCCGGTAAAAATTCTTTCCGCCGAACAGCACCTCGCCGATGATGAGGGAGGCCAGGCCGATCACGATGCTGCCCTGCCCCATTTGGACGTCGGAGAAATTCTGGCTTTGGGCAATGAACGCGCCGGACAGCGCCACCAGCCCGTTGCTCAGCACCAGGCCCAGGATCTTCATCGTGTCGGTGTTGATGCCCTGGGCGCGCACCATGTTCTGGTTATTGCCCGTGGCGCGGATGGAGCTGCCCAGCTCGGTGCCGAAGAACCAATACAGGATGGTGATCAGCAGGAACGCGCACAGGCCGCCCACCACGATCACCGCCACCGTGCTGCTCATGCCCATTTTTACGAAGGGCCTGAACACGGTGTTCATCCGCAGGATGGAGATATTGGGCGCGCCCATGACCCGCAGGTTGACGGAATACAGCGCGATCATGGTCAGGATGCCGGAGAGCAGGGCGGGGATTTTCAGCTTCGTATGCAGCAGCCCGGTGACAAAACCCGCCAGGCATCCCGCGAGCAGCGCACAGAAGGAGGCCAGGTAAGGGTCGGCTTTCCGCGTGATCATGGCGCAGGCTACCGCGGCGCCTAAGGGCAGCGTGCCCTCTACAGACAGATCCGCCACGTCCAGGATCCGATAAGTGATGTATACGCCGATGGTCATGATTGACCACAGCAGGCCCAGCGCTACCGCGCCCAGCAATACTTGCGTCATGGTGTTCCTTCCAATCTATGCAGGTTCAAAACGGGGAGAAGGAGAGCGGGGCGTCCGCGCGCCGCGCTCTCCGGAAAGCAGGCTTATTCCGCGGCCATTTCCTGGATATACGGAACGTACTTTTCAGGGATTTCATAGCCGATCTCATCCGCCACAGTCTTGTTGAAGCAATAATCGAAGCCGGTGGCGAACTGCACGGGCATTTCGGAAATATTCGCGCCCTTTAGCACGTCGACGGCCATGATGCCGGTCTGGTAGCCCAGATCGTAATAATTGATGCCCAGCGTGGCCAGGCCGCCGGCCATGCACATGCCTTCCTCGCCGCAGATAACGGGCGTTTTGCTTTCAGCCGTCACGCCGAATACCAGGGCCATGGAGGAAGCAAAGGTGTTGTCGGTGGGGATGTAAATGGCGTCGCACTGGTTCACGATCCATTGCACAGCCTGCTGCACGTCGTTGGTGCTGGTCACTGTGCGTTCCACATAGGCCAGCCCGATTTCTTCCATGGCTTCCTTGGCTATGTCAGCCTGCAGCTTGGAGTTGGGTTCGGAAGAGGTATAGACCACGCCCACGGTCTTGGCTTCGGGGAACAGCTCCTTGATCAGGGCGATCTGGTCTTTCACGGGGTTCATGTCGGAGGTGCCGGAGATGTTATAGCCGGGATGCTCGTTGCTTTCCACCAGGTTGGCGGTGGCGTAGTCCGTGATGGCGGTGCCCAGGATCGGGATGGTTTCGGTCTTGCTGGCCATCATGGTGGCGGCGGGGGTGGCGATGGCCAGCACCAGGTCGGCGTTTTCGCCCACGAACCGGTCGGCGATGGTGGACAGGTTGGACTGTTCGCCTTGGCCGTTCTGCAGGTCAATGGTCACGTTCACGCCGTCTTCATAGCCGTTGTCCTTGAGGGCGGCGATAAAACCGTCCCGCGCGGCGCTGAGCGCCACATGCTCCATCAGCTGGATAATGCCGATCACGGGCTTGTCCTCCGCGCAAACGGCGGCGCAGGATAAGCAGAGCGCCAGGGAAAGAATCAATGCGGTCCATTTCTTCATACCATGTTTCCTCCTGAAAAATGTTTATCATCACCGGCCCGGAACCGGGAATGAATAATAAAAACCGCCCTCTGCTCAAAACAGAGGGCGGAAGGAATAACATCCGCGGTACCACCTCAATTTGTCCGGTTTCCCAGACCTCAGCGGGCAGCCGTCACTGCCCTTCCCCTGTAACGGTGGGAATCCGGCGGGCCCTACAATGCGCCTTCTTCGGCGCGTTCAAGCTGCAGCTTCCGGGAGGAATTCCCGTTCTGGCGCCTGCTCCGCTTTCAGCACCCGGAGCTCTCTGCAAAGCGCCCGCGACACGGCACGTTTCCCGGTCATCGCCTTTGATTGGGTGCATTATATCGTCGGATGTGCCGCTTGTCAATAGGATGGAGATGGAAAAACAATCCTTGTACAATTGAGTTATTTCCAATACTGCGCGCCCCAGTGCTCAAAATCCCACTGTTCCATGTAATCGTTGCATTCGTAGTCGATGTAATACAGCTTCTCCCCGCACAGGATAAAGTTGGTGGGATAATAGTCGATGTTCGTATTTTTCGCGTACAGCAGGCGGCACATGTCCTGCACCTGCCGGATGTATTCGGGCCGCATTTTCCCTTCCTTTACCAGCTGCTCCGCAGTCGGGCCGGGGATGTATTCCTTCAGGATGCGTTCGTTTTCTTCGTCCACGTCCAGCAGCTTCGGCAGGGGGATGCCGATGTCCTTCAGCCGCGCGTAATCCCGCTTCTCCGCTTCGATTTTATTGCCGAATTGGTAATAATCGCAGGGCTCGTGGTGGATCTGTTTCAGCACGTATTCACTGCCTGCGTCCTGCGCAAGATAGGAATAGCCGCCCTTTCCCTTGCCGAGCAGTTTCACGATGGCATAGGCTTTCCCGTTGACGGTCAACGCCTGCGGAACGCTTTCCTCCATGTATTTCCCCTCCTTGAATCGGTGCGTCCATTGTAGCATGGCTTCCATGGCGTGTCAACCGAATAAGCGCTGCGGGCTATTGACAGAAAGGATTCCAAATGATATGATACCGATGATTGAAAACGTTACCGATAACGATGCGGCAAGCTGTCTGACGAGGAAAGCGCTATGAAGATTTATACCATCCGGGACATTGCGGAAATGGCGGGGGTCAGCGTGACCACAGTGTCCAGGGTGCTGAATGACCGGCCGGATGTGAGCCAGGAAACGAAGGAAAAGGTGCGCCGGGTGATGGCCAGGTGCCACTTCGTGGGCAATGCCAATGCCCGCGGGCTCAAGCAGGCGGAGGGGGAGACCGTCGCGCTGATCATCCGCGGGCGGAAGAACGCCTTTCTCAACGCGCTCACGGAAGCGATCCTGCTCTGCCCCAGGCGGGAGAGGATCGCCATGATCACCGAATACATCGACGAGCAGGACGATGAATTTCTCCATGCCCTGACGCTGATGAACCGGCGGCGGATCGCGGGCATCATCTTTTTAGGCAGCCGCATCGACGAAAGGTGCAATGTATTGAAGGGCGAAAGCATTCCCATGGTGTTCGCCACGGTGAACACAGCATCGACCGCCATGGAACGGGCCGCGTCTGTGGCGATGGACAATCGAGCCATGGCGCGCAAAGCGGTGGAAGCGCTGCTGAAGCGCGGGCATAAGCACATCGCCGTCTTCGGCGGCAGGCGCACGGGGGACGACAGCCTGGTGCTCCGCGCGCTGGGCGCGGAGGACGCATTGCGGGAGCAGGGAATGGCGCTGGACGAAAGCCGTTATGTGGAAACCCGCTTTCTCCTGCCTGACGCTTACGAAGCCGGGCTGCGCTTCTTTGAAAAAAATCCCGGGATCGACGCGGTGTTCTGCATGAGCGATACGGTAGCGCTGGGCGTCATGCGCGCGCTGGCTGACCTGGGGAAGCATGTGCCCCGGGATGTGAGCGTGATGGGGGTGGACGGCCTTGAAATCGGCCAGTACACCACGCCCCGGCTTTCCACCATTGTCCAGCCGGTGGAGGAAATCGCGAAGGAGAGCGTGGCGGTGCTTACCGACATGCTGGAAAACCACGCGCCCGCCCGGCATATCACCGTGGAAGCCAAAATCGAGATCCGGGAATCGGTCAGATAAAGATGCAAGCATTTGCGACTTTGTTTACAGACTTATAATTTTACATAAGGAAAGGATGAACTGTATGAAACGCCAAAGCGGTATCCTGCTGCACATTTCCTCTCTGCCAGGCCCTGACGGCATCGGCAGCATGGGCAAGGAAGCCTATCAGTTTGCGGACTTTCTGCATGCCGCCAATATGGGCATTTGGCAGGTGCTCCCCATGGGGCCAACGGGCTACGCGGAATCTCCCTACCAATCCACCAGTATTTTCGCCGGCAATCCCATGCTGATTTCCATCGACAAGCTGGCGGAAAACGGCTGGCTGGACCTGGCCGACGCGGAGCGGTTCGTGCCCGCCGATCTGAATCAAGTGGATTTCCCATCGGTGCAGGAATACAAATGGGCGCTGCTGCGCAAGGCGTTTACGGCTTCCGAGCGGAAGCTCAAAAAGGCCATCCGGCAGTTTGCCGATGAAAACGACTGGCTGCGGGATTTCGCCCTGTTCACCGCGGTGAAGAATCACTTTGACAAGGCCATGTGGACGAAGTGGCCCGACCGGGGGATCATGATGCGGGAGCCGGAAGCGGTTGCCAAGTACGAAAAGAAACTGGACAAGGAAATCCGCTTCCATATGTGGTGCCAGTATGTGTTCGCCCAGCAGTGGTTCGCGCTCAAGGAATACTGCAACGGTTTGGGGATCAAGCTGTTTGGGGATATGCCCATCTACGTGGCCGAGGACAGCGCCGACACCTGGACGAAGCCGGAGGTGTTCCAGCTGGATAAGAACCGCGTGCCCCGGCGCATCGCGGGGGTGCCCCCGGATTACTTCTCCGAAGACGGCCAGCTGTGGGGCAATCCCCTGTACCGGTGGAGCTACCTGAAAACAAAGGGCTACGACTGGTGGGTCAAGCGCATGGCGCACATGGGCAAGATGTACGACATCATCCGCGTCGACCACTTCATCGGCTTTGCCAATTATTTCTCCGTGGCCCACGGCGCGCCCAACGCCCGCGGCGGACATTGGGTGATCGGCCCCGGGGAAGACCTGTTCAAAGTGCTGAATAAAAAGCTGCCCGGCCTGGACATCGTGGCGGAAGACCTGGGCGCGGTGAATGACCGCGTGCGGGAGGTCATTGCTTTCACCGGGTACCCGGGCATGAAGGTGCTGTCCTTCGCCTTCGGCGCGGATGACTCCAACGTGCATATACCGGAAAACATTCCTGAGAATACCGCCTATTACACCGGCACCCACGACAACGTGACCGCCCTGAGCCGGGTGAAGGAATGCACCAAGGACGAATTGAAATCCGCCCAGGAAATCACCGGCTTCAAGACGATCGACGAAGCGCCCTGGGCGTTCGTGAAGACTGTGTTTGAAAGCAAAGCCCGCATCGCCATGGCTTCCATGCAGGATGTGTTAGGCCTGGACGACTGGGCCACCATGAACCGCCCCGGCACCATCGGCGGCAACTGGCTGTGGCGCATGAAGCCCGGCGCGGCGACCCCGGCCCTGGCGCGGAAGCTGAAAAAACTGAATGGTGAGTGCAAACGGCAGATGGATGAAGGAGACGGCAAGTGAGCAGATTAGGGGATTTGATTCGTTTGGAGCGCACGCGGCAGGGGCTGACACATAAGCAGGTGGCCCGGAAGTGCGGCGTGAGCGACAAATACTTGATGGAAGTGGAAGCTGGCACCCGCATCATCGCGGACGACCAGGCCCGGCGCATCCTGAAATCCATGGGCATGACAGAGCACACGGAGGCGGACTTTACCCTGGACGACATCGCTGCAACGGTGGATCTGCAGTCCGCCGTGCCCCAGCTGACCAAGGCGGCGGAAGCGAAGAAGGCCCCTGCCAAACAGGAAAAAGCCGAGGTGGTGGCGGAGAGCGGCCCCGGCGTTGCCGGGTCCATCTGGCTGGACGCGCTGTCCGGCGTGCTCAAGCATGTGCCCATCTACAACGCCGTCATGAAGGAAGTGGGCCACCGCCTGCTGCCGATCACCAACGGCAGGATCGAAGGAGCGGCGCCGGATAAGGTGTATTACTTTATGGCACCGGACAACAGCCTGCGGGGCTTCCGCGTGCAGCGGGGCGACCTGCTGCTGGTGGTGCCCGCCCAGGCGGCGGTGGACGGGGCGATCATGCTGCTGCAAACGCCCCAGGGACGGATCCTGCGGAAGGTCAAGCGGGTGAACGATTACCAGGCGATGCTGCAAAAGTATGACGAAGCCTTTGAAAGCGAAATCAAAAACTTTAGCGACCTGACCTTCGTGGGCCGCTGTGTGCGCCTGGAAGCGGAGCTGGCGTAAAGGCCGCGTTTTTCCGGGAGAACCGGGCCGTGGAAGCGTTATTCTATCTGAACATGGAAGGACAAACCGTATGAGCGCAAGACCGATACTGTGGATCGTGATTCCCTGCTACAATGAGGAGCAGGTGCTGCCGATGACGGCGCCGATGTTCCTGGACAAAATCAAATCGCTTTCCGGCGCGGGCAAGATCAGCCCCAACAGCCGGGTGCTGTTTGTCAACGACGGGTCGAAGGACAAGACCTGGGAAATCATCCGCGGCCTGTCGGAGCAGGATGAACACTTCATCGGCATCTGCCAGAGCCGCAACCGGGGCCATCAGAACGCCGTGCTGGCCGGGCTGATGGAAGCGAAGGACAAGTGCGACATCACCATCTCCATCGACTGCGACGGCCAGGACGACATCAACGCCATGGATAAGATGGTGGACGAATACCTGGCCGGGTGCGAAATCGTGTACGGCGTGCGCTCCAAGCGGACCACCGATACCTGGTTCAAGCGCACCACCGCCGAGGGCTTTTACCATCTCATGAACTGGATGGGCGCGGAGGTGGTGTTCAACCACGCGGATTACCGCCTGGTGAGCAGCCGGGTGCTGAACCATTTGGCGGACTATGAGGAAGTGAATATCTTCCTGCGCGGCATGATCCCGCTGGTGGGCTTCAAGAGCGCCAGCGTATATTATGAGCGCGCCGAACGCATGGCGGGGGAAAGCCATTATCCGCTGAAAAAAATGCTGGCGCTGGCCTTCAACGGCATCACCAGCCTGTCTGTCAAGCCCGTTTCCATGGTCACGGGGGCAGGCTTCATCCTCATTTTGGCGGGCCTGATCCTGGCTGTGGCCGCGATTGTGCAGGCAGCCATCGAAAGCGCTTTGGCGGGCTTAAGCACGGTGATCTGCGTCCTGTGCCTGCTGGGGGGCCTGCAGATGATCGCCCTGGGCATCGTCGGCCAATACGTGGGAAAAACCTACCTGGAGGCCAAGCGCCGTCCGCGTTATATCATCAGCGAACGCACCTGGAAAAGCACGGCGCGGCACTGGATCGAAGAAAAACAAGGCTAAACTCCATCTCATTTTTTAGACTGAGAAGCATATAAAATCATTTTTACTGCAAAACGCCCTTGACAGCCGGGGGCGTTTTGCATATAATAATATATGAACAGTTGTTCAAATGAAAGGATGAGCACAATGAACAGGAGTGAATCCCCGGAAACAGCGGGGGAAACCATCCATCCCGAATTGATTTCCTCCGTCAGTGCGGACATGCCGGACGAGGAATTGCTTTACGACCTGGCGGAGCTGTACAAGGTGTTCGGCGACAGCACGCGCATCAAAATCCTGTACGCGCTGATGGAGGCGGAAATGTGCGTGGGGGACATTGCGGAGCTGCTGAAAGCCAGCCCGTCCGCGGTGTCCCACCAGCTTCGGGTGCTGAAAGCGAACAAGCTGGTGAAGTTCCGGCGGGAGGGAAAAACGGTGTATTATTCCCTGGCGGACGAGCATGTGCGCACCATCATCGACATGGGGATGGAGCATCTTTGCGAGTAGAGCGCGGCGGACAGAAAAAAGCCAGTGTTTCAAACGATACGGAACCGGAGGGGAGCATATGAGCTGCAAGCATTGCCATACGGAGCATGAACACGAAGAAAAGCACGGCCATGAACACTGCCATGATCATGCGGAATGCCATGACCACGGCTGCGGACACTGCCATGACCACGGGCACGAACACGGCGGGGAAGAAAACCGGAAACCCGCGCTCATTCGCATCGGCGTCAGCGCGGCCCTGCTGCTGATGGGTCTGCTGGTTCCCATGGCGGATTGGATGAAAATCGCCGTGTTTGCCCTTTCCTACCTGACGGTGGGCTGGCCTGTGGTGACGGAGGCGGTGAAAAGCATCCTGCGCCTGGAGCCGCTGGACGAGATGTTCCTGATGACCGTGGCCAGCGTCGGCGCGTTCTGCCTGGGAGATTACGCCGAGGGCGTGGCGGTGATGCTGCTGTACCAGATCGGCGAGTTTTTCCAGGACTATGCCGTGGACCAAAGCCGGGAATCCATCGCGGAGCTGATGGATATCCGCCCGGATGCTGCGAACGTGGAGCGAGACGGCCGGGTGGAAACCATCCTGCCGCAGTATGTCCAAGTAGGGGAGACCATCGTGGTGCGCCCGGGGGAAAAGGTGCCGCTGGACGGTACGGTCATCGCGGGGGATTCGAGCCTGAACACCCTGGCGCTCACCGGAGAAAGCGTGCCGCGCCATGTGAAGCCCGGCGACGCGGCTTTAAGCGGCTGTGTGAACCTAAATGGCCTCCTGCGGATCCAGGTCACCCACGCTTATGAGGATTCCACCGTTTCCCGCATCCTGGAGCTGGTGGAGCACGCGGGTGAAAATAAATCCCGGGCAGATCAGTTTATCACCCGTTTTGCCCGGATCTACACCCCTGCGGTGGTCATCCTTGCCGTGCTGGTAGCGCTGGTTCCTCCGCTGCTGTTGGGCGGGGCGTGGAGCCGGTGGATCACGTCGGCCCTCACTTTCCTGGTCATCTCCTGCCCCTGCGCCCTGGTCATTTCTGTGCCCCTCACCTTTTTCAGCGGCATCGGCGGTGCGTCCCGCCGCGGAATCCTGGTGAAAGGCGCGGGATACCTGGAAACGCTGGCGAAAGCGGATGTGATCGTCTTCGATAAAACCGGCACGCTGACCGAAGGAAAATTCGCCGTCACAGAGGCGAAGGCGGTTCAGGGAACAAAGGACGATATGATCGCCCTGGCTGCCGCCGCCGAACGGTTCAGCACCCACCCCATCGCGGAGTCCCTGCGGGAGGGGTGTCCGCGGGATATTTCCGGCTGGACGGTGGAAAACGTGGCGGAAATCTCCGGCCACGGCGTGCGGGCGAAGGTCAACGGGCATACGGTGTATGTGGGAAACACCCAGCTGATGCTGCGGGAAGGCATTCCCTGCGGGCGCGCGCCGAAGGAAGGCACGGTGGTGCACGTGGCGGCGGACGGAAAGTATCTGGGTTATATCTGCATTTCCGACGTTGTGAAGCCCGGCTCCGCCGAGGCTGTTCAGGAAATGAAGCGCCTGGGTGTCCAAAAGACCGTGATGCTCACCGGCGACAGCCATGCGGTGGCGGAGGCGGTTGCCCGGACGGTCGGCGTGGACGAGGCCCACGCGGGGCTGCTGCCTGACGAAAAGGTGCTGCATGTGGAAAAGCTGCTGCTGGAGCAGAAGGAGGGCGGTGCGCTGGTGTTCGTGGGCGACGGCATCAACGACGCGCCGGTGCTGGCCCGGGCCGACATCGGCGTGGCCATGGGCGCCCTGGGCAGCGACGCGGCCATCGAGGCCGCGGACGTGGTGCTGATGGACGACGACCCGCGGAAGCTGGCAGCGGCCATCCGTATCGCGCGGAAAACGCTGGGCATTGTCAGGCAGAACGTGGCCTTTTCCCTTGCGGTAAAGCTCATGGTGATGGTGCTGGGCGTGCTCCGCCTGGCACCGCTCTGGGCGGCGGTATTTGCCGATGTGGGCGTGTGCTTCCTCGCCATCCTCAACGCCATGCGCGCCATGAAAGCGGCGGAAAAGGAATAAAATTGTCAAATCCATGGAACAAATGTCAGTCCTTCCGCGTCTTAATATATGGAAGAGAACACGAAGGAGTGGGAGCAGATGAAGCGGATATATACGGTATTCCTGGCCCTGTGCCTGGCGCTGTCAGCCGTGTCCCTGGCGCGGGCGGACAAGTATTCGGAATACGGATGGGATGCGGACATAGGGGGCTACATGGCCGTGGTGGCGAATCCCAAATTGGGCGACCGGCTGAATCTTCGCGAAAAACCGGATATGAATTCCAAATCTTTGGGCCGGTTTTACAGCGGTACGCCGGTGTACGTGATCGATAATACGCCTGTCTGGGACAAAACGGGCCGGGAATGGGCGCATGTGGACCTGATCGCCAATTTCGAGGCGGGGGTGAACCTGTCCGGCTATATGCTGAAGGAATACCTGATGCCCATGAACGTTAATTTTGAAGCGCCGCAGCTGTTTTACCGGGCGTCCGCCCTGCCCAGCGCCAACCTGCTGGAGGAGCCTCGGAACGGCGCGGACATCGTGGGCAAAGTGGGGGAGGGAGAACTCTATCTGCTGGGCGATATCGGCGACGACTGGCGGCTGGCGGCGAACCAGAACGGCGCGGTAGGCTATATTCGCGCTTCCCGCATCCGGAATACCCGGTTTGAAGTGAAGCAGGCGTATCTTTTTCCCGCGGACGGCGGCGGCTATGTGCCAGTCTACGAGGATAAAGAGATGAAAAAGGTATGCGCCAAAATGTATCCCGGCGCTTCGGTGAAGATCGTGGATTATTCCAAAGCCAAGGCCCGGGCCACGGTAGAAAGCTTTGGCGTGCCGTATGAAGTGAAAAACGAATGGGTGTGGCAGGCGGACATCAACGGCTATGTCCGTATGGAGGACGTGACCGTGTTCATCCAGCCCTGGCAGGCGGAAATAAAGCTGCGAACAGGAATCGCAAAGACGGACATTGAAACCGAAGCGGGTGACGTGACGATCCCCAAGGGCGCGTCCGTGACCGTGGCAGGGGAGATGAAGGGGCAGTACCAGATCGTGTATGGCGGCGCGCCGACCGGGTGGTATACGGAAAAGATGGTGCCCGTATCCCAGATCGAGCTGACCGACCGCCTGGCAACCGACCAGGGCCCCGCGGCGCTGGGCTTCGCCCTGCTGCCGCAAGGCGAAATGGGCCCGGATGGCCAGCAGTTTATGATGGTGCCTGTCGAAAAGAATCCCGGCGACCCATGGGAGGAGGGCAGCGATTATTCGGAAACCCGGCTGGCGGAAATCATCGGGGAGATGGAGCGGAACGGCGTTTTCTACTGGCAGCTGCGCAGCCACAGCATTGGAAATTTCTACATGGAAAAGGAAAAATGCGAAGCCCTGCTGTACGCGGATATGGATAACAGCCAAGGTATGGGCGGGGATGCGGACGGCCCCTGGACAGCCACGAAAGCGGAACAGGGCCTGTGGTATTACTTCCTGGCTCCCGGTCAGGAGGGCCTGCTGACGCTGGAAAAGCCGGACGGTACCGTCATCGAATATGAAGTCTATGAAGAAATGCCGAATGAAACCGCGTATTCTTTCTTTATGGAAGCCGGGACGAAAGTGACCGTGCAGGGGGAGAGAGAAATCCATCCCCTGCGGAAGGAAGAGGGGCCGTACCTGCTGCCGCCGTATCCGGGGAATTATGGGGAGAACCAGGAAATCTTCTCGGGTTCGGGCCGGTTTTACTGCGACTGGCAGATTCCCAACGATGTAAATTATTTTACCCTGATGGTCCAGCCTATGCCCGGCAGCACGGACAGCTACGCGGCGGTGTCTACCCTGTTCGGCAACGCCGACGAAACCGAACTGGTAAACTTTTTCCCGGTATCGGAGGATGGCTGGGAGCATGAGGGAAAGGTCTCTGAGAACGAATCCCCCTGGGAATGGTATGACTGCCTGGTCTTCCCCGGCATGTTCCTGGAGGTGCACAACTGCGTCATTTCGGTGTTTTTCGGAAACGGCTGACAAAGCGTGAAAAATCGCTTGAATCTGGAAAATGCTGCCAGATCAAAAATTATAACATTTTTACAAAAATGTTTCAGCCTGATGAAAAAGGCTGTACTTGCGCCCTTTGATTATGTTATAATAAAGGGCGCGTTTTTTGTGTACCCAAAATGGGAAAGGCGGAAAACGCGGAAAAGGAAGAAAAAGAATGAAGCAATCGTTGATATTGGCGTCCGCTTCTCCCCGGAGGCGGGAGCTGATGACGTATACAAGCCTGCCCTTCGAGGCGGTGAGCGCCGACGTGGAGGAAATGAAGACCGGTGCGCCGAAGGCGCTGGTGATGGAAAACGCCAGGCGCAAAGCCCGGGCTGCGGCCGAAACGTACCCGGGACGCATGGTGCTCAGCGCCGATACCGTCGTGTATCTGAACGGGCGCGTGCTGGGGAAGCCCAGGGACGCCCAGGAGGCCCGGGACATGCTGCGCTGCCTGTCGGGAAACATCCACACGGTCTATACCGGCGTGTGCGTGATCGCTGAGGATGGCAGAGAATTTGTGGATGCGGACGCTTCGGAAGTGGAGTTCGTGTCGCTGAGCGACGAAGCCATCAGCTGGTACATCGCCACCCAAGAGCCCATGGACAAAGCGGGAGCATACGCCGTCCAGGGCCGGGCGGGGATGTTCGTGCGCCGCATCGCGGGCAGCTTTTCCAACGTGATCGGCCTGCCCATGGCGCTGGTTCGGGACATGCTGAAAACGGCGGGGGCGGATCTGCCGTAAGATGGATGTATTTCACCGGGCATCCGGTACGGTCATGAACGGAGAGTTTCTATCTCCCTTTTGATCGAGCGGGTCTGAAGGGAACCGCCGCATTGGCAGCCGAGGAGAGGTTTCCCCCAGAAAAGAACAAAGGACGGATGATATAGATGGCCATTGTCGCGCCTGATATTGGGATCGACCTGGGAACGGCAAACACACAGGTATATGTAAAGCGAAAGGGAATTGTGATCAACGAGCCGTCCCTGCTGGTAGCGGACCGGGCGGGGCGGCATACGGTGCGCGCCATCGGCGAGGAGGCACGGGTGATGCTGGGGCGCACGTCGGCGGATGTTACGGCTGTTTGGCCGCTCTCGGACGGCATGATCCGGGACTTTGAAATGACCCAGGCCATGCTGCAGTTTTTTGTCCGCAAGGCCATCGGTGTGTCCAGGCTGGTGAAGCCCCGGGCCATCATGACCATCCCCTGCCGGATTTCGCCCATTGAAAAGCGGGCGGTGCGGAAAGCGGCGGTGTATGCCGGTATCCGTGAAAACCAGCTGCATTTGGTGGAAAAGCCCTTCGCCTCGGCCATCGGCTGCGGCCTGCCGGTGTTTGACCCGGTGGGCTCCATGGTGGTGGACATCGGCGGCGGCACCACCGAGGCGGCGGTCATCAGCCTGGGCGGCATCGTGGTCAGCCGCTCTATCCGCGTGGGCGGGGTGAAGATGGACGAAGCCATCATCGCTTACGTGAAGCGGGAGTTCAATATGCTCATCGGCGACCGCACCGCGGAGGATGTGAAGATGGCGCTGGGTTCGGCGCTGCCCATGAAGGAGGAACGCCGGGTGCTGGTGCGGGGGCGGGATATGATCACCAACCTGCCCCAAACCGCGGAAATTTCCTCCACCCAGGTGTACGAAGCCCTGAGCACGCCCTGCGAAGCCATTTTGGCCGCCATCCAGCACGTGCTGGAGCGCACGCCGCCGGAATTGGCCGGGGACGTGCTGAAATCCGGCATTCACCTGACGGGCGGCGGCGCGCAGCTGTTCGCCCTGGATCAGTACATTGCCTCTGAACTGGATATGCCCGTGCTGCTGGCGCGCGATCCTACGAGCAGCGCGGTGCTGGGCGCGGGGCATCTGGCGGATAATATCGAGCTGCTCCACCGCATCGGCAAGGCCAGCTTCCTCCGGGAAGAGGAAGAAGAATGATTTGAACAGAAGCAGGAGTATAAAAACGGCATGGCGAGAAATCGGAACCGGGAGTTTTCTGAGGGAAACGGCCTGAACCCCAGAGACTTGGGGAAATATGCCCAGGACACTGAGGAACGCCTTCCCTCCTGGGGGCAGCGGCAGGAGGAAGATGATCTGTCCTCCTGGCAGCGCCCTGCGCAGAAAATGAAGCGTGAGCGCGAGGACGCTGATCTGCCGGAGCCTGCGCCGGACTTGCCACAGGCGCCTGCGCCTGACGAACCGCTGGCGGAAGAACTACAGCCTGATGCCGCGCCGGGCCCTGAACAGGAACCTGAACCGGAAGCGGAACAGCCGAAGGAACGGGATACGGCGGAGGAAACGGAAGGGTCCGCGGCGGGGACGCGGGAACGCATCGTGCAGACCCGGGCCGATAAAACGCTCTGGGACGGGGAGCCTGAGGAAGGGCAGCGGGTGGAAAGCGGCGTTTTCAGCCGCAGAAATGCGCCTTCAGCGGGAAAAACGGAGGAGGAGCCCGCCGGGAAAAAGAAGGGAAAAGGAAAGAAGGCCGCAAAGAAACCCGCCGACAAAGGGAAAAAGGGAAAAAAGAGCAAAAAGAAAAAGACCCAGGAGGAAGAGCGGCAGAGCTTCCTGCGGATGATGCTGATTATCCTGCTGTGCGGCGGCCTGTTCCTGATGGCGGCTGTGATGGTGCTGTCCAATTTCGTGAAGCTGCCCATCCTGTCTGTTCCTCAAAAGCTCGTTACTTCAGTGGTGGCGCCGATCCAGACGTTTTTTTCCACCATCACAGACAATGTGGTGGATTACCTGCGATTACTCAAGGTTCGCGGAAACATTGAATATGAATATGAGCAGCTGCGCGTGAAGCTGGACGAATACGCCACCGATTCCGCCATGATGGAGGAGCTTCGGCGGGAAAACGAATCCCTGCAGGCGCTGGTCTACGAACACCAGCAGCCCAGCCACGCGGCCATGAACCCCATTGGGGCCCGGGTGATCGGCACGGTGGGCAATAACTATTTTTCCACCCTGACCCTGAACGTGGGCACGGAAAACGGCGTTACGGATTACATGGCGGTGGTGTCCTCCGGCGGCCTGGTGGGCGTGACGTATAACGTGAAGGCGAACCAGTGCGACGTGCGCTGCATCATCGACAGCGACTGCACCGTGGCCGGGCTTGTCCAGTCCAGCCGCGACCAGGGCAGCGTCAAGGGCACCCTGGGCACAAACGGCGAGCCCATGTGCCGGATGTATTACCTGCCGGACAACTCTCTTCCCCGGCCCGGCGACGTGGTGGTCACCTCCGGCGTGGGCCTGGAATTCCCCAAGGGCATTCCCATCGGCTATATCCGCGAAAGCACCCGCGGCATGGAGGAAAACAAATCCTACGTGGTGCTGGAGCCGGTGGTGGATTTCCAGCATCTGGAATATGTGACGGTGTACCGCTACCGCCCGTCCTATGCCGAGGACGCCCAGACGCGTGTGAGCACGTCCCAGAATATCCAGCTGGAGCCGCTGACGACGGCGCGGCCTGTGCCCACCTTCGCGCTGGAGGGCCTGAGCGACTTCATTTACGCCGCCACATCCGCTCCCGGAACGGGGGCGACGGCAACCCCTGAAGCCGCCGCCGCGCCTACCCCGACGCCTCGGGTGACGTCCACGCCCGATCCCCACGCCACGGCGCTGCCGCCCAACCTGGAATATGTGGCGGTCAATACCTATGGCGAAACGCCTTCGCCCTCGCCGCGGCCCACGTTTACGCCCACGCCGTCTCCGGTGCCCACATCGGATCCCGGCGCGATGACAGTGGAGGAAGACGAGTGAAGCCTTTGAAACGGGCGCTGAAAGTGCTGCTGCTGACCGTCGGCGCGTATCTTGTGCAGGTGTGCGTGATGCGCTACTTTACGGTGCAGAGCGTGGTGGGCAGCGTGATTTTCGCGGTGCTGGCCATCCTGGTGGTATCGTGCGGAAAAAAGTACGCTTTCTGCGCCTCCTGTATCATCGGGATGATGATGGAGAGCATGCTGTCCAACTCCAACGTGCCCTCGCTGTACGTGATCGCTTATCCCGCCATCACCATGCTCTGCGCCCAGACCTTCGCCGATATGACCGACCGGCAGCTGGAGCAGCGCAGGCTGGCCTACGAGCGGGCGCAGGTGCGCATCAGCCAGGGCAAGGGGAAAAAGCATTGGTGGTATTCTTTTATGATCCGCTACCGGGACGCCGACTTTCCCCCCTTCATCCGCATTCCCCTGTGCGCGGGGGAAATGGACTTTTTCCTGAACCTGGTGCTGATCATTTATATGTATCTGATCGGGGAAGAACTGACATTGATCCATTTGACCCGCCTGGCGGGTTCCGTGGTCTATACCATGGGGCTGGCCTGGGCATTGATGTTTCCGCTGCGCGCCATGCTGGGCATGTATCCCCGCGGGAAGCGGGCGCAGGGAGGTGAAGAGACGTGAGCGAGGAATTCCGCAAAAGCCGCAAAGCCCGCGGCAGGGACTACAAACTGAACGCCCGTTTTATTGTGTTCCTGACCGCCGTGGTGGCGATGTTCAGCGTGCTGTTTTTCGGGCTCTACCGGTTGCAGATTGAGAACGGCGACCAGTACGCCCAGGCGACGGAAAGCCAGAGCATTAAAAAGATCGTGGTGAAGGGCAGCCGCGGCATGATCACGGACATCAATTCCGTGGTGCTGGCCAAGAGCGAGAAAGCCTACAACGTGACCTTCTACCGCGAAAACGAGGACTGGGACTATCCCACCAAGCAGCTGCTGGAAGCGATCGGGATCGTGGAGAAATACGGCGGCACGATCTCCGTCACGTCGCCGCTGATCCGCAGCGAAGAAACCGGCGCCTGGGAATTCAATTTTGGCTCCGGCATTTCGGAAACCGCCTGGGAAACCCGCCGCAGCTATTTCTATTCCAACAACTATATGGGCAGCAAGCAGCCCGGCCCGGAGGCCAGCTTCAACACCCTGCGCAAGCGGTACGGCTTTACCGCGCTGTGCGACGGCACGTACCTGCTGGCGCTGGACAAAAACGGCAACTCCGTCGTCATGGAGACGGACGATCTGATCGTGCCCGGCTCCAAAGAGCCCGGAAATCCCGGCATTCTGGATCTTTCCCGGCTGGACCCGGACAGGGTGGCGGAGTATATGCGCGTCAGCGAAGAGGACGTGATCAAGGTCATCGCCATCAACGCGACGATGCAGGACAATGCTTTCCTGTCGCTGCCGGTGGCTTTTGCCGAGGACGTGAGCTATGAAACGGTCAGCGAGATCGAGGGCCGCAGCATGTCCATGCCCTGGGTTGGCATTGCCATGGGCGATAAGCGAGTGTATCCCAACGGTTCCCTGGCCGCCACCGTGATCGGCTATACCGGCAAGATCCAGGACGCGGAATACTATTTCAGCGACCTGAAACCCGCGGGCTATGCCATGAACGACTATATCGGACAGGCCGGCATCGAAAACAGCATGGAAAACTGGCTGACTGCCAACATCACGGACCGGCAGGGCGCGCGTGTGGTGGAGGTGGACCCCCAGGGCAAGGTGACCCGCGAGCTGAATTACATCCCGCCCCAGGACGGCAACACCGTAAAGCTCACCATCAACGCCCAGTATCAGGCCGCCGCGGAGCGCTATATCCGCGACAACGTGAATGAAACGCGCAACCGGCAGGAGGAGCGCATGCGCGAATCCAGCTGGCTGGAATCATACAAAGACAAAATCGCCGTGCGCGACTGGGAGGAATTCCCCATCCGTTTGGCCACCACCGGTGTGTTGATCGTGATGGACGTGCATACCGGCAATATCCTGGCGCTGGCCCAGTACCCCAACTATGACCTGAACGCCATGGCCCGCGGCGGCAGCTCCGCCCTGGAAATCGTGCAGGACGAGCGCGGCCTGCTGATGAATTATGCCATCCAGACCCGCGCCGAGCCCGGCTCCATTTTCAAAATGTGCACCGGCCTTGCCGGGCTGACCAACAAAGCCATCACCCCTGAAACCCTCATCAGCGACGGCGGACGCTTCACCAACTACACCGACAACTGGGAGGACGCGCCCAAGTGCTGGACCAGCCACCCGGAGGATCACCATGACCTGAACATCGCCGGCGGGCTGACAAAATCCTGCAACTTCTTTTTCTACACGGTGGCTTCCCGGCTGTTTGACAATAACCCGGGCCAGGAGCTGCTGTACAAATACGCGGCGCAGATGGGCCTGACCAGCAAGACCGGCATCGACCTGCCGGGCGAGCTGCGGCCCATCGTGGGCAACCAGACCAACCTGTACGACCCCACCGTGAGCCTGGAAGAGCAGATGACCTCTACCCCCATCCTGGTGGCGGCGTCGCTCAAGAAGCACATCAACAATTTCGCCGCCAGCTACGGCATCACCTATGACGAGGCCCGCCTGAATAAGTGCATCAAGAAGCTGATGGATATGGCCATCAACACCCCCCAGGGCAGCTGGGTTTCCTCCGCCCGGCCCATCTTTATGACCGAGCTGGGCATGACCCGCACGATGGTGATGCAGCAGGCGCTGATGGGCGACATGTGGAACTACCTGAACACCATCAAATGGGGCGGCGGCCAGGAGATCCAGATGGGCGTGGGCCAGTCCATCACCCTGCTGACCCCCATTTCCGTGGTGCGCTACGCGGGCGCGCTGAGCAGCTCCCTGACCGTGTGGAACCCGAATATCGTGGACTCCATCATCTCTCCCGAGGGCGAGATCCTGTCCCAGCGCAGCGCCACCGTGTTCAACAAGCTGGAAAGCGCCCGGGAATACCTGCCGTACATCCTGGACGGGCTGAAAGGCGTGGTTGACGAAGCCGGTACCGCCGTGCGGCAGTTCCGCAACTGGAAGTATAAAGCTGAAGATGTCATGGTGGGGAAAACGGGAACCTCCCAGATGACCATCGGCAAGGTGCGTATTGACCTGGAAAACAACGGCTGGTTCATTTCCTTAACGCCCAAGGACGACCCGGAAATCGCCGTCGTATCCTTCATCCCCAACGGCTTCTCCGGCAGCTACACCGTTGCGGCCAACCGTGACTTCATCGGCTACTATCTGGATGAAAAGGAAAAACAAAACGTGACCATTGCCCTTCCCGGCGGGAATCAATTGGCGCCGTAACGCTATTCAGAGAACAGAGTGCAGATGATTTACCCGCTGAGCTTGGTGTCCAATGTGTTCACGCTTTCTAATCTGTACTCTGTACTCTGATCTCTGCACTCTCGTTCTTTTTACTTGATTGCTTTTCTGGCAAACGAGGTGAGACATATGGGCCGTATTTTCTCGGTAATGTCCGGCAAAGGCGGCGTGGGGAAAAGCACCCTTTCCGCCGCGCTGGCGGAGTATTACGCCCGAATGGGCAAGCGCGTGGTGCTGATGGACGGCGATATCGGCCAGCGCTGCGCCGACCTGATGCTGAACCTTCAGGATCGGGTGGTCTATGACCTGGGCGACGTGGCGGAAAATAACTGCGAACTGGACCAGGCGCTGCTTGCCCATCCGCGGCTGCCCGCGCTGTCGCTGCTGGCCGCCCCGCAGCTGCTGACGGTTTCGGATGTGAAGCGGAAGGAGATGGATAAAATCATCACCGCCCTTTCCGAAAACTCGGATATCCTGGTGCTGGACGCGCCGGCTGGCATTGGAAAGGGATTGAAAAACCTGCTGGGCTCCACCGCCGAGCCGGTAATCGTCGCAACGCCGGACGATGTGTCCATCCGCGACGCCGAAAGGGTAAACGCGATGCTCAGGAACCTGGAGGAGCCCTCCGCCTCGCTGGTGCTGAACCGCGTACACCCCCTGTGGGTGCGCAAAGGGCTGATCCCCACGCCCGAACAGATTGCCCTGGCCCTGGATTTGCCGCTGGCGGGCGTGATACCGGAAAGCCCCAAGGTGTATAAAGCGCTGCTGCGCCATGAAACGCCGCTGGGCTGCGGCGACAGAAACATGGTGAAAGCCATTGAAGTACTGGCTGCCCGCCTGCTGGGGGCTGACGCGCCGCTGCCCGAATACGCGCCCAGCGCCATGCTGCGCTTTTTCCAGCGGGGAGGTGAAGCCTGATATGATGACGGAAACCCGTGGAAGCCGGGAGGGACGGTTTGACTGGCCGCTGGTGATCGCCGTGTACGGGCTGAGTTTTTTCGGCCTGCTGTGCATCGCCATGGCCCGCTATGTTCCTTCTGAAAGCGAGGGCCTGCCGCTGCTCAATAAGATCCTGAACAACCGCTCCAGCATGTGGCAGTCCATCTTTATCCTGGTGTCTCCCATCGTGGTGGGCGTCATCGTGGCCATTCCCACGGAAATCATCCGCGCCCGTGTCCGCCTGATCTATTACGGCATCCTGGGCCTGCTGATGGTCACGCTGGTGCTGGGCCAGGTGAGCAACGGTTTGCGCGGCTGGCTGCGTTCGGACATTCTGGGCCGCTCCATTCAGGTGAGCGAGTTTTCCAAGCTGTCTATCCTTTTGATGCTGGCGCGGCAGCTGGCGCGGTCAGAAAAGCCCATGAGCAAGTTCAAGGATTTTGTCAGCGTTATGGTGACCGTTGGCCTGCCTGCCCTGACGGTGCTGGCCCAGGGCGAAACGGGCACGGTCATCGTGATCGCCTTTATGTTCCTGGTGATGATTTTTTTTGCCGGCACGGACATGCGGATCATCCTCACGTTCGTCCTGTTGGGCGTGATCGGCGTCGGCGCGCTGGTAGCTTACGGAATGCTGTCCGACACGACGGACTACCGTATCCTGCGGCTGCTTGCGTTCCTGGATCCCCAGAAGTATGAGCAAAGCGGCGGTTATCAGATTCTGATGTCCCAGAAAGCCATCGGTTCGGGCCAGCTTACCGGCCAGGGCACGTTCTTGCCCGGCTCCTGGACGACGCTGGGCTATGTGCCCGAAAGCTCCACCGACGCTGTATTTACCGTGGTGGGGGAGAGCTTTGGGTTCGTGGGCTGCGCGGCGGTGCTGCTGGCGTATTTGTTCATTGTGCTGCGCATGACCTGGATCGCCCGGTTTACCCGGGATAAATTCTGCCAGCTGGTGATCATCGGCGTGATGTCCATGCTGCTGTTCCACGTGTTCCAGAACGTCGCCATGTGCATGGGCATCATGCCCATTACCGGCATCCCGCTGCCGTTCCTGAGCTATGGCGGGTCCAATTTTATTTCCAATATCGCGTCCATCGCGCTGGTGCTCAATATTGCCCGCAGCGGAAACACGGCCGCCATTGCCACGGTAACCCTGCCAAAGATGAATCTGTAACGGCCACCGCGGCACAGTACACACATAATAAAACGGAGAAACGTTTTTCGCGTTTCTCCGTTTTGCTGTATGCTTCTGCCGCGCCGTCAGCTGTTCAGCAGCGCTTCCAGCTGTTCATTGGTTTCGGCCTGGACAAAGAGGGGAAGCAGGGCGTTCATGGCCTCGGCAGGCGGCATATCCTTCACCATGTCCATCAGCTTTTGCTTGATTGCCTGTTCCTGCTCTGTCAGCAGCCATTCGTCGTGAATGGTTGCGCACTTGGCGGGATCGATCAGCATGGGCTGGTTCAGCCCCTGCTGGCTCAGCGCGCAGGTCATGTTCCCGTTGCCCTGGAAGCTTTGACAGATGGCGGTGTCCAGCTCGCTGCCGGTGTCCGTGAGTATCGTGGCGATGATGGCCAGACTGCCGCCCTCCCGGGTGTTCCGGGCCGCGCCGAAAAAGTGCTTCGGCTTGCTCATCGCCCCTGCCGCCAGGCCGCTGCCCAGGGTCCGGGCAGTGGAGGGCGCCGCCGCGTTGCAGGCATGCGCCAGCCGGGTCAGGCTGTCCACCAGCAGCACCACGTCCTTCTTTTGCTCCACAAGGCGCATGGCGCGCTCCAGCGCCAGGTCGGCTGCCCGCGCCTGGTTTTCCGGGGATTCGTCGAAGGTGGCATAAGCCAGATCGGCGTTGACGCTGTCGGAAACGTCCGTCACTTCCTCCGGCCGTTCATCCAGCAGCAGCAGCATCAGATGGGCTTTGCTGTAGTTCTTTGCGATATGGGCAGCGAGCTTTTTCAGCAGCGCCAGCCGGTCCGTCCGCGCAGCGCAGCAAAGCATGGCGCGCTGGCCGAACCCGATGGGGCAAATGAGGTCGATCAGCCGCAGGATGGGATCGTTTTCCTTTTTCACGCTCAGCGTCATCCGCTTCTTGGGATAGATGGGCGTCAAATCCTCAAAGCGGGCGCGCTCAGGCATTTCGTCCGGATGGGAGCCGTTGATTTCCGTGATATACAGCATGGCGCTGTACCGGTCGGCTTCACGCTGGGGCCTGATCTTGCCGGCCACATGATCGCCGGTGCGCAGGGAAAAACGCCGGATCTGGGCGTTGGAAATGTAGATGTCCTGCTTGCCCGGCAGGTAGTGGTTGGTGCGCAGGAAGCCGTAGCCTTCGGGATGCACTTCCAGCACGCCTTCGCCATCGCAGAAATCGCCCGCGGCCAGGATCTCGGACAGGCCTGCGTTTGTGCCGCTGTCCCGATGCGGGGCATAGCCGGAAGCATTATAGCCGTATCCGCCTTGATTGGGTGTTTGCGTCATGGGCGGGGCGCTGTAATCCTGCTGGATGGGCGCGCTGCCGTATCCGCGGTAGGCTTCCGGCTCCGGCTGTCCCTGTTCGGGACCGAAGCGGCTGACATAAGAAGGCTGCTGCGGCCGCTGCTGCTGCATCCGGGCATCGGGACGGCTGTAGCCGCGCTGCTCCTGCGGCGCGGGGCGGGTCCAGGAATTGGCGGCAGCGGGCCGCTGATAATTATTCTGCTGGGCCTGATACGCCCTGGGATTGTGCCAGGCGCGGGAACCTTCCATGGTGAAAGCAGGCGCTTTGGCGGAAATCGTGCTGAGGGACGAAGCCCCGCCGGGCGCAGGCGCGGCGGCGTGCGGCGCTGCCATTCGCGCGGGAGAACGCAAGGCGGGATTCGCGGTGAGCACGGGAATGTCGTCCTCGTCGCTTTCCTCGTCATCCGTGATGATCGCGGCAGTACGAATCGGCCTGGGAGCGGCTTCTTCTTCCTGGAATACCGTTTCCGGCGCCGTTTGCGCGGGAGCGCCTGTGGAAGCCAGGGCTTCGTTTAATTTATCCACGATCCCCTGTTTATTGATCCCTGCACCCAGCTTTACGCCCATTTCTTTTGCTTTTTGACGAAGCTCGATCACAGACATTTTTTCAAAAGACTCGCTCATCCATATCCTCCTTGATACTGTGGTGAATGATGAAATGACAAACAGAAGCACTCTGTCCGTGAAAAAACGGAAGAGCAGGCCCAGCGGATATCCATTTCCATTGGAAAAAGGGCGTTAACAAACTTTCATTGCATGCTTCTTTCTCAAAAAAACTGAACGGCGCGGTTGAAGATTCCGCCGTTAAATGTATTATATCAAATTAAAATGAAAATTTCAACCAACCGCATGAAATAATTCTGCGCATACGGCCTGATATTTTTCACGAAAAAACGGTTTTCATGCAGAATGAAAACCGCGCGTCGTAACGGAAAAGCTGTATGTTTAAAGCGCTGGTGGGGACGATGATTCCCTGTTCAGGGCATAGGTGCATTCGTCCCCCTTTTTTTCTCCCGCGCGCTTGGCGGGACGGGCTTCGGGCACGGTTTCACGCAGCGTCATCCCCAACCGTTCCATCACGTTCCTGGACGCCCGGTTCCGGCTGTCGCAGTGGGCGATGACGGTATCCGCCCCCATGATTTCAAACGCCGCCCGTATCAGTTCCCGGCCTGCTTCGGTGGCATAGCCTTTTCCGCGGTGGCCGGGCAGCAGGATCCAGCCGAGCTCGGCTGTTCCGGGCTCATCGGCCGCCCATTCCACACTGCCGTTTCCGATGGCTTCGCCGGTTTCTTTCACCACAAGGCAGAATTCCCTGGCGCGGATGGGGGACGCCGACCAACTGTCCATGGCGTATTCCAGATAACGCTTCGCGTCGGATTCAGGCGTAGAACCGATGCGGCCCCAAAAATACAGGTATTCCGTGGTGGCCTGATCGGAGGAAATGCGCAGGATCAGGGGATAATCCGCTTCTGTGAAAGGACGCAGGAGCAGGCGTTCTGTTTCAAGATGGTAAAATTCCTCGTACTCTTTCGGCATACGTCCTCCACATAATAAAGGCCGCTTTTCCGTGATGGGAAAGCGGCTCTTTTTCTTGTCCGTTACTGGGCGGCGGTCTCGGTGGGATGCACGGAAACCTGTTTCTTGAACTTGCCCTTGCGCTCGAATTTCATCACGCCGTCCGCCTTGGCGAACAGGGTGTCGTCCTTGCCGATGCCAACGTTCAGGCCAGGCAGGATCTTGGTGCCGCGCTGACGCACGAGGATGTTGCCGGCGAGCACGAACTGGCCGTCAGCCCGCTTCGGGCCCAGGCGCTTGCTTTCGCTGTCGCGGCCGTTCCGGGTGGAACCCATACCTTTTTTATGGGCGAAAAGCTGAAGATTGAGCTTCAACATGATGATTACCTCCATTTTTACTGTTCTTTCAGAAGAAGATACCGGGAATATTCCCCTGCCAGATCCCTTAAGCCCTGGCGCATGGACCGTAGGATCACCTGCGCGTCATGGCCGCTTCCGCTGGGAAGCGCCAGGAGCATATAACCCTCACTCGCCTTCACCATCGGCTTCACCCCCGCCACGCTCTCCAGGGCGTTTGCGCAGGTGGTGGTAAGGATGGATACGGCGGCGCACACGATGTCATTTCCCGCTTCGGCGTATCCGGCATGGCCGGTCACTTCAAAGCCGGTGATCATTTCACCACGGGAATGCAGCGTTACGCGGATCATGGAATCAAGCGTTGATGCCGGTGATTTCCACCTGGGTGAAGGGCTGACGGTGGCCAGCCTTGCGGCGATAGTTCTTCTTGCTCTTGTACTTGAAGACGATGATCTTTTCGCCTTTGCCGTGGCGAACGATCTTGCCGGTCACGCTGGCGCCGGTCAGGTAGGGATTGCCCACCTCGATGGTTTCGCCGGAGAGCATCATCACGGGGAACGTGACCACTTCGCCCACTTCATTTTCCAGCTTTTCGATGTAGATGGTGTCGCCCTCGGACACCCGATACTGTTTGCCGCCAGTTGCAATAATCGCGTACATTTCAGCAGCACCTCCTGTTTTTTCTCGCCGGGCTTCCACGGAGGGAAAGGAGGCGTATTTCAGCCATGGGGCAGCGCGAGCGCGCTTTAACAAGCCCCTCCCGAGCGGTTTACCGATGAAGTATACCATGAAAGGAAAGGAAAGTCAACCGCTTTTTCTCGAAAAAAAGGAAATAAAGCGGCTGAAAAGGTTGACAAACCAAGAAAAACCGATGTAGAATACCTTGTTGGTTTTTTACGACTGGAGGGAGAAGACGGAATTTATGATTCGCAATGATATCCGCAATATCGCGATTATCGCCCACGTTGACCACGGAAAGACCACCCTGGTGGACCAGATGCTGCGCCAGGGCGGCGTGTTTCGTCAGAATCAGCAGGTGGCAGAGCGCGTGATGGACTCCAATGACCTGGAGCGTGAGCGCGGCATTACCATTTTAGCCAAGAATACTGCCGTGCATTACGGCAATGCCAAGATCAACATCGTGGACACCCCCGGCCACGCCGATTTCGGCGGCGAGGTGGAGCGGGTGCTCAAGATGGTGGATGGCGTGCTGCTGCTGGTGGACAGCTTTGAAGGCCCCATGCCTCAGACCCGTTTCGTGCTGCAAAAGGCGCTGGGGCTGAAGCTGCCGGTGCTGCTGGTGGTGAATAAGGTGGACCGCCCCGACGCCCGCTGCGAGGAAGTGGTGGACGAGCTGGTGGATCTTTTGATCGAGCTGGACGCTGACCCGGAAACGCTGGACCGGCCGATCATTTACGCTTCCGCCCGCGCGGGCACTGCTACTTTGGATTTGAGCCAGCCCGGCACGGATCTGCGGCCGCTGTTTGACACCATCATGAAGTACATCCCTGCCCCTGAAGGCGACCCGGACGGCCCCGCGCAGGTGCTGATTTCCACCATCGACTATAACGATTATGTGGGCCGCATCGGCATCGGGCGCATTTCCCGCGGCACCCTGAAGGATAACATGATGGTGGTGCGCTGCAATGCCCAGAGCGATCAGGTGTCCGCTCCCTGGCGGCTGACGGGCCTGTCCCTGTACGACGGCTTAAAGCGCGTGCCCGCCGAGGAAGTGGGCATGGGCGATATCGTGGCCCTCACCGGCCTTGCCGACATTTCCATCGGCGATACGGTCTGTGCCCCCATGACCCCCGAAGCCCTGCCTTTTGTGGCCATCACGGAGCCCACTGTGACCATGACCTTCTCTGTGAACGACTCTCCCTTCGCGGGGCGGGAAGGCACATATGTCACCAGCCGCCACCTTCGGGCCCGGCTGTACCGGGAATTGGAAACCGATGTATCCCTGCGCGTCAAGGACGGCGAGACGCCCGACCAGTTTGAGGTCTGGGGGCGCGGTGAGCTGCACCTTTCCATCCTGATCGAAACCATGCGGCGCGAGGGCTATGAATTCCAGGTGAGCAAGCCTGAGGTGATTTACCGCTATGAGGACGGGCGCAAGCAGGAGCCCGTGGAGCGCATGGTGGCCGACGTGCCCCAGGCGTATGCCGGGGCCGTGATCGAAAAGATCGGGCGGCGCCGCGGCACGCTGGAATCCATGAACGGCGGCGACCGGGTGCGGTTGGAATTCCTGGTGCCGTCCAGGGGCCTGTTCGGGTATCGCTCTGAATTTATGACCGATACCCGGGGCGAAGGCATCATGAGCGCTGTGTTCGACCATTATGAGGACTACAAAGGCGACATTCCCCACCGCAATGTCGGCGCCCTGGTGTGCTATGAGACCGGAGAAACCACCCAGTACGCCCTGTTCAACGTGCAGGACCGGGGCACTTTGTTCATCGGCAATCAGGTGGCCGTGTACGGCGGCATGATCTGCGGCGAGTCCAGCCGTCCCGGCGACATTGTGGTGAACGTATGCAAGGCCAAGCATGTGACCAACATGCGCAACGCCTCCGCCTCCGAGGACAGCCTGCGCTTGGTGTCCATCCACCCGCTGACGCTGGAAGAATGCCTGGAATTCATTGATGACGACGAGCTGCTGGAAATCACGCCTAAGTCCCTGCGGATGCGCAAGCGCACCCTGAGCCACGAGCTGCGCGCCAAAGCCGCCGCCCGGGCAAAACAAGCTGATTGACCGAGAATCAAAAAACGGCAGAAGGCGAAAGCCTCTGCCGTTTTAGATTGTCGAAAAACCCCTGGGATGCATCGAAGGACCGCAGCCCTTCGATTTCAAATCCGCAGGCGGCGGCGTGTACGTCGCCGAGGAGCAACCGTAGGTTGCTTCCTATATCAATTTCTGGCCGTAAAATGAGCGTTTCCGCAGGAAATGCCATTTTACAAGAAATTGATGTTTCCATCGAAAGACAGCTTTAGCTGACTTTCGATGGCAGGGTGTCGACACCCTCAAACGGCAGAAGGCGAAAGCCTCTGCCGTTTTTTACGTGCACCAAAGATCAAATCAGCCCCATGCGCTTCATGGCAAACACGAACAGGAAGGTGGTCAGGATGCACAGCGCGCTGGTGACCGCCACGATTTCCGCGGCAAGCTCTCCGTCGCCGCCCATCTGCTGGGCCATGGGATAGGAAGAAACCGCCGTCGGCGCGCCGAAAGCGATATAGATACAGGCCAAAGCAATGCCCCGGATCCCCATCCATACGGCGGCGCCCATGAAAACCAAGGGGGATACGATCAGTTTCCACGGCACCGCAACCAGCAGCTGCCGCAAATGCCCCTTCGCCCGGGAAAACTGAATGGCCCCGCCCAGGGTAAACAGCGCCAGCGGCGTCGCCACCTTGGATATATCCGCCATCGTGGTACGGATGAAGGCCGGAGGCTGGAAGCGAAGCATCCAGAACAGATACCCGAAGGCTGTGCCGATGATCAGCGGGTTTTTCACGATGTTCAGCAGCACCGTTCCCAGCCGCGCTTTCCCTTCCCCGTAGACGCACAGCGCCGCCACGGACAGGATGTTGTATGCCGGGATGGTCACGACCACCATCAGCGAAGCCAGCGACGTATCCTGGCCGGGAAACAGCATCGCCACCAGCGGGATACCGAAAAAGGCGTAATTGCCCCGGGCCATGCCCTGGATCATCACGCCGATTTTCCGCCGATCTTTTTCAATCCGGGGCACCAGCAGGAATAAAACGCCGAAATCAAGCGCCAAACCGATCCCCGCCAGGAGAAAAGCGCTGATGGAAATCGACGTGTCATAGGGCGTGTTCATCACGCTGACGCACAGATTCACCGGCAGGAACACCCGGAACACCAGCTGATTCACGCCCTTGACCAGCGTGTCGGTCAGCAGGCCGGTCCTGCGGCAGAACCAGCCCAGCGACATAAGCAGCAGCAGGGGAAGCACCGTGTTCAGGGCAAACAGAAAATCAGCCATACATGACTCCATCGTCTCTCTTTTGTTGTAACCGCGTCATTTTCTTTCTTTAGCCGGGCTATTCTCCATGATGCTTTGAATGCGTGCCAGGGAGCGCTCCAGGACGCCCCTTTGATTGACGCTCATTCCTTCCGGCGGCGGCTCATTGCTGCAAATCAGGCGGTACCTGATCTTCCCCTCCATGCTTTGCCGCCAGATATAGGTGGGCGTATATTCGATGCTTTCAAAGTGCATCATCCCCCGCTCGTCGCTGCGCAGGCGCATATGCAAAAGCAGGCCGCATATATCGAAAGCTTCGCGGGATTCCGTCAGCAGCGTGCCCAGGGAATACGCCACGAACGCCGTATGGGTTTCCCCGTCCGGGCCGGTGCAGTAGATCAGTTCCATGGGCAGCACGCGGCTGGGGCGCGTGCCCAGGATCACGTCCGCGCCCATTTCAGCCAGGTCCAGGGCGTTTTTTTTCTGCGCGGTGGTTACGGAGACGGCGTCCTGCCTGCCCCAGTACATGCACACGATCACGCACCGGGCGCCCGCGTTTCGGGCGGACTGGATATCTGCGCGGGCAGTATCCTCATCGTAAAGGGACAGCAGGCTATTCTGCTTGGCCAGGGCGTTTTTGCTCTTGGAGGTAAGGACGTCGGTGTAGGATAGAATGGCGATCAGGCTGCCGTTCACCTGAACCAGGCGGATCCTGGACGCGCCTGAAACGTTGATGCCGACGCAGCCCAGGCTGCGGCTTTGTAAGACAGATACGGTATCTTCCGCCCCCTGTTGGCCCTGGTCGAGGATGTGCTCCGTCCCCAGCGCGATTTGGTCAAAGCCCATGGACTGCAGGGCGGCGGCGGCTTCCGCGGGAGCGATCACGTCGCTGTATTTCCGGTCGGCGGTGTTGATGGTCTGCGGCAGGGTGGCCAGGTTCACATCGCTGTTGATCTTTGAACGGATCAGCTGCACGACGGGCTGGTAATCCAGGGTTTTTTCCGTCTTGTCGTAAACCGAATCGGAGATCTCGCTTTGAAAGGAAATCAGCCCGCCCGCGGTCAGCGTAAAGGAAAACGGCTGATAGAGGTCCTGCGCCGGGGCAGGCGTGACAGGCACGGGGGTGGCGGGCGGCTGCGTGACGGGAGCCAGGGTGACGGTCACTGTGCGTACGGTAAGGGAAGGCTGGCTTTCCGTGCCCGCGCCTTGCATGAAGGAGTGCACCGCGCCGATCATCCGCTTCGCGTCCATGGAAGCGTTGGAAATGCCGCCGCGTATCCTGGAAAACAGGAAGGCACACCCGGCGATGACGGCCACCGTCAGGCAAATGGTCAGGATACTGCCCAGGCTGAGGCCGCGGCGCTTTTTGCGCATGGAAAAGCTCCTTTCTTGCGGGCGGGAAAATCGGGAAGGAATCGCGCCTTTTACCTTTCTACCCGGATCATGCTTTCCACCTTCACATCATCGGAGGCGATGGCGGCCAGGGCTTTCCGGATGGCGCATTCGCCCGCGTCGTGGGTGATCAGCACGATCTGGGCGTGGCCGTCCACGGCGTCGCGCTGCATCAGGTTGCGGATGCTGATGCCCTCATCCCCCAGGCAGGCGGTGATGCGGGCCAGCACGCCGGGCCGGTCGCTGGCTTCGAGGCGCGCATAGAAGCTGCAGTGCCAGTCGTCGGTGACGGTGAGGCCCTCCGCCAGCTCGTTGGTATTGCGGAAGGTGGGATGCCTGGGCATATCCCGGGAAACGGCGTACAGCATGTCCGCCACCACTGCGCTGGCGGTTGGCGCGCTGCCCGCGCCGCGGCCGAAGAGCATCATATCGTCACAGGCGTGGCCGTGGAGGAAGATGGCGTTAAAGCTGCCGTTTACGGAAGCCAGGGGATGGGCGTCGGGAATAAAGGTGGGATGCACCCGGGCGTCGATCACGCTGCCGCTTCGCTTGGCAATGGCCAGCAGCTTCAGCGTGTAGCCCAGCTCCTTGCCGAAAGCGATGTCCGCCGCGCTGACCTGGGTGATGCCCTGGCGGTAGATCACGTCGAAGGGCACCCGGGCATGGAAGGCCAGGGAGGAGAGAATGGACAGCTTATAGGCCGCGTCAAAGCCCTCCACGTCGCTGGTGGGGTCGGGCTCGGCCAGGCCCAGGCGCTGGGCGTCGGCAAGCACGCCGGCATAATCGCTGCCCTCCTGGCTCATGCGGCTGAGGATGTAGTTGGTGGTGCCGTTGACGATGCCCATCATTTCCTCGATGCGGTTGGACATGAGGGAGTCCAGCGTGGTGCGGATGATGGGAATGGCGCCGCAGACGGCGGCCTCGTAATACAGTCCGCTGCCGTGCTTCTCCGCCGCGGCCTGCAGGATGTGCCAGTTCAGGGCCAGGGCCATTTTGTTGGCGGTGACCACGGTCTTGCCCATTTCCAGCGCGCGCAGCATGTACTGGGTGGCGGGGGTTTCGCCGCCCATGAACTCCAGCACCATTTCGATGTCGGGATTGTCCGTCACCTGTTTGGGGTCGGTGGTCAGCAGCTCCTGGGGCACCAGCTGATCCCGCTTCTTTTTCACGTCACGCACCAGGATGCGCCTGACGTCAAATTCCACGTCGCTGCGGTGCAGGATGTCCGCCTTGAATTCATTCAGCAGCTTCCACACGCCGCAGCCGATGTTGCCGCAGCCCAGGAAGCCTACAGATACTTTTCGCATGAGCTTGGTTCTCTCCTTTATTGGTAGTAATGCGGGGACAGGGATGAAGTCGGAGCTTTGCGCCGCGGGGAAGGGGGATGCCTCTGGATCCTTTGCGTGGGTTATTTCCTAAGCCTTCATATTCTTCTCGTAGATCAGCCTGAGCCCCTTGAGCGTCAGCAGGCCGTCGATGTGGTCGATGACGCCGGACTTGCCGGCGATCAGCCTTGCCATGCCGCCGGTGGCGATGACCTGGGCGTTGGGACAGCCCATTTCCCGGCGCATTTCGTTCACCAGATAAATCACCTGGCCCACGTAGCCGTTGATCACGCCGCTTTGCAGGTTCGCCACCGTGGTCTTGCCGATCACCCGCTCCGGCATGACCAGCTCAAAATGGGGCAGCTTGGCCGTGCCGGACACCAGCGCTTCACTGGTCAGCTTCAGGCCGGGGCAGATGCAGCCGCCCAGCAGCGCGCCGTTTTCGTCCAGCGCGCCGAAGGTGGTGGCGGTGCCAAAGTCGATGTAGATGCAGGGCCCGCCGTACAGCGTATAAGCCGAGACGGCGTTGCAGATACGGTCGGAGCCGATCTCCCGGGGATTGTCGTATTTGATGTCAATGCCGGTTTTTACCCCCGGCCCCACCGTCATGGGATCGATGCCGAAATAGTCCCGGCACATATGCTCCACGGTGAAATTGACGGTAGGCACAACGGAGGACATGATGATGCCCGTCACCTGCCGCCTTTCAATCTTTTCATGATCGAACAGCTGGGTGATCATCACGCCCATCTCGTCGCTGGTGTACTTCCGGGTGGTGGACAAACGCCAGTAATGCACCATCTCCGCCCCGTCAAACAGGCCGGTTTTGATGTTGGTGTTGCCGATGTCGAGGGTGAAGAGCATAGAACCTGACTCCCATCTTATAGATCATTCGCGGTGCAGCGTTGCCTGCAGGGTTTTGCTTACGGCTGTGGATATGACGCAGCAGGACGCTGCTTCAATCAGCGCCTGCGTTCCCACCATAAAGCCTATCAGCAGAAAGGGATTGCTGATCCCTGTTTCCGCGATTAACCCCTGGATAAAATCAGAATGATAGAATATGAGCATTAACAATCCCATAAAGAAAGCGGTATTAAGCAACGGCGCGGCCAGACTGCCAACCAGGTTGTCAAGGATTCCTTTTTTCCTGATCTTTTGGCTTGCTTTCACCAGCAGCCCGGTGCACAGCCCCATGAGCACGCGGCCGACCACTGCTACCACGAACGCGCCGGGAATACTGGCCGCATACATTGCCGCTGTCATCAGCGTCGTGCTGGAAAAGCCTTTGATAAAGCTGATGGCGCCGAACACAAGCCCAAGCAATGTGCTGGCCAGCGGGCCAAGCAGGATAGCGCCTACCGCTACGGGAATGGTCAGCAGGGAAGCCGACAGAAAACCCAGGTTTAAAAATCCCAGCGGTGTCAGGCTCATCACAATTTCAATGGCGACCAGCACCGCAAATTCGCACAGTTTCAGCGTTTTTTGGTTTTTCATGTTCTTGTCCTCCGTTCAAGTTCTTTTCAGATACCCGACGATGAATTGGGGATACCTTGGGATGCTTTGCGCCTGTCCAGCCCTTTTGGGTACCGGCATTCGGCGTTCCCCTATTATATCAGATGCTTTCTGGAATGTCAAAAAACGGAGCGTGAAAAACAATGAAGATACATAGGCAGCATGGGGAAAACGTTGAACGTGGAACAAGCATAAAAAAGCACAGAGATAACGAAAGAAAACGGTGCAGACTGGCTGTGATTTAACAATTTATTCATTTTTGAGGTCCTGCGGGAGGGTCGTTTTATGTCGTATCTGACCAATAGACGGTTCAAAACCACATTATACAATGTGCATACCTGTACCATATCATACATTATCGCTAAAATCGCCCGAAAAAGAATGTGAACAATGCCAAGTTGTTTTTTCGTGTTTTCGGTGCTATACTAACAGCGTCAAGCGAAGGAAAGGCAGCTTGACAGTCTTCGGAAACGTTTCCGGAAGCCGGAACCGGTTCCGCGAAAAGGAGATGACATTATGATCATCCACATTCACGTTGACTCTATGAATGCAGCCGAGCGCCTGAGCAACATCTGCAAGCAGTATGACAACCAGTTTTATCTCCGCTCCGAAAAATTCTGCATCGACCCGAAATCCACCTTGGGCATTATGGCCATGATGTACTCTGTGCGGAACAGGATGTTCCTGGATACCGGTGCATTGAACGAAGCTGATCTGTCAAAATTTATCAAGGATATTGACGGGTACCTCGTAAAAGAGGAAGAAACGGCCGTGGGTCAGTGACCCGCAAAAAAAACGGCGCGAAAGCGCCGGATTTCATTTGACAGCCTGCCTTTATGGCGTTCATATATCCCCCCGTCCGGCATGCGATTCGCACCGGACGGGGGTTTTGTTTCTGTCCTGTTTCCGATTTGCCGCAAGGCTGTGCCTGCGGTCACATTTCTTTCTTCATGGTGATCAGATGCAGCTGCGGCTTCGCGCCCAGGCGTACTGGCAGACCGGAGACGCCTACGCCGTTTGTCACCAGGATGTCCGCGCCGTTTTCGTGATACCAGCCGGACAGATACCGGCTGCCGTACATGCTGGAGGATTTGACCGCATGCCCCATCACAGCCACCTGCCCGCCGTGGGTATGGCCGCACAGGGCCAATTGGTAGAAAAGGCTGCCGTGCATTTTGTAGGTTTCCGGCAGAACGTCCGGCATATGGGGAAGAAAAACGGTAAAGTCCGCGCGCTTGCTCAGGGCCGCGGTTTTTTTCAGGTCGCAGTCTCCGCAGTAAAAATCGTCGCAGGAGACAAAGGCCATTCTGCTTCCCCTGCGTTCCAGGAGGATGCCGTCGTTGACCAGCGGGGTTGCACCGTCCTCCCGCATGGCAGTGAGCAGCTTTTCAAAGTTCTCCTCCGGCAGCATCCGGTCATGGTTCCCCATGACTGCAAGCACGGCGGTTTTGGCCTGAAACCCGGGATGGAGCCGGAAAAATTCCACCGCGCCGTCGGAATTGACGGCGTAATCTCCCCCTAGGATCACCACGTCCGCATGCAGCTTATTCACCTGCTGCACCAGATCCCGCACCCGTTCCTCGCCGAACAGCGGGCCGTAATGGATGTCGGAGAGATACACGAGGCGGAACCCGTCAAAACCCGCCGGGACGCGCGGCGACCAATACAATTCCTCCACCAGGTTCAGCTGGGCCGCTTCGTACAGCGGATAGAAGATCGGCCAGGGGGGCAGCTTTGCCATCACCGTTCCCAGCCAGAAAGGCTTGTGGTTACGCTTTTTGTTTTCCCGATTGATTTTTCTGGGCAGCATGCCGTGTCCCCTCCCTTCCCCGGATGATGGCGGATGGACCGATAACCGATTCCTTCCTCATATTATCATATTCTTTCCGTTTGTGCAATCTTTCATTCGCGCGCTCTTTTCGATCTTGACAGAACGGCGTGTACCTGTGTATTATTAACAGGGAAAGACATGCGTTAAAGGAGGATATGACGATGCGTGTATTGCTGACAGGCGGCGCTGGATTCATCGGCTCGCATACCGCCCTGTGCCTTTTGCAGGCTGGCCATGAAGTGGTTGTTCTGGACAATCTGGACAATTCCAGCCCCGAATCCCTGCGCCGGATCGAGGAACTGACCGGAAAAAAGGCGCCCCTGGTGGTGGGCGACTGCACCGATGAACAGACTGTGACCGCGCTGTTTGAACAGTACCGGCCCATTGACGCGGTGATCCACTTCGCCGGCCTCAAGGCCGTGGGCGAATCCGTGGAAAAGCCGCTGAGATACTATCAGAACAACCTGGACGCCACCATGACGCTGTGCAAGGTGATGCCGAAATTCGACTGTCCGGTGCTGGTGTTCTCCTCCTCCGCGACAGTGTACGGAACCAACCAGACCATGCCGCTGCGCGAGGATTTCCCCACCGGCTGCACCAACCCCTACGGCTGGACGAAATGGATCAGCGAGCGTATCCTCACCGACGTTGCAAAAGCCGATCCCACCCGTTCCTTTGTCCTGCTGCGCTACTTTAACCCCATCGGCGCCCACGAAAGCGGACGCATCGGCGAAGACCCGGCGGGCATTCCCAACAACCTGATGCCCTTCGTCTGCCAAGTGGCTTCCGGGAAACTGGATCACCTGCGGGTCTTCGGCAACGACTATCCCACCCGGGATGGCACCGGTGAGCGGGATTATATCCATGTGATGGACCTGGCGGAGGGCCATCTGGCCGCGCTGGAATACGCCGCGAACAAAACCGGCGTGGAGATCTTCAACCTGGGCACCGGTACGCCCTACAGCGTGCTGGATCTGGTGCATGCTTTTGAAAAGGAAAACGGCCTGACGATCCCCTACGAAATCGCTCCCCGCCGCGCGGGCGACATCGCCGTATGCTATGCCGACGCGACGAGAGCCAAGGAACTGCTGCACTGGGAAGCCAAGCGCGGCCTGAACGCCATGTGCCGCGATGCCTGGAACTGGCAAAAGCAGAATCCCCGGGGTTACGGAGCATAACGGCGCCATGGAAGCAGCTTTGCGCCTGACGCTGCCCACGGCGGAGCACAGGGAAGAGATCAGCGCTTACCGTCAGGAGTTTCTGGACAGCGGCGATTCCATGGACGGCACCGGGGCGCTCCGCCGGCTGGCGGATCCCGTGGAATGGCTGGCTGCCACAGAGCAGTGCCGCAGCGGGGAAAACGTGCCTTCGGGCTGGGTGCAGGCCACCCAGTTCCTCTGCGTCCGGGAAACGGACGGCCGGGTGGTGGGCATGATTCAGGTGCGGCACAGGTTCAGCCCGTTTTTAAAAGAGTACGGCGGACACATCGGCTATTCCGTGCGGCCTTCCGAACGGCGGAAAGGATACGCAGCCTGGATGCTGAACGCGGTGAAGCCCTTCTGCCGCTCCATTGGCTTAAGCGCGATCCTGGTCACCTGCCTGGCTGGCAACGAGGCCAGCCGCAGAACGATCCTCAAAAACGGCGGCGTGTATGACACCACGGTCCATGAGCCCGTGGAAAACGAAGACATTGAACGGTATTGGATCAGCCTGGAGGAATAAATCAACAGCGTTTTAGGCCGTCGAAGAATACTTATTTCGACAGCATCAGGGGGAGTCAGCCGACTCCCCCTTGTTTGCGTTCCGTTATTTGACCGCTACAGCTTCGATTTCCACCAGTGCATTTTTGGGTAGCTTCGCCGCCTCCACGCACGAACGGGCAGGCTTGCCGGTAAAATACTGGGCGTAAACGCTGTTGAAGGCGGCAAAATCAGTCATCCGCTGGAGGAAGCAGGTGGTTTTTACCACCTTGCCCAAATCGCTGCCTGCGGCTTCCAATACGGCTTTCAGGTTGCGGATCACCTGTCGGGTCTGGGCTTCGATATCCTGAGCGTCAATATTTCCGGTGGCTGGGTCGATTGCGATCTGGCCGGAGGTATAGATGAGTCCGTTCACCGCGATGGCCTGGGAATACGGCCCAATGGCTTCAGGCGCGGAAGGGGAATGGATCACTTGCAAATCAGCGGGCATTTCTGCGTCCTCCTTTTTATTCCTGGGTGTAATTGATCAGGTTCAGGTCGTACGGCGTCACCTGGTAGACCTCATAGTTCAACCAGTTGGAAAACAGCAGGTAGGCATGCGCTTTCCACTGGAAGATGGGCTCCTGCGCCGGGTCGTCCTCCGCGAAATAGCGCCGGGGCACAGCGGGATTTATGCCTTTTTTCACGTCGCGGGTGTATTCATGGGCCAGCGTCATGCGGCTGTATTCCGGATGGCCTGTGATGAAGATTTTTCCGTGGCGCTTGTCCTGAATGATGAACGGCCCGGCCAGTTCGGAATCTGCCAGGATGGTCAAATTGGGGTTTGCTTCGATATCCGCCCGCTCCACGCCGGTGTAACGGGAATGGGGGGCGTGGAAAATGTCGTTAAAGCCGCGGGTCAGGCTTTCCTGGCGGAACAGCGTGCGGTGGCTGTAAATACCGGACAGCTTTTGCGGCAGGGGGTGCTTTTGGATGCCGTAATGGTAATACAGCCCCGCCTGCGCCGCCCAGCAGATATGGATGGTGGACGTGACGTGGGTGTTGCTCCAGGCGAAGATCTCGCTGATTTCCGCCCAGTAATCCACTTCCTCAAAGGGCAGGTTTTCCACCGGCGCGCCGGTAATGATCAGGCCGTCGAAGCACCGGCCCTTTACGGCTGAAAAGGCCCGGTAATAACGGCTCAGATAGTCCTCCGGGGTATGCTTGTAGCGGTGGGAATCCAGCCGCAGAAAGGTGGGCCGCACTTGCAGCGGGGAGTTGGATAAAAGCCGCAGCAGCTGCAGCTCCGTGTCCTCTTTGTTGGGCATGATATTCAAAATGGCGATTTCCAGCTCGCGGATATCCTGCGTGGCTGCCCGGCTTTCGGGCATGACGAAAATCTGCTCCTGACGCAGGCGCTGTACCACAGGCATTTCTTCATTGATTCTAATGGGCATAGAGCTCCTCCTTTGTTCAAAAGAAAAGCGAACCGAAGCGGTCCGCTTTTCTTCCGCGCAGAACCCATTATAAAGGAAGGATTCCGCCTTTGTCCAATAAAAATATTGAATGTGAACTTATAGGGAAAAACTATAACAGACTGGCAGCCGTCACTTTTTCTTATCCTGATCCAGCCCCAGCTTAGGCCGGTGGAAAAAGTGGCGGATCAGGCGGCAGATCCCCCGATGCCAGTGGCCGTTGGCGATAAAACGGATGTCGTCGGCCATCTGCATGGACAGCATGCCGCCCATCATTTTCGCCATGCCGCGGAAGGGCTGGTTGTAAATGAACAGCGTGTTCAGGTCGGGCTTTCCTTTCAGAATCGCCGCATCGATCTTTTTTTTGAAAATTTTTACCGCCAGGCGCATCACAGGGTTCTTCGCGTAGGCCATCTGCGCGAAAGCGTCATTCATTTCCAGGGGCTTGCTGCGGTCCCACAGCTTTTGCGGGATGGGACGGCCCAGCAGCGCTTCAAACTCCGCGTCGGAAACGTCCTCCACCGCGCCGAAGCGGTAGCTGGCAAAGGCCTGGTCGGGATAGGGATCGGGAGCATCGGAGCCCGGGATTTCGGCCTTTCCGGCCAGCCTGATGTCCTGGCTGGACGCGCCGACGAGGATATCGTACGTTCCGCCCTCAACTTCAAATTGATTGGACTTTACGTTGAAATAACGGAAGGTATATTCGTCGAAGGGAAGGACCACATGCTTGGTTTCCCCGGCGGCAAGGGATACGCGCTGAAAACCCTTCAGTTCCCGTTCGGGCCGGAAAACTTTCGCCTCAGGCAGGCGCACGTACAGCTGGGCGATTTCGTCGCCGTCCCGCTTTCCGATGTTGGTCAGGTCAAATTCCGCCCCGTCTTTTGTTACGGTCAGGTTACCGTACTGAAACTGCGTGTAGCTGAGGCCAAAGCCAAAGGGGAAACGCACGGGCTTGCCGACGGTGGTGAAATAGCGGTAGCCCACGAACAGGCCCTCTCGGTATTCGCTGGTGTATTCGGTGCCGGGATAATACTTGCTTACGGGAATGTCGTCGTAGGCGAGGGCGAAGGTTTCCGCCATCTTGCCGCCGGGATTCACCTGACCGCTGAGCACCCGCAGCATTGCCGCCGCCGCCGCTTCACCGCCCAGGCACCCGTACACCAGCGCCTGGCACTTGTCGATCCACGGCATCTCCACCGCACTGCCCGCGGAGAGCACCACGATGATGTTCCGGTTCACGCTGTAAAGCTTGTTGATCAGGGAGACCTGGTTATCCGGCAGGCGCATGTGGGTCCTGTCCAGCCCTTCGGTTTCAAAGCCTTCGGGCAGGCCCAGATACAGCAGCACCACGTCGGCCTTCCGGGCCAGCAGGGCTGCGTCGTCGGCCAGGCCGTCGTTGGGCCGGTCGAGGCGCTCGAAGCCCTGGGCGTAGCCCAGGTACTCGGGGAAGTAGTCCTTCATCATGGGCAGGGTTTCTTCTACTTCCACGGCGTTCACCATGCTGCTGCCCGCGCCCTGATACCGGGCATGGGCCGCGAAATCGCCGATCACCGCGACCCGTGCGGCAGGATTCACGGGCAGGGCATTCCCTTCGTTTTTCAGCAGCACGATGCTCTTTTCCGCCGCTTCCCGGGCGGCCAGATGCTGCGACTGCGGGTCGGCGGCGGGTTTCTCGGGCTTGGGGAACAGGACGGCGTCCAGCAGCTCGTCCACGCGCTGATTCACCGTTTCCTCGTCGATGCGGCCTTCCTTCACCGCCTGAACCAGCTGGCAGGGGCTGTCATCGCCCGCCGCAGGCATTTCCAGGTTCATGCCGGCGCGCACGCCCTCGGTAAAGTCGTTGCTGCCGCCCCAGTCCGTGACCACCATGCCCTCGTAGCCCCATTCGCCGCGGAGGATCTCTTTGAGCAGGTGTTCGTTTTCGTTGGTGTAGGTGCCGTTCAGGCGGTTGTAGCTGGTCATGAGGCAGCGCGGTTTGCCTTCTTTCACGGCGATCTCAAAGTTGGTCAGGTACAGCTCCCGCAGCGTGCGCTCGTCCATCACGGAGTCATTGTGCATGCGCAGCATTTCCTGGCTGTTGGCTGCAAAGTGCTTGGCGCAGGCGGATACGCCCCTGCTCTGCACGCCCTGGATGAACCCGGCGGCCAGCTTGCCGGCGAGATACGGGTCTTCCGAATAGTATTCAAAGCTGCGGCCGCAGAGGGGAGAGCGCTTGGTGTTCAGGCCGGGCCCCAGCAGGATGTCCACCTTCTGCGCCGCGGCGTCCGCCCCCGCGCACGCGCCCATGCCTTTGGCGGTTTCAGGGTCCCAGCTGTTGGCCAGCGTAGCGGCGGAAGGGATGCAGATGGCCTTCGTGGAGGCGTTCAGGCCCAGATGGTCGCCCTCGCCCGCTTGCTTGCGCAGGCCGCTGGGCCCGTCGGACAGCGTCATGGCGGGAATGCCCAGGCGTTCAATGGCGCGGGTATGCCACACATCCTTGCCGGAAAGCAGCGCCGCTTTTTCCTCCAGCGTCAGTTTTTCGATCAATTCCTGATGTTTCATGATACCGTCCCTTTCTTTGTCAGATTTGAAAGAAAAACAGAAGACAGATCGTTCTCGTTGCATCCTGCGGTTTTCTTACAAAAAATTATATCATTTTATTCCATATGTGACAAGGAATATTTCAAATAGCAGATATGAAAATCTCAAATTACGGATATGAAAATGTTACAAACCAAACAGAGGAAATGTATTTCACGCCATGAATCATCAAAAATGCTTGCCTCGCGCTTGCTCGCCGGGCAGGCAGCCTTTCCTGAAATCCTGGCACTATGGTTTGTCGGCAATGGTCTGCGGTCTGCGGTACCCCTCTTTTCAGTATGCTGCACGCTGGGGATTGACGTTTGAGGGGATTCCTGTTACTATGGTCATAAATCATATGGAATACGCTATGCCAACCGAAACGGGAGGATAATTGTATTCCATTCATGATGTGAACCAAAAACAGGGCTGTCCGCCCATATGCTGCGGCATTGGCCCACGAAGGGGAACAGACGCTGAAGGAACGGCTGGAGCTGCTGCGGGAGCACTGGGAAAACGTGACCGCCCGGATGGCGGAAATGCAGAAATATCTGGACAAGGCTACCTGGAAGCTGGATTTTTTACTGAAAAACTCCGGGTTATGAACAAAAAAACAGGACGGATAAATTCAAGCGGGGGAAAAGGGGATATGGGCAAAAGAATGAAATCCGGTCTTTGCGCGGCTGTACAAATCCTCATCGTCGTTTTGACAGTTTGGTCGGTGGGTACGATGTTCTTTATCTCGGGCAGCGGAAACATGCGCGTGAACAGAAGCGTGATCTTCCGTTATTTTACGGTGGATTCCAATATCCTGTGCGCGGCAAGCTGCGTCTTTTCGCTCATCCGGACGCTGCGCGGAAATAAGGCGGGCGGCAAAGCGGTGATGCTGTTTCGCTACGCGGGCACCGCGGCGGTCACGGTAACCATGATGACCGTATTGCTGTTCCTGGGGCCTTTATATGGATATGATTCCATGTTTTCCCGCTGGAACCTGTGGCTGCACCTGCTTGGGCCCATCCTGGCGATCGTTTCGTTCGTCTGGCTGGAAAGGGATGGAACGTTTCCCGAAAAGAAGCATCTGATGATTTCCATGCTCCCTGTGATCGTATACGGCGTCGTTTATCTCGTTATGGTGGTCATGATCGGAAACGACAAGGGCGGCTGGCCGGATTTCTATGCATTCAACAGGAGCGGCAGGTGGTATCTGTCTTACGCGGCCATGCTGGCAGGAACGGCGCTGATCGGTATCGTGCTTGCGAAGCTGAGAAGGCTTCACAAAGGATGAAAAGCGCCCAGACGGTTTTGAACAAGGAGGGATTCTCGTGTTTCGTTGCGGCGACGATCTGGTGGATTTGAATGTATATCCTTACCATATCAGGGACGTACACATCAGCGACCCTTTTATCCTGGCGGATCCGGTCAGCCGCCGGTATTACACCTACGTGCAGTTTGTGGATTCCCGGCGTTTTCCGGATGTGCCCGCCGGCCCAGGATATTTTTACGCGCTGGAAAGCCCGGATCTGATTCATTGGACGAAGCCCCAGGTGTGCTTTGAAAAAGGCGGCTTCTGGGCGGATCGGGATTACTGGGCCCCGGAATGCCACATGTGGCGGGGAAAGTATTACCTGATCAGCTCGTTCCGGGCGGAAGGAACCTATCGCCGCTGCCAATGCCTGGTGTCGGACAGCCCCAAGGGGCCCTTCCAGCCCATTCGGAAGGAACCGGTCACGCCGGAGGGCTGGCATTGCCTGGACGGTACGCTGTATGCGGACCGGAAAGGAGCGCCCTGGCTGGTTTTCTGCCACGAATGGCTGCAGGTGGGAGACGGTCAAATCTGCGCCGTTCCCCTGTCCATGGATTTGGGAGAAGCGGCGGGCGGTCCCGTCATCCTTTTCCGCGCCTCCGACGGCCCCTGGACGGGCCCCAGCGGCGTGACGGACGGCCCCTTCCTCCACCGCCTGCCGGGAGGAAAGCTGCTGATGCTCTGGTCCAGCTTTACGCCGGGAAACAGCTATGCCATTTCCTATGCCATCAGCGAATCCGGGGACATCCAAGGCCCCTGGAAGCAGAAAAAGGACCCCCTGTACGCCATGGACGGCGGTCACGGCATGCTGTTCCACGCTTTTTCCGGGCAGCTGATGATGGCCTGCCATTGTCCCAACGACCACAGCCGCAAGCGCATCCTGCTGTTTGAGATGGAAGAAACCGGGGATGGACTTCATATCATGAACGAAGCTACAGGCAACTGGTACAACGGCATCGGCGGGCAAGGCGCAAGATACGCTTATAAAACGCAATGCAAAGAAATCCCCTGTTTTTCCACCGATCCCAGGGGATCATCCGTATGCTGAAAGCAGGGCGGAGGGAGAAACCTTTCGGAATCCAAGGCATTTCCCTGCCGCCGTCTATGTCTGACCGGCCTGTTACAGGCTGGCCTTGAAAATATTCAGCATGTCCTCTTCCCTGAGCAGCTTGGCGGAGCCCTTGGCCCCGTTCACGCCCACGGCGCACTTATGGGCCATGGTCGCAAGGTCTTCCTCCGTGGCTTTTACGCCCAGCTCCCGCAGATTCGTGGGCATGTGGATGCGCCGGAAGAAAGCTTCCGTGGCTTCGATGCCTTTCATGGCGATTTCTTCATCCGAACCGGCGGCGTCGATCCCCATCACGTTGACGGCAAACCGCCTGAAGCGCGGCAGGCAGTCCCGGTACACATACCGGGCCCAGCTTCCCCAAACGGCGGTGAGTCCCGCGCCGTGGGCCACGTCGTACAGGCCGCCCAGTTCATGCTCCAGCTTGTGGGTCATCCAGTCGCCGCCGTCGTTGCCGCAGCCCGTGAGGCCGTTGTGGGACAGACTGCCCGCCCACATGACTTCCGCCCGGGCGCCGTAGTTTTTGGGATCCTTCACCAGTATTTCAGCGTTCTTCATCACCGTGCGCAGCAGCCCTTCCGCGATGGCGTCGGTGATTTCCATGTTGCCGCCGTTGGTGAAGTAGCGCTCCATGGTGTGCATCAGGATATCGGCGCAGCCGCAGGCCGTCTGGTAATCCGGCAGGGTCATGGTCAGCTCCGGATTCATGATGGCGAATTTGGGCCTGCCAAAGTCGCTGCTGTAGCCCCGCTTGACCAGCCCTTCTTCCTTGGTGATCACGGAGGAATCGCTCATTTCGCTGCCCGTGGCGGCGATGGTCAGGATCACGCCCAGGGGCAGGCAGGCGGACGCCTTCCTTTTGTAGTCATAGAAGTCCCACACATCGCCCTCGTTGGCCACGCCGTAGCCGATGGCCTTGGCCGAGTCGATGGCGCTGCCGCCGCCTACAGCCAGCAGGAAATCCACCTTTTCCTTTTTGCAAAGCGCGATGCCTTCATACACCAGGCTCAGCCGGGGATTGGGCACCGCGCCGCCCAGTGTGATATAGGGGATACCGGCGCCGTCCAGGGTATCCGTCACCCTCTTCAGCAGCCCGGAGCGGATCACGCTGCCGCCGCCGTAATGGATCAGCACTTTTTTTCCGCCGAATTCTTTGATGAGTTCGGCGGCTTTCGTTTCGGTTCCCCTGCCAAAGACCACCTTCGTGGGGGTATAGTAATTGAAACCGTACATAAGCATCCTCTTGCCGTGCGGTACCGGCGCAATTGAAAACGGAAGCCGCGAAATTTTCCATTTTCACTTTTCTCCATGAAGCCAGAAATGAAATATTACACTGAATCGCGCTCCACCAGCACGGAAGGAAGAATGATGCGTTTGGGCAGCGTAACGTCACCGCGGACGCGGGCGGACACGGCTTTGGCGGCGGTGATGCCCATTTCAACGGTAGGCACGTCGATGGTGGTCAGGGGCGGATTGGCATATTGGCTCATTTCAATGTTGCTCATGCCGATGACGGCTACCTGCCGGGGCACGCGCACGCCCATCTGGTACAGCACCCGCAGCGCTGCCATGGCCATCAGGTCGCTGGCGCAGTAAAAGGCCGTGGGCAGGTGAGTTGTGCCGATGCCCTCCACCAGCTCCATGCATTTCTGATCGTCCCAGCCGCAGTCCAGCACCCACTGGGGATTCACTTTCAGGTTCAAGTCCTGCATGGTTTCCACGTAGCTCCTGAACCGGCGGGAGCGCTTCATCGGCGCTTCGCCCACGCCGCCGCCGATGAACCCGATCTGCCGGTGGCCCTTCTGATACAGATATTCCACAGCCATCCGGCTGACGCGCAGATGATCGTATTCCACATTGTCAATGGACATGAGGCCGGTATCGATGCCCACGATGTGGGGAATGCGGGCCTGAAGCAGGCTGAACAGCGGCTCAGGCAGGGGCCGCATCATGACCAGGCCGTCCAGCCCCGCGTTCAGGAACCGTTCCAGGACCGCCCGGTTTTCCAATTCCTGCTCGGTATGGATCAGGGTGATCATGCCGCCCTGCCTTTTCAGTTCTTCCTCGATGCCGCCCAGAATGGAAAGATAGAAGGGGTCACTGTATTTGCCTTTGGTGGACGCCAGCAGGCAGCCCACGGAAAAATGGCTTTCCGTCCGTTCCGGATCGGTTTCACAGGTTTTTTTCACCAGGGGCTTATAGTTCAGCTCCGCCACCGCCCGCAGCACGTTCTGCCGCGTTTCGTCGGTGGTTTTGTACACCTGGTTGTTGTTCAGGATGCGCGATACCGTTGCGGGAGACACGTGCGCAAGGCGCGCCACGTCCCGGATACTGGCCACGGCGGCCTCCTTTCCGCGGATGAAAACATCCGCTGTCTGTTTCATATATCATAATCGAAGAAAGCGCATATGTCAAGTTACGCGTGAAACAAACTTCTTTTTTCTGTATTTTCTGCCCGAAATTATACCGAAACAGTAATTTTCTTCTTGACAAAGCATGAAACGTATGGTATTGTTTAGTAAACAATCCGCCGCGACGGGGGGAATCTGACATGGACTTCGTATTGCTTGGCGCAGGCCAGCGGGGTATGATTTATGCCCGGTACGCCTGCCAAAAAGGGCACGGCATCGCCGCTGTGGCGGAGAAAGACCCGGTGAAGCGGGAAATTGCCCAACGTGAGTTTCATATTCCCGCGGACAAGTGCTTTGCTGACGCGGCGGAGCTGCTGGCCCGGCCGAAGCTGGGCGACGCGGCCATCATCGCCACCATGGACAGGGATCACTTCGGCCAGGCCATGCCCGCCATGGAAAAGGGCTATCATCTGCTGCTGGAAAAGCCCATTTCTCCCGTGCCCGAAGAAACCCTCGCTCTCGAGGAAAAGGCGCGGGAAACGGAACGCCGGGTGGTGGTATGCCACGTCCTCCGGTATTCCCCCTTTTTCCGGGAAATCAAGAAACAGCTGGACGCGGGGGCTGTCGGCCGGATCGTCACGGTACAGCACAACGAGAACATCGGCAATTTCCATTTTGCCCATTCCTTCGTGCGCGGCAACTGGCGGCGCAGCGACACAGCCAGCCCGCTTATCATGCAGAAATCCTGCCACGACATGGATCTGCTGGTGTGGCTGATCGGCAGCGGCTGCAGGCAGGTGGCGTCCTTTGGAAGCCTGACCTGCTTCAAACCGGAAAACGCCCCAAAAGGCGCGGCGGAGCGCTGCGCGGACTGCCCCTGTCAGGACACCTGCCGGTACAATGCGTATAAAGCCTACCTGCCGGTCATGGGCAGCTGGCCCGCCGCCGTACTGACGGAGAATCAGACGGAAGAGGGCCTGCGGGAAGCCATCCAAACGGGCCCTTACGGCCGGTGCGTGTTCCGCTGTGACAACAATGTATGCGACCATCAGGTGACGGCGCTGGAATTTGAAAACGGCGTGACCGCCACCTTTAACCTGAGCGCCTTCACCAACCGCATCGCCCGCACGCTGAAGATCATGGGCGAGGACGGAGAGCTTCGCGCCAACGAATATACCAACGAGATCGAGATCACCCGATTCGCGTCCAACGGCGTGGACCGGTGCGAATCCTGCGTCATTCGGCCCGACCTGACCTCCACCGGGCACGGCGGGGGAGACGGCGGCATCATGGAAGACTTCCTGGCGCTGCTGGAAGGCCGGCAGGCGGAAGCGTCCTCCGAAATCCGCTATTCCGTGGAAAGCCACATGATGGCCTGCGCCGCCGAGGAAGCCCGGCTGACCGGCGCGGTGGTGAACATCGCGGACTTCCGCCGCCGCCACGGAAAGAGGGAGGGGGCATGACCAGGGAACGCTTTGAACGCTTGATCAGCGTCACCGGCCCCATCGCGCCGGAAGGCATGGAAGACTACATCGGCGACCTTTCCTGCGCTGAGGCGGAGCTGCTTCCAAAAGAAGCCTTACAGTTTACCCTGGACTGGAACCACGTGCCCCTGGATCAGCAGGCCCAGCTCATGGCCGCCCTGGAAGCGGCCAACGCCGTCCCCGAACTGGTGGAGATTTCCCATATCATGGCGTCCGATGCCGTGCGCGCCCTGAACCGCTGCGCGGCCATCGACTTTCAGCCGCCGAAGCCAGCCTGCCTTTCCGGCTTTGACCGGGACGCTTTCGCTTTCCTCTATTCCCAGCTCTGCGTGATCGAAGGCAGGAAAGCCCTTAGGCGGCGGGGCGTGCCGGAAAACTATGACATGGACATTCCCGAGCGCATGACCCGGAAGCAATTGCGCAAATTCGTGGAAACGGGGGATATCACCTTCGACGATTACCCCTGGGACATGAATTTCTACTGCTGCGGCATCTTCCTGATGGATCGGTTTTACTTCATCCCCTACCGCTGGGGCGGCGCGCCCCATGCCTGGAGAAACCGGGAAACCGGCCAAGTTGCCGCTCTCTGGGAGGGCGGCGTGAAGGTGCGGCGGGACGGGCAGCTGGACGGGGTGAACGGCATTCACGATCCGGGCGCCTTTGAAACGGTGTTTTATGAAACGGGGGACGCCGTCACCGGCAATCCTGTGCATCCGGATGGGTACATCCTCCCGAACACCGTCACGCTGAACAAGCGCGATTGGGCGCAGGCGATTCACGACGGGGACTATCTGCTGGCCCTGCATATCCCCGGCGGCATGGGTTACACCCCTGAGCGGGTGAAACGCTCCTGTGAGATGGCGCTCAAATTCTACGAACAGTATTTCCCTGAATATCGGTACATCGGCTTCTGGAGCGAATCCTGGCTGTACGATCCCGGCCTTTCCGCGATCCTGCCGCCGGACAGGAACATCATCCGGGTGCAGCGGCAGTTTTACCGTTACCCCACCCCGGAGGGCGACGAGATGACCCGCCTGGAGGTGCTGGGCGACGCGAACGCGGATTACCGGGAGCGGAAGCCGAAAAGCAGCCTGGAAAGAGGGCTCTTCGCCGCTTGGGACAGGGGCGAAAGATTCCACGATACCGGGATGTTCCTGCTGAAAGAAGAGGTTCCAAAGATCGGACGCGACCCTTACCGGAAGGAGGCGTAAACCTTGGGGAAGAAGCGAGGCTTCCTGTGGGAAATGCGGCATAACGGCACGCTGTACATCATGTGCGTGCCCGCGCTGCTGCTCCTGCTGCTGTTCTGCTATCTGCCGATGGGCGGCATGTACATGGCGTTCACCAAGTTCAACGTGGTGGACGGCGTGTTCGGCTCCCCCTACGTGGGCCTGCAGAACTTCGGCTATTTTTTCAACGGCAACCCCTACGCCTGGAACGCCATCAAGAACACGCTCATCATCAACTTCTGGGGCCTCATTCTGGGCACGGTCCTGCCCATCACCCTGGCCATCTTCATGAACGAGATGAAGAACGGCCCCTTCAAGAAAATCGCCCAGAGCGCCATGTTCTTTCCCTACTTCCTGAGCTGGGTGGTGGTGGGCGCGATCCTGTACGGCTTCCTCACCGCCAATTTCCGCGTTGACCGCCGCTCCGGCGAGCTGATCCTCACCGGGGCCAACGGCGTGATGAACCGCCTGCTGCTGGCCCTGGGCCAGACGCCCATCCGCTGGTACGCGGAACCCCGGCACTGGAAGCCCATCGTGATCCTGCTGGACGTATGGAAATGGGCGGGCTACAACTCCATCATCTATATGGCCGCCATGGCCGGGTTCGACGGCTCGCTGTACGAGGCCGCCACCATCGACGGAGCCAGCCGCTGGCAGCAGATCCTCCACCTGACCCTGCCGATGCTGAAGCCCAACGTGGTCATCCTTGTGCTCATGAGCATAGGCCGCATCTTTTTCGGCGACATGGGCATGATCTGGGGCGTGGTGGGGCAGAACAGCACCATCCTGGATGAGGTGCAGGTCATCGACACCTACGTGTACACCTCCATGCGCTCCATGGGCTTCGGCTTCAGCACGGCCATCGGCCTGTGCCAGAGCGTGATGGGCCTGATCATGATCCTGATCGCCAACTGGGCGGCCAAGAAGGTCAATGACGGGGAGGGGCTGTTCTGATGAAAAAGAATGGACACGACGCGCCGCATCCCATCCGCCAGAGCAGGAACGACCGCTGGGTAAAAATCCTCTCCTACGCGTTTGTGGGACTGTTCGGGCTCATCTGCCTGTATCCTTTGCTCCTCACCGTCACCGTCAGCTTCACCCCGGAAAGCGTCATCGCCTCCGACGGCTACCGCCTCTTTCCCCGGGAATGGACGCTGGACACCTACACCTATATCTTCGCCCACAGCGGCGCGCGCATCCTGAAATCCTACGGCGTGACGGTGCTCATCACAGGGGTCGGCACCCTGGGGGCCATGCTGGTCACCTGCATGATCAGCTACGCCATTTCCCTCAAGGAAATGCGCTACCGCAATGTGATCGCCTTCATCTGCAATTTTACCTCCATCTTTTCCGCCGGCCTGGTGCCCTGGTACGTGGTCTGCGTGAACTGGTACAACCTGCGGGATTCCATTTTTGCCCTCATCATTCCCGCCATGTTCAGCGTGTGGAACATGTTCCTGATGCGCACGTATTTCAGCGCCATTTCGCCCAGCCTTTATGACGCCGCCAAGATCGACGGGGCCGGGCACTGGACGATCTTCTTCAAGGTGGCCCTGCCGCTGTCCACCACCGCCCTGCTGACCGTCGGCATGATGTACGCCCTCAGCTACTGGAACGACTGGTGGCACGCCCTCATGTTCATCAGCGACAGGAATCTGTATCCGCTGCAGTATTACCTTTATTCCATCGTGTCCAACGTGAACGCCATTTCCTCGGGCCGCGTCCCGTCCGGCGCGGCGGCCTCCATCCGCCTGCCTGCCGAAACCGTGAAAATGGCCGTCACCATCATCACCATCGGCCCCATCATCTTCCTGTATCCCTTCGTGCAGCGTTACTTCGTCCGCGGTATCATGACGGGCGCTGTGAAGGAATAAGAACGGCTGTCTCGGCGGGCCCCGAATGGGAGTATGCCGAGCGTTTGACCGTAACTCAAGCGGGAATCCGCTTAACAAGTATAAGGAGGTTTTCACATGAAAAAACTGCTGTCCCTGGCGCTGGCGCTGATGCTGGCCCTGTCCCTGATGCTGCCCCTGATGGCGCAGGCGGACGGGCTGGAGGAAATCACTATCCTGTACCCCGGCGAGGAAACCGATGAGATGGCCGCGTTCCTGAACGGCGCGTTCGAGGAAAAGGTGAAGAACGAGCTGAACATGAAGGTCAACTTCCGCTTCCTGTCCTGGGCGGACTACTGGGACCAGAAAAAACTGATGCTGGCCGCCAACGACCCCATCGACCTGTACTGGGACGGCCTGCCCGACCTGTCCAGCATGGTGAACAACAAGGAAGCCCAGCCCCTGGATGAGCTGATCGCCAAGTGCTGGCCCGAATCCATGAAGGAAATCATACCCGACAGCCAGCTGGCGGGCGGCAAAATCAACGGCGTGCAGTACGGCATTCCTTCCGCTTACGCCCCGTCCTCCGGTATGTTCCAGTTCGTGTGCCTGCGCCAGGATCTGCTGGAAAAAGTGGGCATGACCGAAGTCAAGACCGCTGACGACCTGCGGGAATTCGCCCTGCGCGTGCAGGAGCAGTTGCCCCAGTTCAAGGGCCCGGCGGACATCATCTTTAAGCCCCTCACCCGCAACTTTGCCGAGGAGCAGTACACCTGGGTGGCTTCCCAGGATCTGGTGGTGTTCGGCGAGGAAAGCAAGCAGGCTTACAGCTACGCCCACACCCAGGCGTTCCAGGAAGTGGCGAAATTCAACCGCGAAATGTTCCTGGACAGCCTGTACGGCGATGAAGTCGCCATCAAGTACAACGAGCGCGACAGCCGCATGCAGACCGGCCTGTACCTGTGGGTGGAAGGCTCCCTGGGCAAGGAAAACGAGATCATCGGCAGCGTGAAGGTGGCCGATCCCGACGCGGTGCTCAAGAACTACCTGCTGGCCCCTGAAAAGCCCCGCTACATCAACGCCACCGGCGGCGAAGTGCTGTGCATTCCCTATTCCGCCAAGAACCCCGAAGGCGCGCTGAAATTCCTGGCCTGGCTGTGGGGCAGCCAGGAAAACTACCTCTTCTGCCTCTACGGCGAGGAAGGCAAGGACTGGAAGCTGGATGAAAACGGCCGGCTGGTCACCCTGTCCGAAACCGCCCGCGGCGACGGCTACTTCTATGAGTGGATGTTCCGCAACGCCAACTACCAAGTGTTCGGCGAGGGCGTGAGCGACGAATATATCGAGACCTACAGGCACTGGGACGATGAAGCCATCGCCTCCGCCATGCTGGGCTTCGCCTTCGACAACACCGGCTTTGAAGCCATCGAAACCGCCTGCATCGAAGCGTACAAGAAGATCGATCCCATCCTGTACGGCTATGTGGACTTTGAGACCGAGTATCCCAAAGCCATCGCCGAACTGGAGGCCGCCGGCATCAACGAATACGTTGCCGAAGTGAACCGCCAGCTTCAGGAATTCATGGGGAAGTAACATCATCAGGTTTCCGTAATAATTTGGGGCGTTGGTCAGACGCCCCTTTTTTCATTCCGCTTTACGGTGAAAAGCCGTGGCGACAGAACGTAAGCGCATCATGCAGACACGGTTTTTGCAGGCAAGCAATGTTTCCGGAAACAGTTTTTCAAGTTCATTTTAAAGTTCATATAAGGAAAGCCGATTATAATCATGGCAATCCGGAAAAAGGAGGAGGAAGCAGCGATCGAAGTCAGGCATCTGATTAAGCGATGGCCCTTCCGGACACAAAAAAGGTGACCGTTTGAATAACGGCGAATTGGACAATGATGTAAGTAAGGTGAAAATGCAATGAAGAAGCTGTCTTTTACTCTGGCGCTGATTCTGCTGCTGAGTACAATCTCCGGCCTTCCAGCCGGCCTTGCGGAGAAAAGCACTTATGCGCAAACGCTCTTTGACCAAAGCAAGCCCATCGAAATCGACATCCAGATGGACGACGAAACCTGGAACAGCATGATCGCCAACGCTTCCAGCGAGGAATATTCTGCCTGCAATCTGGTGGTCAACGGCGTGCTGTATGAAAACGTGGCGATCCGGCCCAAGGGAAACTCCAGCCTGGCCAGCGTATCCAGCCGCGGTTCGGAACGCTTCAGCTGGCGCATCAAGTTTGATAAATATGAGAAAAAACGAACCTGCGACGGGCTGGACGTGCTGATCCTCAACAACGGCTTCCAGGATCCGGGCCAGCTGAAGGAAGCCATCGCCTATGATATGTACGCTTTCCTGGGGGCGGATGCCAGCTTGTACAATTACGCCATCGTGTATCACAACGGCGAATACTTCGGCTGTTATCTGGCCCTGGAGGGCGTGGATAAATCCTTCGCCAAGCGCAACTATGGCAAAGATTACGGAAAGCTGTACAAGCCGGAGCTCGGCAAAGGCGACGACCGCGACAAAGAGCAGAATACGCTGAAGGATGACGACGAAGGCTTCGGCGCCAGCTTTGGCGGAAAGTCCGGAAACGGCTTCCCCGCCATGCCGGATTTTGACGGTCAGACGGAGGGCAGCAGCGGCTTCCCGGCGTTCACAGGCCAGGGAGACGGTGAAGGCTTCGGCGCCAGCTTTGGCGGGCAAATACCCGCGGACACGGAAGGAAGCGAGAAGGGAAACAGGCCCCAGGGCTTCAATTTCGCCATGCCCGGCATGGGCGGCAACAGCGGAGCCAAGAGCGATTCCGAATTGGCCCGGGCCCTCAATTACGTGGGGGACGACCTGGAAACCTACCAGAGCATCTGGGATTCGTCCAAGTTCAAGAGCGACGACACGGATCACCAGCGGGTGGTGGAGGCCCTCAGGCACGTCAGCGAGCGGGACAATATCGGTGACTTTGTGGACGTGGACAACGTGCTGAAGTATATGGCCATTCAGGCTTTCATCTACAACAATGACGGCCTGACCGACGAGGAGACGCACAACTATTACCTGTATGAACAGAATGGCAGGCTGAACCTGATTCCCTGGGATATGAACCAGTCCTTCAGCGTGTCCGGCGACGGCAGCGATTACGTCAATTTCCCCATTGACACGCCCTTCACCGTCAGCGACCTTTCTCAGCGGGATTTCTTCATGGCGCTGCTGGAAAACGAAGAATATTTGGCCCAGTACCATGAATACCTGCGTAAGCTCAGTGAGGAATACGTCCTGGGCGGCGGGCTGGCAGCAGTCCTGGAGCGGATTCGCAGCCAGATCGATACTTACGTGGAAGCCGATCCCACCGCGTTCTGCGACTATGACCAGTTCGACGCCACAGCCAAGGGCATCCAAACGGCGGCGGAACTGCGGGCCGAAAGCGTGCTGGGCCAGATCAGCGGCGAAATTCCCTCCACCCGGGACGGCCAGTCCGCCGAACCGGAAAAGCTGCTGGATACCAGCAGCGCCGACCTGTCCGGCCTCACCAGCGGCTTTGGCATGCGCAAGATGAACTTTACCATGCTAAAGATGCCGGGGAATCAATAAGAAACCGCAAATCAGCCAAGCCAGCACTGATGGCTGCGGTTGTATATAGGCCCACAAAAAAAGCTCCTCCCGTTCAAGACGGTTGACAGTCGGAACCGCGTCTTGAACGGGAGGAATTTTATTCTAAGGCTGTTCAATTGCTGATGCTGTCCGCATGCGCTTTCGCCGGCCAATCAGTACGCGCCTTTCAGGCGGGGATACTTCTCCTGCAGCCGGGCCACATACTCCTGATAGTCGTCCAGCACCTTCTTGATATTGTCCCAGTCGATATTCGCCGCTGTGGCACGGATGAGTTCCTCGCCCTTCTTCGCGGTCTCTTCCAGGTCTTCCCGGCTCTTGAAATGGATTTCAGGCACATGCTGCTCGGGGGTGCCGAACAGGAGGCTGACGCCGGAGCCCAGCGGGGCAAGGGCTTCGCCCAGGGCTTTGGCTTCCGGGGAAAGGGGATCGGCGGGGGTCATGCGTTCCTCGTTTCCGTCCACAGGGATATAGTCCAGCTGCCCCAGCATTTTGTACAAAGCCAACGTACTTGACCCGGCGGCGCTGGAAGAAGTGCATCAGCAGGTGCTGAAAGACTTGGGGCCATGCGACATCCTGGTGAATGGCGCGGGCGGCAACAATCCCCGGGCCACCACCGACAACGAATACCAGCATGAAGCGAAGGAGGGACAAAAGACCTTCTTCGACCTGGACGCTTCCGGCGTGGATTTCGTGTTCAAGCTGAATTTCCAGGGCACCCTGCTGCCCACCCAGGTGTTCGCCAAGGACATGGTGGAGCGCAAGCACGGCTGCATCCTGAACATATCCTCCATGAACGCCTATATCCCGCTGACCAAAATTCCCGCTTATTCCGGTGCAAAAGCCGCCATTTCCAACTTCACCCAATGGCTGGCCACGCACTTCGCGGGCAGCGGCATCCGGGCCAATGCCATCGCCCCCGGCTTCCTGGTGAGCAACCAGAACCGGGCCCTGCTCTTTAACCCGGACGGCACGCCCACCGCCCGCTCCGAGAAAATCCTCAAAGGCACGCCCATGGGCCGCTTCGTGGATTCCGAAGAACTGCTGGGCGGCGTGTTCTTCCTGACGGACGATAAGGCCGCTTCCGCCGTCACCGGCGTGGTGCTGCCTATTGACTGCGGCTTTGCGGCGTATTCCGGCGTATAATACTATTCTTCTTCTAAAAGTTTAACATCTATCGGCGTCTTTTCCGTCCTGGCGTTGCTTTGGTCGCCCCACGCTGCTCCGCTGCGCGGAAGCGCGGGTTTCGGGCGGCAATCCAAGGATTGCCCGTCCTCAGCCTCGCTTCGCTCGGCGCTGCTCCGGTCAACGTAGCGCT